>NZ_VLKF01000001.1:3007882-3308670 GCF_007994135.1 Modestobacter roseus
ACCTCGGCCCGGCTCTCCCCGGCCCGCCGGGGGGTCTGCTGCACCGTCGTCACCGTTCCACTGTCCCAGGCGCGCCCGCTCAGGCGGGGGCACCGCCCCGGTACAGCCGGCCGACGGCCTCCGCCAGGTGGCGCACCAGGTCACCGGCGATCAGCGGCCCGTCGGCAGCGGCCAGCTGCCCGGCGCGGCCGTGCAGGTGGGCGGCGGCCGCGGCCGCCTCCACCGCGGGCAGCCCGGTGACCGGCGTCTGCGCCAGCACCGCACCGAGCACCCCGGACAGCACGTCGCCGGTGCCGGCGGTGGCCAGCCAGGGGGTGCCGGTGCCGTTGACGTACGTGGTCCCGTGCGCGTCGGCGATCACGGTCGCGTCGCCCTTGAGCAGGACCGTGCAGCCCAGCTCGGCCGCACCCCGACGCGCGGCGGCCATCCGGTCACCGCCGATCCCGGTCGACCCGCCCGCCCAGGTGAACAGGCGGGCGAACTCGCGGTCGTGCGGGGTGAGCACCGTCGGTGCGGTGCGGTCGCGGACGAGCTCCGGGGCGTCGGCGACCATCGTCAGCCCGTCGGCGTCCACCACGACCGGCAGGTCGGTGGCGAGCACCTCGGCGAGCACGCTGCGCGCGTCGTCGTCGGTGCCCATGCCCGGGCCCACCACCCAGGCCTGCACCCGGCCGGCGTCCCCGGGGCGGCCGGAGGTGACGATCGCCTCCGGCCAGGAGGCCCGGACGCCGTCGGCGGCGGTGCCGGCGTAGCGGACCAGCCCCGGACGGGTGCGCAGCGCGGCCCCCGTGCACAGCACGCCGGCGCCGGGGTAGGTGGCCGAGCCCGCGACGACGCCGACCACCCCGCCGCTGTACTTGTCGCTGTCCGGCGACGGCGGCTCGATCCGGGCCGCGGCGTCGGCGTCGGTCAGCTGCCGCGCGGCCGGGTCGCCCAGGTGCGGCCCCAGGCCGATGTCGACCAGGTGCACCTGCCCGGCGTGCCGGCGGCCCTCGCCGACGACCAGTCCGGGCTTCACCGCGCCGAAGGTGACCGTGTGCTGGGCGGGGAACACCTCCCCGGGCACCTCGCCGGTGTCCGCGGCCACCCCGCTGGGCAGGTCGACGGCGACGAGCAGCCCGGGCCCGGCGGCCGCCTGCCCGGCCAGGTCGGCGGCGGCCGGGCGCAGGCCGCCCGAGCCGCCGATGCCGACGATCCCGTCGAGGACCAGGTCGGCGCGGTCCAGCCCGCTGCGCGCGGGGTCGTCGGCGACCCGCCCCCCGGCCCGGCGGAACGCGGTCAGGCCCGACGCGTGGGCGCGCTCGGGGGCGAGCAGGACGGCGGTCACCTGCGCTCCCCGGCCGGCCAGCTGGGCCCCGGCGAACAGCGCGTCCCCGCCGTTGTCACCGGCACCGACGAGCAGCACCACCCGCAGCCCGTGCGCCCGGCCGGCCAGCCCCAGGCAGACCGTCGCCAGCCCGGTGGCGGCCCGCTGCATCAGCGTGCCGGGCGGCAACGTCGCCATCAGCGCACGCTCCGCCGTCCGCACCTGCTCGGCGGTGTGGAGCCCGATCACAGAACACCCTCGGCGATGACCACGGCAGAGGCGATGCCCCCGTCGTGGCTCAACGACACGTGCCAGTGGGTGACGCCCAGCTCCGCCGCCCGCCGGGCGACGGTGCCGCGCACCTCCAGGTGCGGCCGGCCCCGCTCCCCCACGACGACCTCCGCGTCGTGCCACTGCAGGTCGCCGGGGGCACCGAGCGCCTTGGCCAGCGCCTCCTTGGCGGCGAAGCGGGCGGCCAGCGACTCCCCGGTGCGCTCCGCGCCTGCGGGCGTGCGCTGCTCGGCGGCGGTGAACAGCCGGTCCCGGAGTGCCGGCGTCCGCTGCAAGGACGCGGCGAACCGCTCGACCGGGCACACGTCGATGCCGACCCCGATGATCACCGGGTCAGTCTGCCTGGCTGGACGGGCCCGGAGCCCGCCGCGTCATTCGACCGTGACGGACTTCGCCAGGTTGCGCGGCTGGTCGACGTCCAGACCCCGGGTGTCGGCGATCTCGCAGGCCAGCACCTGCAGCGGCACGGTGGTGACCACCGGAGCCAGCAGCGTCGGCGTGCGCGGCACCCGGATCAGGTGGTCGGCGTAGGGCAGCACGTCGTCGTCGCCCTCCTCGGCGACGACGATCGTCCGCGCACCGCGGGCGCGGACCTCCTGGATGTTGGAGACCACCTTGCCGTGCACCGACCCGCGGCTGCGCGGCGAGGGCACGACGACGACCACCGGCGTGCCCGGCCCGATCAGCGCGATCGACCCGTGCTTGAGCTCACCGGCGGCGAAGCCCTCGGCGTGGATGTAGGCCAGCTCCTTGAGCTTGAGCGCGCCCTCGAGCGCCACCGGGTACCCCACGTGCCGGCCGAGGAACAGCAACGTGTCCTCGGTGGCCAGCGACCGGGCCAGCTCGCGCACCGGCTCCATCCCGGCGAGCACCTGGGACACCGCAGCCGGCAGCTCCCGCAGGTCGTCGACGATGGAGGCGACCTCGTCGGCGTACTTCACCCCGCGGACCTGGGCGAGGAACAACCCGACCAGGTAGCAGGCGACCACCTGGGTCAGGAAGCCCTTGGTCGAGGCGACGGCGACCTCCGGCCCGGCGTGGGTGTAGAGGACGGCGTCGGACTCCCGCGGGATGGTCGAGCCGTTCGCGTTGCAGATGGCCAGCACCCGGGCCTTCTGATCGCGGGCGTGGCGCAGCGCCATGAGGGTGTCCATCGTCTCGCCGGACTGGCTGATGACGACGACGAGCGTCGAGCGGTCCAGCACCGGGTCGCGGTAGCGGAACTCACTGGCCAGCTCGACCTCGACCGGGATCCGGGTCCAGTGCTCGATGGCGTACTTGGCGATCAGGCCGGCGTGGTACGCGGTGCCGCAGGCGACGACGA
This sequence comes from Modestobacter roseus, assembly GCF_007994135.1. Lineage (NCBI taxonomy): Bacteria > Bacillati > Actinomycetota > Actinomycetes > Geodermatophilales > Geodermatophilaceae > Modestobacter > Modestobacter roseus. The sequence goes on from NZ_VLKF01000001.1 coordinate 3,010,804, forward strand.
ACACCTTGTCGATGTCGCGCAGTTCCTGGTCGGAGAGGCGGACCTCGTCGAGCACCAGCTCGCCGTTCTCCCCGAGCCGGCCCAGCAGGGTGTCCGCGACCGCCTGCGGCTGCTCGGCGATCTCCTTGAGCATGAACCAGTCGTAGCCGCCCTTCTCGGCGGCCTCGGCGTCCCAGTCGACGTCGTAGGCGGTGGGCTCGACCGGCGCGCCGGCGAAGTCGGTGACCGTGACGCCGCGGGTGCGGTCGATCTCCACGACCTGGTCCTGGCCGAGCTCGAGCGCCCGGCGGGTGTGGCCGATGAAGGCCGCGACGTCGGAGCCGAGGAAGTACTCGCCGTCGCCGACGCCGACCACGAGCGGGCTGTTGCGCCGCGAGGCGACGAGGGTGTCGGGCTCCGCCGCGTGCCCGGCGACGAGGGTGAAGGCCCCCTCCAGTCGACGGCTGACCACGCGCATCGCCTCGGCGAGCCGCCCGGGGCCGGCGGGCAGGCCACGGTAGGTGGCGGCCAGCAGGTGGGCGACGACCTCGGTGTCGGTCTCGGAGGTGAACTCGACGCCGGTCGCCTCGATCTCGGCGCGCAGCGCGGCGAAGTTCTCGATGATGCCGTTGTGCACCACCGCGACGGTGCCGTCGGCGGAGACGTGCGGGTGCGCATTGCGGTCGGTCGGGCCGCCGTGGGTGGCCCAGCGGGTGTGGCCGAGGCCGATGGTGGCGGCGGGCAGCCCCTCCTCGGCGAGCTCCTTCTCCAGGTTGGCCAGCTTGCCGGCCTTCTTGGCGGTGCTCAGCCGCCCGTCGGCGACGACCGCGACCCCGGCCGAGTCGTAACCGCGGTACTCGAGCCGGCGGAGTCCGTCCAGGACCACGTCCAGCGAGTTCTGCGGTCCCACATACCCCACGATGCCGCACATTCCGCCGATGGTACCGGCGCGGACGGCCCCGCCTCGTCCCCGCGACCGGGACGGATGTCACCCGGTGGCGGCGACCACCGCGGCGAGCCGGGCGGCGGTGGCGTCGGCCTCCTCCTGGGTGGGGGCCTCGACCATCACCCGGACCAGCTGCTCGGTGCCCGAGGGGCGCAGCAGCACCCGGCCTGAGTCACCGAGCTCGGCCTCGACCGCGTTCACCGCCTGGGCGACCTCGTCGCTCTCCACGACGGCCAGCCGGTCGGTGACCGGCACGTTGACCAGCGTCTGCGGCAGCCGCCGGACGACGGAGGCCAGCTCGGCCAGCGATGCCCCGGTCGCGCTCATCCGGGACAGCAGGGCCAGCCCGGTGAGCAGGCCGTCGCCGGTGGTGGCCCAGTCGAGGAAGACCAGGTGACCGCTCTGCTCGCCGCCCAGGGACAGGCCCCGCGAGCGCAGCGCCTCCAGCACGTAGCGGTCGCCGACGGCGGTGGTGTGCACCCCGATGCCCGCGTCGCGCATCGTGTGGTGGAAGCCGAGGTTGCTCATCACCGTGGCCACGACCGTGTCGTCGGTGAGGTTGCCGCTCTCGTGCAGCGCGAGCGCGCAGATGGCGAGGATCGCATCGCCGTCGACCACCTGCCCCTCGGCGGTGACCGCCAGGCAGCGGTCGGCGTCGCCGTCGTGGGCGATGCCGATGTCCGCGCCACGGCGGGCCACCTCGGCGATCAGCGGCTCGAGGTGGGTGGAGCCGATGCCGTCGTTGATGTTCCAGCCGTCGGGCTCGCCGCCGATGACGTGCACCTGCGCCCCGGCCCGGCGGTAGACCTCGGGGGCGCAGCGGTAGGCGGCGCCGTGGGCGCAGTCGACGACGACGCGGAGCCCGCGCAGCGGCTCACGCAGAGCGGAGAGCACGTGGGCGGTGTAGTCCTCGGCGGCACCGGCCAGCTCGCGGACGCGGCCGATCCCACCGCCGGTCGGGCGGTGGTCGTCGCCCTCGGCACCGGTGACCCGGCGCTCGATCGCCGCCTCGACCGCGTCGGGCAGCTTGTGCCCACCGCGGCTGAACAGCTTGATGCCGTTGTCGGGCATCGGGTTGTGGCTGGCCGAGAGCATCACGCCGAGGTCGGCGTCGGTGCGCCCGGTCAGGTGCGCGATGGCCGGGGTGGGCAGCACGCCCACCCGCAGCACCTCGGCACCGGCGCTGGCCAGCCCCGCCACCACCGCGGCCTCGAGCATCTCCCCGCTCGCCCGGGGGTCACGGCCGACGACCGCGACGGGACGCGAGGTCCCGTCGCGGTCGGCGAGCACGCTGGCGGCCGCTCGGGCCACCGAGAGGGCCAGTTCCGGCGTCAGGTCGGCGTTCGCCCGGCCCCGGACGCCGTCGGTGCCGAAGAGGCAACCCATGGAACAGACCCCCGGACGCCGGTCAGCGCTTGGAGTACTGCGGGGCCTTGCGGGCCTTCTTCAGGCCGTACTTCTTGCGCTCGGTGACCCGGGGGTCACGGGTCAGGAAGCCGGCCTTCTTCAAGGTCGGGCGGTCGTCGGGCTCGACCTCGATGAGGGCGCGGGCGATCGCCAGGCGCAGGGCACCGGCCTGACCGCTGACACCGCCGCCGTGCAGGATGCCGACGACGTCGTACTGCTCGGCCTTCTCCAGGATCACGAACGGCTCACGGATGAGCTGCTGGTGGACCTTGTTGGGGAAGTACTCCTCGATGGAGCGGCCGTTGAGCCGGAACTGGCCGGTGCCGGGGAGCAGGCGCACCCGGACGATGGCCTCCTTGCGGCGGCCGACGGTCTGCACCGGACGCCCGTCGGCGTCGGTCACGGACAGTGCCGTGGTCATGGGCGTGGTCACTGGGCCACCTGCTTGATCTCGTAGGTCTGGGGCTGCTGGGCGGCGTGCGGGTGCTCGGGCCCGGCGTAGACCTTGAGCTTGGAGAGCATCTGCCGGCCCAGCGAGTTGTGCGGCAGCATCCCCTTGACGGCGCGCTCGACCACGCGGTCGGGGCGGGTCCGGAGCTCGTCGCCGACGTTGGTGCGCTTGAGGCCACCCGGGTGACCCGAGTGGCGGTAGGCGATCTTGTCGTCGCGCTTGGAGCCGGTCAGCGCCACCTTGCCCGCGTTGACGATGACGACGAAGTCACCGGCGTCCACGTGCGGGGCGAACTGGGGCTTGTGCTTGCCGCGCAGCAGCTGCGCGGTCTGGCTGGCCAGTCGACCGAGCACCACGTCGGTGGCGTCGATGACGTGCCACGCCCGGGTGATGTCACCGGGCTTGGGGCTGTACGTGCGCACGAGGCTCACTGTCCTTCGTCGATCGGGCGGGCGGCTGGTGGGATCGCCTCACCGAGCACGGGAGACTTGGCCGCCATCCGGGCACCAGGTGAACAGGTGACCGACGGCCCGGGACACGCGTGCACCAGCCGGCAGCGCGCGCCAAACGGACACGATACCAGTCACGCCGCGGGCAGCCGCCGGCTGCGTTCAGGCCACCTCGCGCAGCCGCCCGGTGGCGACGTCGTACACGGTGCCCCGGATCTCCTCGGTCACCAGGTACGGCGCCTCCCGGATGCGGCGGATCGACTCCCGGACGTCGCCGTCGAGGTCGGTGAACGCGCCCGCGGGCCACGGCGGGCGCACCCCGGTGGCCTCCTCGACGGCGGCCCGGAACTGCTCCTCGGTGGCCTTGTTCAGCCCGCAGTCGGTGTGGTGCACCAGGACGACGGACCGGGTGCCGAGCAGGTGCTGGGAGACGGCCAGCGACCGGAGGGTGTCCTCGGTGACCAGGCCGCCGGCGTTGCGCAGCACGTGCGCGTCGCCCACCGCCAGGCCGAGCAGGCCGAACAGCGGCATCCGGGAGTCCATGCAGGCCACGACGGCCACCTTGCGCGCGGGCGCCACGGGGACCGGCCCCGGGAACTCGCCCAGCCACTCCTCGTTGGCCGCCAGCATCCGGTCGATCTCGCTCACAGCAGTCCTCTCGCCCGTTCCCGGGCGCCCACGGTACCGGCGGGTTCAGCGCCGGGCCGGGCGACGTGCCGCGCCGGCCGCCCGCTGCACGTCCGCCGCGTCCAGCGCCGGGCGGCCACCCAGCCGGGAGACGGTGCGCGCCGCGGCGACGCCGGCCTCCCAGGCCGCCTCGCCGGGGTCCCGCCCGGCCAGCAGCGCCACGGTCAGCGCCGCGACGACCGTGTCGCCCGCACCCGTCGGGTCGACCGGGGACTCGCCCTGGAGCGGGACCAGCTGCTCCTGCACCCGCCCGCTGCGCGAGCGCCACACGGTCAGGTCACCCGCCTCGCCGGCGGCGAGGCAGACGACCCGCGGACCCCGGTGGCACAGCTCGGTGGCGGCTCCCCGGACGTCGTCGAGGCCGGCCAGCTCACCGCCCACCCACGCGCCGGCCTCCACCGCGTCCGCCCGGAGCACCTGGACACCGGCCAGCAGCGCCGTCGCGGTCTCCTCGTCCGGCGGGGCACCGTCGGCCACGGTCAGCGCACCGCGCGGCGCCAGCTCCAGGGCCGCCCGCACCGCCGGGCCGGGCTGCTGGAGCTGCAGCACCACCGCCGGGGCACGTCCGAACAGGTCACCCGCGGCGGCCACGTCGTCCGGGGTCAGCAGGCTCGAGCCGGGCACGTCCTCGACCAGCCGCCGGGTGCCGCCGGACTCGACCAGGTCGACCAGCAGCGCGGTCGTCCCACCGCGCCGGCGCGCCACCCCGGAGATCCACAGGCCGTCCCGGACCGCCTGGGCCAGCACCTGGTCACCGGCTGCGTCGTCGCCCAGCACGCCCACCAGCGCGGCCGGGAGCCCCAGCTGCTGCATGGCCACCGCCTGGTTCGCGCCCTTGCCCCCGAGGAGCTCGCGGCGGGAGCGCGCCGGGACGCTGCCACCCCCGTCGGGCAGCCGGTCGACCTCCAGGACCAGGTCACGGCCCACCTGCCCGACGACGACCGCCGGTCCCTCCGGAGCACTCACGGAGCCCACCCTGCCCGGTCGCGCCGGGTGACGCACGCGCCCGGCGGCCCGGCGCCGGGGCGTGTCGGTGAGGATGGGGGCGTGCGCACGGTCGAGGAACACCAGGCGGTGGTGCGCGGCCTGCTGGCCCCGCTGCCGATCGAGGACGTCCCGCTGGGCGCGGCGGCCGGGCGGGTGCTCGCCGCCGACCTGCCGGCGCTGGTCTCCCTGCCCGGCTTCACCAACTCGGCGATGGACGGCTACGCGGCCCGGCACGCCGAGGTGGGCACCGCGGGCGAGGCGACCCCGGTGCGGCTCCGGGTCGCCGCCGACATCCCGGCCGGGCGCAGCGACGTGCCGGTCCTCGAACCGGGCACCGTGCACCGGATCATGACCGGGGCCCCGCTGCCGGCCGGCGCCGACGTCGTCGTCCCGGTCGAGCGCACCGACGGCGCCACCGACGTCGTCACCATCACCGGCTCCCCCGCCGTCGGGGCGCACCTGCGGCACACCGGGGAGGACATCCGCGCGGGCGAGATCGCCCTGCGGGCCGGCACCCCGCTCGGCGCCGCCCAGCTGGGCCTGGCCGCCGCGGTCGGGCACGCCGTGCTGCCCGTGCGCCGCCGACCGCGGGTGCTGGTGCTCTCCACCGGCAGCGAGCTCGTCGAGCCCGGCCGGCCGCTCCTGCCGGGGCAGATCTACGAGTCCAACTCCGTGCTGCTGGCCACGGCGGTCGAGGCCGCCGGCGGCGAGGCCCGCACCCTGCACTTCGTCCCCGACGACGTCGAGCAGTTCCTGACCGCCGTCCGGGCCGAGCTGGCGGACGCCGACCTGCTGGTGACCAGCGGCGGGGTGAGCGCCGGCGCCTACGAGGTGGTCAAGGACGCCTTCCGCGAGCTGGGCACCGTCGAGTTCGGCAAGGTGGCGATGCAGCCCGGCGGGCCCCAGGGCGCCGGCACGGTCGACGGGGTCCCGGTGGTGACCCTGCCGGGCAACCCGGTGAGCTCGTTCGTGTCCTTCGAGGTGTTCGTGCGGCCGGCGCTGCGCCGGGCCCTGGGCCACAGCGACCCCGACCGGCTGCGCACCACCGCCCGCCTCACCACACCGCTGCGCTCCCCCGCCGGACGGCGCCAGTTCCTCCGCGGCCGCTTCGACGCCGGCTCGGTGTCCCAGGTCGGCGGCCCCGGCTCGCACCTGGTCGCCCACCTGGCCCGGGCCAACTGCCTGGTCGTCATCCCCGAGGACGTCACCGAGCTGCCCACGGGCGCCGAGGTGACCGTCGTCCTGATCGAAGGAGCACTCCAGTGACCGAACCGCGGCTCACCCACCTGGACGAGTCCGGCGCCGCCCGGATGGTCGACGTCACGCAGAAGGCGGTCACCGCCCGCACCGCGACCGCGGCCGGCCGGGTGCTGGTCGGCCCCGACGTCGTCGCCCTGCTGCGCGGCGGGGGCGTGCCCAAGGGCGACGCGATCGCCACCGCGCGGATCGCCGGCATCGCCGGGGCCAAGCGGACGCCGGACCTGGTGCCGCTGTGCCACCCGATCGCGCTGCACGGGGTGACCGTCGACCTGGAGGTCACCGACGACGCGGTGGAGATCACCGCGACCGCCCGCACCGCCGACCGCACCGGCGTGGAGATGGAGGCGCTCACCGCGGTCACCGTCGCCGGGCTCACGATGATCGACATGGTCAAGGCCGTCGACAAGCGCGCCTCCCTCACCGACGTGCGCCTGCTGTCGAAGACCGGCGGCAAGAGCGGGGACTTCACCCGATGACCGCCGCCGAGCTGCCCGCCGACGCCCTCGCCGTCGTCGTCACCGCCTCCAACCGGGCCGCGTTCGGCGTCTACGCCGACCGCAGCGGCCAGGCGCTCGCCGACGGGCTGCGGGAACTCGGCTTCACGGTGCAGGGCCCGCACGTGCGCCCGGACGACGTCGCCGAGCTCGAGGTCGTCCTCCGGGAGGCGGTGGCCGCCGGCGCCGACGTCGTCCTCACCACCGGCGGCACCGGCCTGACCCCCACCGACGTGACGCCGGAGGCCACCCGCGCGGTCCTCGAGCGGGAGGCGCCGGGCATCGCCGAGGCGATCCGCCGGTACGGCCAGGACCAGGTGCCGACGTCGGTGCTGTCCCGCGGCCTGGCGGGCACCTGCAGCCGCACGCTGATCGTGAACCTGCCGGGCTCGACCGGCGGCGTCCGCGACGGGCTCGCCGTGCTGGGCCCGCTGCTGCCGCACGTCGTCAGCCAGCTCCGCGGCGGCGATCACTGAGCCGACTGCGATGCTCCGCATCGCACCGCGGGCAGGTGCCGTGCCCCGCCTGCGCTGAGCCGTTCCCACCGCTCCTCGCGGAGGCCTCCGGCCCCCACTCGTCGCGGTGACCGGCTCACGCCGGGATCCCGTACTCGTTCCCGGCTTGGTTCGTGCCCGGCTTAGTTCGTGCCCGGCTCAGCCCTCACCCCAACTCCAACCGCTCGGGGTGGGTGTAGACGTTGCAGCCGTCGCCGCGGAGGAAGCCGATCAGGGTCATGCCGAACTGCTGGGCCAGCTCCACCGCCAGCGAGCTGGGGGCCGACACCGCGGCCAGCACGGGGATCCCGGCCATCGCCGCCTTCTGGGTCAGCTCGAACGACGACCGCCCGCTGACCATGAGCACGTGCCCGGACAGCGGCACCCGCCCCTCGCGGACGGCGTTGCCGATCACCTTGTCCACCGCGTTGTGCCGGCCCACGTCCTCGCGCAGCGCGACCAGCTCACCGTCGAGGGTGAACAGGCCGGCGGCGTGCAGGCCACCGGTCTTGTCGAACACCTGCTGCGCCGCCCGGAGCCGGTCGGGGAGCGCCAGCAACGTCTCCAGGGTGAGCCGGGCGCCGTCCCCGGCGATGTCGTAGCTGGTGCGGGTGCGGATCGCGTCGATGCTCGCCTTGCCGCACACCCCGCAGGAGCTGGAGGTGTAGAAGTTCCGGTCCAGGGCGGTGTCCGGGGCCTCGACGCCGGGCGCCAGGTCGACGTCGACGACGTTGTAGGTGTTGCGCCCCGCGTCGTCCACGGAGTTGCAGTACCGCAACCCGGCCAGGTCGTCGGTGCTGCGGATGACGCCCTCGGTGGCCAGGAAGCCGTGCACCAGGTCGAAGTCGTCCCCCGGGGTGCGCATGGTGACCGCCAGCGGGGTTCCGCCCAGGCGGATCTCCAACGGCTCCTCCGAGGCGACGGTGTCCGGGCGCTGGCTGTGCAGGTCGCCCCGGATGCGCAGCACCGGGGTCCGGCTGGTGACTCGTCCCACGCGGCTGACGGTACTCACCGCCCGCGCCCTACCGTTCGGGCCGTGACCGAGCTCCCGCCCTACGCCGCGGTCGTCCTCGCCGGCGGCCGCGCCGCCCGCCTCGGCGGGCAGCCCAAGCCCCAGCTCGACGTGGGCGGCCGCACGATGCTGGGCGCCGTGCTGGCCGCGGTCGCGGACGCGCAGCTGCGGGTCGTCGTCGGCCCGCCGCAGGAGGTGCCCGGGAACGTCGTGCTGGTGCGGGAGCGCCCGCCCGGCGGCGGCCCGGTGCCGGCCCTGGCCGCCGGGCTGGCGGCGGTGCCCGACACCGTCGACGTCGTCGCGGTGCTCGCCGGCGACCTGCCGTTCCTCACCCCGCAGCTGGTCGCCGGACTGCGGGAGCGCCTGACGGGGGACGGCGTGCTGGTGGTCGACGACACCGGTCGCGACCAGCTGCTGCTCGGGGTGTGGCGCACCGCGGTGCTCCGCGTGGCCCTCAGCGGTGCCCGCCCGCATGCGCCGCTGCGGTCGGTGCTCGGCCCACTCGCGGTGCGGAGGCACCGTCCGGTGGTCCCGCCCGGACAGGCCGCGCCGTGGACCGACTGCGACACCCCCGCAGAGCTGGCCGCCGCCCGGGCCACCGCGGCACGAGGACTGCCGGACGGCAGCTCCGGGTAGGGCCGGCGCCATGCGCATCGTCATCGCAGGAGCCCATGGGCAGATCGCCCGCCGCCTCGGCCGGCTGCTGAGCAGCCGCGGGGACACCGTGGTCGGCATCGTCCGCAACCCCGATCACCGGGCCGACCTGGAGTCCGACGGCGTCGAGCCCGCCGTCCTGGACCTGGAGCAGTCCTCGGTCGACCAGGTCGCCGAGGTGGTCCGCGGGGCGGACGCGGTGGTCTTCGCCGCCGGTGGCGGCCCGAACAGCGGACCGGAACGCAAGCAGACCGTCGACCGTGGCGCGGCCGTGCTGCTGGCCGACGCCGCCGAGCGCGCCGGGGTACGCCCCTACCTGCTCGTCTCGTCGATGGGCGTCGAGCAGGCCCGCGACGGGGCCCCCGAGGGGATGGACCCCCAGTTCGCGGTCTACCTCGAGGCCAAGCTGGCCGCGGAGGACGACGTCCGGGGCCGGGCAGCGCTGGACGCCACCGTCGTCCGGCCCGGCGGCCTCACCGACGACCCGGGCACCGGCCGGGTGACGCTGGCGCACGAGGTGGAGCGAGGCAGCGTGCCCCGGGACGACGTCGCCGCGGTGCTGGCCGAGATCGTGTCGACCGGCACGTGGGGCCAGGTGGTCGAGCTGGTCGACGGCGACACCCCGATCGACGAGGCCGTCGCCGGCCTCCGCTGATCAGCCGTCCCGCCGCGCCCGGGTGAGCTGCGCGCGGGCCGCCAGCTGGGCGTCGGCCGGGTAGTCGACCCGCACCAGGGTCAGGCCACCGGCCGGCGCCACCGGCACGTCGTTGGCCCGCTGGCGCAGCTCCAGCAGCGAGGCCGGCCAGCCCACGGGCCGGCGGCCCTCACCGACGGCGATCAGCGCGCCCACGAGGCTGCGCACCATCGAGTGGCAGAAGGCGTCCGCCGAGGCGCGCACCTCGACCAGGTCGCCGTCCCGCACCACGTCGAGGTCGAGCAAGGTGCGGATGGTGGTGGCCCCCTCGCGCCGCCGGCAGTAGGCGGCAAAGTCGTGCTGCCCGAGCAGCAGACCGGCGGCCAGCGCCATCGCCGCGGCGTCCAGCGTGCGGGACCAGCCGACGGTGTCCGCCCGGCGCAGCGGCGGCGGCCCGGCGTCGGCGTCGGTGAGCCGGTAGACGTAGTGGCGGCCGAGCGCACCGAAGCGGGCGTCGAAGTCGGCGGTCACCGCCCGGGCGCCGGTCACCGCGACGTCGGGCGGCAGCACCCCGCGCACCCGGCGCAGCAGTCGGCGCTCGTGCGCGGCGAACAGCTCGGCCGGGAGGTCGATGTGCGCCACCTGGCCGGTGGCGTGCACGCCGGCGTCGGTACGCCCGGCGACGGTCAGGTCCACGTCGTGCCGGAGCACGGTGGCCAGGGCGAGCTCCAGTTCACCCTGCACGGTGCGCAGCCCGGGCTGGCGGGCCCAGCCGTGCAGCGCCGTGCCGTCGTAGGCGATGTCCAGCCGAACGCGGACGAGCCCGCCACCGGGTGCGGTGACGGGCTCGTCCGTTGCGTGCTGGTGCTCCATGAGCTCCGGCCTCAGCGCGAGGCCGGGGAGGTCACTTGGGGTCGACCTCGGGCTCGCCGCCCGGGGCGTCGGTCCCGGCGGTGGCGGCGTCGCTGAGCTCGGCGGCCTCGACCTCGGCGGCCGCGGCGCTGGCCACGTCCGGGGAGAGGGTCGGGTCGTCGACGACGGCCAGGTTCTCGGCGGTCGGCTCGGGGGTGACGTCGCCGTCGTCCTGCCGCTCGCCGTCGGGGTTGTAGACGTCGGTGACGACGTCCTGGGCTTCGGCGGACGCATCGGCGGTGACCTCGCCAGCGGCGGCCGCGGAGCCGGCGCCGGCGGCGAAACGGGTGCCGCGGGCGCGCTCGGCCTCGCCGACGGCCTGCTGGGCCACGGTCTGCGCCTCGACGAGCTCGATGATCGCCATGGGTGCGTTGTCGCCCTTGCGGGGGGCGACCTTCACGATGCGCGTGTAGCCACCCGGGCGCTCGGCGAAGCGGGGGCCGATCTCGGCGAACAGGTGGTGCACGACGTCCTTGTCCCGGATCACCGTCATCACCTGCCGACGGGCGTGCAGGTCACCGCGCTTGGCGAAGGTCACCAGCTTCTCGGCGTACGGGCGCAGCCGCTTGGCCTTGGCCTCGGTCGTGGTGATCCGGCCGTGCTCGAACAGCGAGGTGGCCAGGTTGGCCAGCATCAGCCGCTGGTGCGCGGGGGATCCGCCGAGACGGGGGCCCTTGGTGGGGGTGGGCATGTCGGTCCTTCCTCAGGCGGCCGGGCGGGCGTGTGCCGGCTGCGTCGTCCATCGCGGTGCTGCGTGGCCACCGTGGGATGGCCTGTGCTCGGTGCGGGGTGCGGCCGGCGGGAGATCCCCGCCGGCCGCACCCCGGATCACGAACAGCTTCTCAGAGCTGCTCGGTCTCCTGGTAGTTGCCCTCCTCGTACTGGGCCGGGTCGCCGAAGGCGGCGTCGCCCTGGTACGCGTCGGTCTCGTAGCCCTCGTCGTAGCTCTCCACCGAGGAGGGGACGAACCCGGGCGGGCTGTCCTTGAGCGCGAGACCCATGGCCGCCAGCTTCAGCTTGACCTCGTCGATCGACTTGGCGCCGAAGTTGCGGATGTCCAGCAGGTCGGCCTCCGACCGGGTGACGAGCTCACCGACGGTGTGCACGCCCTCGCGCTTGAGGCAGTTGTAGGACCGGACGGTGAGGTCCATGTCCTCGATCGGCATCGAGAAGTTCGCGATGTCGGCGGCCTCGGCCGGGCTGGGCCCGACCTCGATGCCCTCGGCGTCCACGTTCAGCTCGCGCAGCAGCCCGAAGAGCTCGACCAGGGTCGAGCCGGCGCTGGCGATCGCGTCGCGGGGCTCCATCGACGGCTTGGTCTCGACGTCGACGACCAACCGGTCGAAGTCGGTGCGCTGCTCGACGCGGGTGGCCTCGACGGCGTAGGTCACCTTGAGCACCGGGGAGTAGATCGAGTCGACGGGGATCCGCCCGATCTCCTGGCCCGGCTGCTTGTTCTGGGTGGCCGGGACGTAACCGCGGCCCCGCTCGACGACGAGCTCGACCTCGAGCCGGCCCTTGGCGTTCAGGGTGGCGATGTGCAGCTCGGGATTGTGCACCTCGACACCGGCCGGCGGCGCGATGTCAGCGGCGGTGACCTCGCCCGGGCCCTGCTTGCGCAGGTACATGGTCACCGGCTCGTCGGAGTCGGAGCTGACCACGAGACCCTTGAGGTTCAGGATGATCTCGGTGACGTCCTCCTTGACGCCCGGCACGGTGGTGAACTCGTGCAGGGTGCCCTCGATGCGGATGCTGGTGACAGCAGCGCCGGGGATCGAGGACAGCAGGGTGCGACGCAGGGAGTTGCCGAGGGTGTAGCCGAAACCCGGCTCCAGCGGCTCGATGACGAACCGCGAGCGCTGGGCGTCGATGGTCTCCTCGGTGAGGGTCGGACGCTGTGCGATGAGCATGGTTCTCCTTCAGGTCCTCCGGCACCCGCCATATGACGCCGTGAGGTGTGGTGCCGGCGGGACGGACATCCGTCCGCCCGTCCCGCCGTCGTGCAGGCCCTGACCAGGCGAGCCGCCTGGTCAGGGCCGGTGGGTCACTTGGAGTAGAGCTCCACGATCAGCTGCTCCTGCACCGGGGTGTCGATCACCTGGCGCGCCGGGATGCTGTGGACGAGCACCTTCAGCTGCGTGGTGATGACCTCCAGCCACGGCGGGACCGGACGGGAGCCGGCCTTCGCCTGGGCGAGCTGGAACGGGACCATCTCGACCGACTTGGCGGCGACCTCGACGATGTCGTTGGCGCTCACCCGGTAGGACGGGATGTCGACCTTGCGGCCGTTGACCTTGATGTGGCCGTGGCGCACCAGCTGGCGGGCCATGTCGCGGGACTCGGCGAAGCCGGCCCGGTAGACCACGTTGTCGAGGCGGGACTCGAGGATCTGCAGCAGGACCTCACCGGTCTTGCCCGTCTTCTTGTTCGCCTCTTCGTAGTAGCCGCGGAACTGCTTCTCCAGCACGCCGTAGATGCGGCGGGCCTTCTGCTTCTCGCGCAGCTGCAGCAGGTACTCGCTGTCCTTGCTGCGACCCCGGCCGTGCTCGCCCGGCGGGTACGGCCGGATCTCGATCGGGCACTTCGGGGACTCGCACTTGCTGCCCTTGAGGAACAGCTTCATCTTCTCGCGCCGGCACAGGCGGCAGTCGGCTCCGGTGTAACGGGCCACGTCTATCTACCTCTTCGTCTCGTCAGTGACCGGTCAGACCCGGCGGCGCTTCTTGGGGCGGCAGCCGTTGTGCGGCTGCGGCGTCACGTCCTGGATCTGACCCACCTCGAGGCCGGTGGCCTGCAGCGAGCGGATCGCGGTCTCGCGGCCGGAGCCGGGGCCCTTCACGAAGACGTCGACCTTGCGCATGCCGTGCTCCTGCGCCTTGCGCGCGGCGTTCTCGGCAGCCATCTGCGCGGCGAACGGCGTGGACTTGCGGGAGCCCTTGAAGCCGACGTGGCCGGCGGAAGCCCAGCTGATCACGTTCCCGGTCGGGTCGGTGATCGACACGATCGTGTTGTTGAACGTGCTCTTGATGTGCGCCGCGCCGTGGGCGACGTTCTTCTTCTCCTTGCGGCGCACCTTCTTGGTGCCAGCAGCCGCGCGAGCCCTGGGAGGCATGTCTCTCCGGTCTGTGTCTGTGTTCGTGGCCTGGTGGTGCAGGTGCAGCGCTCGCGCTGCGGGCGCGCCGTCGGTCCGGCCCTACGGACCCACGACGGCGCGCCGTCGGGCTCGACTCAGCGAGCCTTCTTCTTGCCGGCGATCGTCTTGCGCGGGCCCTTGCGGCCACGCGCGTTGGTCTTCGTGCGCTGACCGTGCACGGGCAGGCCACGCCGGTGGCGCAGGCCCTGGTAGCAGCCGATCTCCACCTTGCGACGGATGTCGGCGGCCACCTCCCGGCGCAGGTCACCCTCGACGCGGAAGTGCTCGTCGATGTAGTCGCGCAGCTTCAGCAGGTCCTCGTCGGTGAGGTCCTTGGCGCGCAGGTCCGGGCTCACGCCCGTCGCGCTCAAGGTCGCCTTCGCCGAGGTCTTGCCGATCCCGTAGATGTAGGTGAGCGCGATCTCCATCCGCTTCTCGCGGGGAAGGTCGACGCCAGCAAGTCGTGCCATTGTCAGGTACTCCCTCAGCCCTGGCGCTGCTTGTGCCGGGCGTTCTCGCAGATGACCATGACCCGGCCATGCCGGCGGATCACCTTGCACTTGTCACAGATCTTCTTCACCGACGGCTGGACCTTCACCGGTGCCGCCCTCATTCCTGTAGATCGTGCGCCGACCCCCGGACCCACGTGGGAGCCCGGACCGGCAGCGGGTTACTTGTAGCGGTAGACGATGCGGCCGCGGGTCAGGTCGTAGGGCGAGAGCTCCACGACCACGCGGTCCTCGGGCAGGATGCGGATGTAGTGCTGCCGCATCTTGCCGCTGATGTGGGCGAGCACCCGGTGCCCGTTCTGCAGTTCGACCCGGAACATCGCGTTGGGCAGCGGCTCGACGACACGACCCTCGACCTCGATGGCCCCGTCCTTCTTAGCCACGCCTACACGGCCTCCTCGTTCGATCGGACTGCATGCGCCCATGCCGGAAGGCACGAACGGTGGTGCTGGATCGGCGATCTCGCAGAGGGCGTCCGTCGGACTACGGCCACAGCAGGACGACGGACGACGCGAACGCCATCGGCCACTCTACCCCGCCCCGGCGACACTCTCCAACCCGGGCTGCTGTGCAGCACCCCACCCTCCCCGCCTCGCACGCTCGGCGGGGCCATCCGGACGGGACCGGACCGCTCAGGTGCGGGGCGTGATGCCGAACGGGGCCAGACCGGCGACCCCGCCGTCCTCGGCGGTCAGCACCCAGGGGCCCTCGGGCGTGATCGCCACGGAGTGCTCGAAGTGGGCGGCACGGGAGCCGTCCTTGGTGACGACCGTCCACCCGTCGTCGAGCTCCACCGTCGCCGGGTCGCCCACGGTCACCATCGGCTCGATGGCCAGCGCCATGCCGGGCACGAGCTTGGGTCCACGGCCGGCCCGGCCGTAGTTGAGGACGTGCGGGTCCTGGTGCATCTCGGTGCCGATGCCGTGCCCGCCGTAGTGGTCGACGATCCCGTACCGGTGAACCGATGCGGTGATCGCCTCTTCCACCGCGTGGCTGATGTCGGTGAGCCGCCCCCCGGCGAGCGCCCGGGCGAGGCCGGCCCACATCGACCGCTCGGTGACCTCGAGGAGCGCGGCGTCCTCCGCCGAGGGCTCCCCCACAGTGACCGTGATGGCCGAGTCGCTGTGCCAGCCGTCGAGGATGGCTCCGCAGTCGATGGAGATGTTGTCGCCCTCGGCGAGCACCCGGTCGGCGTTCGGGATGCCGTGCACCACCTCGTCGTTGACCGACGCGCAGATGGTGCCCGTGAAGCCGTGGTACCCGAGGAAGTTCGGCACCGCACCGTTCGACCGGATGTGGTCCTCGGCGATCGCGTCGAGGTCCTTGGTGGTCACCCCGGGCCGGACGGCGGCCCGCACTGCCGTCAGCGCACCGGCAGTGATGAGGCCCGAGGCGCGCATCAGCTCGATCTCGTGCGCCGTCTTGATCTGGATCATCCGTCCACTCCACTTCGCCAGCAGCGGGATCCGGGCCAGCAGCCCGGTCATCCGCGAGTACCCGGGGCGACCGGCACCGGGGCCGTCCTCAGCCGCCGGCCGGGGCCCCGGGCTGTTCGCCAGAGGCCTCGAGGGCGGCCATCGCCCGCTCGGTGACCTCGTCGATCTCACCGATGGCGTCGATCCGGGCCAGCAGCCCCGCCTGCTCGTAGAAGCCGGACAGCGGCGCGGTCTGTTCCCGGTAGACGTCGAGGCGATGACGGACGGTCTCGGGCTTGTCGTCGTCGCGCTGGACCCACTCACCGTCGACGAGCATGCGCCGCCCGGACAGCCGGCGGACCAGCTCGTCCTGGTCGACGACGAGCTCGAGCACGCAGTCCAGCCGGTGCCCCATCTCGGCCAGGGAGTCGCGCAGCTGCTCGGCCTGCGCGATGGTGCGCGGGAAGCCGTCGAGCAGGAAGCCCGCCTTGGCGTCGGGCTCGGCGAGGCGGTCGGAGACCATGGCCACGGTGATCGCGTCGGGGACGAGGTCGCCGGCGTCCATGTAGGTCTTGGCCTGCTGGCCGAGCTCGGTCTTCCCGCTCACGTTCGCGCGGAAGATGTCGCCCGTGGAGATCGCGGGCACCGAGAGGCGCGCGGCGATGATCTGGGCCTGGGTCCCCTTGCCGGCTCCGGGAGGGCCCAGCAGCACGACGCGCACTACTTCAGGAACCCTTCGTAGCTGCGCTGGTTGAGTTGCGTCTCGATCTGCTTCACCGTCTCCAAGCCCACTCCCACCATGATCAGCACCGCGGTCCCGCCGAACGGGAAGTTCTGGTTCTGCCCCTCCTGCGTGATGGAGAGGAAGAGGTTGGGCAGCACGGCGACCAGGCCCAGGTAGATCGACCCGGGCAGGGTGATCCGGGACAGCACGTACTGCAGGTACTCCGCGGTGGGACGCCCCGGCCGGATGCCCGGGATGAAGCCGCCGTAACGCTTCATGTCGTCGGCCCGCTCTTCGGGGTTGAACGTGATCGACACGTAGAAGTACGTGAAGAAGATGATCATCGCGAAGTAGATCGCGATGTGCACCGGACTGCTCTGGTTGATCACGTAGGACTCGAAGAACCGGCGGACCGGTCCCGCGGAGTCGCCCTGCAGCTGCGCGATCAGCTGCGGCAGGTAGAGGAGCGACGAGGCGAAGATGACCGGGATGACACCGGCCTGGTTCACCTTCAGTGGCAGGTACGTCGACGTGCCGCCGTACATCCGGCGCCCGACCATGCGCTTGGCATACTGCACCGGGATGCGTCGCTGTGCCTGCTCGACGTAGACGACCGTGCCGATGATGACCACGGCGATCACGCAGACGATCGCGAAGATGAACGCGCCTCGGGCCTGCAGGATCGACCCGCCCTCGGCGGGGATGCGGGCGGCGATCGACGTGAAGATCAGCACGGACATCCCGTTGCCGATCCCCTTCTCGGTCAGCAGCTCACCGAGCCACATGATCACCGCGGTGCCCGCGGTGAGCGTGACGACGAGGACGATCGTGGTCCACACCGAGTCGGAGGGGATGATCTCCTGCGCACACCCGGGGAAGAGCTGCCCGCTGCGCGCGAGGGCGATGATGCCGGTGCTCTGCAGCACGGCGAGGGCGATCGTCAGGTACCGGGTGTACTGGGTCAGCTTCGCCTGACCCGACTGCCCTTCCTTCTTCAGCTGCTCGAACCGCGGGATCACCACGACCAGCAGCTGGACGATGATGCTCGCGGTGATGTACGGCATGATGCCGAGCGCGAAGACCGACAAGCGCAGCAGCGCCCCACCGGAGAACAGGTTGACCAGGGAGTAGAGGTCCTGCTGGTCGGAGGCCTGCGCCTGCTCGAGGCAGCTGTTGATCGCCTCGATGGAGACCCCTGGCCCGGGGACGCTCGCGCCCAGCCGGTACACGGCGATGACCGCCAGGGAGAACAGCAGCTTGCGCCGGAGGTCTGGCGTCCGGAACGCCGCGGCGAACGCCTGCAGCACGTGCCCTCCCCGAGTCGGTCGTGCGAGGTTATCAACAACGGGACCGCCGCCGGTCACCCGTCGCCCGGAAGGGGCGGTGGGTGACCGGCAGCGTCGTCCGGCCTGGGGCCGGGCAGCAGACGACCCCCGGGTCGCTCACCCGTGTCGGGTGGCTCCCCGGGGGTCGTCGGCGGTCAGATCTGGGTGGTGCTGCCCCCGGCGGCAGCGATCTTCTCCGCCGCGGAGGCGGAGAAGGCGTGTGCCTGCACGGTGACCTGGACGCCGCCGAGCTCGCCGGTGCCCAGCACCTTGACCGGCTGGCCGCGCCGCACCGCGCCGGCGTCAGCCAGCGAGTCCGGGTTGACCGAGCCGCCCTCGGGGAAGAGCGAGGCGATCCGGTCCAGGTTGACGACCTGGAAGACGACCTTGTTGTTGTTCTTGAAGCCCGAGAGCTTCGGCAGCCGCATGTGCAGCGGGGTCTGGCCGCCCTCGAAGCGGGCCGAGACCTGCACGCGGGCGCCGGAGCCCTTGGTGCCGCGACCGGCGGTCTTGCCCTTGGAACCCTCACCGCGACCCACACGGGTCTTCTTGGTGTGGGCGCCAGGGGCAGGACGCAGGTGGTGGACCTTGAGAGTCATGGTGTTCCCCTGCTCAGACGATCTCTTCGACGGTGACCAGGTGCGGCACCGTCGCGACCATCCCGCGGATCTCGGGACGGTCCTCCTGGACGACCGAGTCGTTGATCCGCTTGAGCCCCAGCGAACGCAGCGTCTGACGCTGGTTCGGCTTGGTGCCGATGGTCGACTTGATCTGGGTGACCTTCAGCTGAGCCATCTCAGACCCCCTGACCGGCCCGCGCACGCAGCATGGCGGCCGGAGCGACGTCCTCCAGGGGCAGACCGCGGCGGGCCGCGATCTCCTCGGGACGGACGAGGTCCTTCAGCGCCTGCATGGTGGCGTGGACGATGTTGATCGGGTTCGACGACCCGAGGCTCTTGGAGAGCACGTCGTGGATGCCGGCGCACTCCAGCACGGCACGCACCGGACCACCGGCGATGACACCGGTACCCGGGCTGGCCGGCTTGAGCAGCACGACACCGGCCGCCGCCTCACCCTGCACCGGGTGCGGGATGGTGCTGGCGATGCGCGGCACGCGGTAGAAGTGCTTCTTGGCCTCCTCGACGCCCTTGGCGATCGCCGCGGGCACCTCCTTGGCCTTGCCGTAGCCGACACCCACGGTGCCATCGCCGTCGCCCACGATCACCAGAGCGGTGAAGCTGAAGCGCCGACCGCCCTTGACGACCTTGGACACGCGGTTGATGGCAACCACGCGCTCGATGAACTGGCTCTTCTCGGCGGGCGCGCCTCCGGGCCCCCGCCCGCCGTCACGGCGGTCGCGGCGGTCGTTACCGCCGCCGGCGCCGCCGCCGCGTCGCTGTGGTCCTGGCATCAGACGTCCCTCTCGATCTCAGTTGCCGTGCTCATCAGAAGTCCAGCCCGCCCTCGCGGGCGCCGTCCGCCAGCGCCGCGATGCGGCCGGCGTACCGGTTGCCACCACGGTCGAAGACCACCGCGGTGATCCCGGCCGCCTTGGCCCGCTCGGCCACCAGCGCACCGACCTGCTTGGCGAGGGAGGACTTGTCGCCCTCGGCGCCCTTCAAGCTGGCGTCCAGCGTGGACGCACTGACCAGGGTACGGCCGACGGTGTCGTCGACCACCTGGACGTGCATGTGCCGGCTGCTGCGCTTGACCACCATGCGGGGACGCTCCGGCGTGCCGGAGACCCGCTTGCGCAGCCGGTTGTGGCGGCGCAGCCGCGAAACGCGGCGGGCGGTGCTGATGTCGGTGCCCACGGGCTTGTGCACCCGGGCACCCTTGTCGCTCTGTGCCTGTGCCATCACTTGCCCGTCTTCCCGACCTTGCGCTTGACGACCTCACCCTGGTACCGCACACCCTTGCCCTTGTACGGGTCGGGCTTGCGGAGCTTGCGGATGTTGGCCGCGACCTGGCCCACCTGCTGCTTGTCGATCCCGCTCACCCGGATGCGGGTGGGGGCCTCGACGGTGAAGGTGATGCCCTCGGGCGCCTTCACCGGAACCGGGTGGCTGAAGCCCAGGGCGAACTCGAGGTCCGACCCACGGGCCTGCACGCGGTAACCCACGCCGACGATCTCCAGGGTCTTGTCGTAGCCCTGGGTCACGCCGGTGATCATGTTGGCGATGAGGGTACGGGAGAGGCCGTGCAGCGCCCGGCTCTCACGCTCGTCGTTGGGACGCTGCACCAGGAGGGTGCCGTCCTCACCGCGCTCGACGGTGATGGGAGCTGGGACCGTGTGGCTCAGCTTCCCCTTCGGGCCCGAGACGTTGACGGTCTGCCCGTCGAGGGCGACCTCCACACCACTGGGCACCGGAACCGGGAGTCGTCCGATCCGTGACATGTCTGCTCGCTCCTCTTACCAGACGTAGGCGAGGACTTCCCCACCCACGCCCTTCTTGTTCGCCTGCTTGTCGGTGAGCAGCCCGGTGGAGGTCGAGATGATCGCGACCCCCAGGCCACCCAGCACCTTGGGCAGCGACGTCGACTTCGCGTAGACCCGCAGGCCCGGCTTCGACACGCGCCGGACGCCGGCGATGCTGCGCTCACGGTTGGGGCCGTACTTGAGGGTGACGACCAGCTCCTTGCGGATGTGGCCGTCCTTCTCGACGTCGTTGACGGTCCAGCCGCCGATGTAACCCTCCTTCTGGAGGATCTCGGCGACGTGCGTCTTGAGCTTCGACGACGGCATGGCGGCGGTGTCGTGGTACGCCTGGTTGGCGTTCCGCAGCCGCGTGAGCATGTCCGCGATCGGGTCGGTCATCGTCATGTCGGGTGGTGCCTCTCTCGCCGCGGTTCCTCTGGGGCTGGGTCGGTACGACTTGGCCCGGGGCCTCTCGGCGATCGGTGGTGCTCGAGTGGTGATGTGCTGGAACGCCCCGGCTGCTCAGCGAGCAGCCGGGCCGTTCACCAGCTGGACTTGCTGACGCCCGGCAGTTCGCCGGCGTGCGCCATCTCGCGCAAGCAGATGCGGCACAGGCCGAACTTGCGGAACACCGCGTGCGGACGACCGCACCGCTGGCAGCGGGTGTAACCGCGCACCGCGAACTTCGGCTTGCGAGCCGCCTTGTTGATCAGAGCCTTCTTGGCCATATCGCTTCTCCTCGCCCGCTCAGCGGGTCGCGTTCACGACGGTCTGGCCGGCGAAGGGGAAGCCGAGCAGCGTGAGCAGCTCGCGGCCCTCCTCGTCGGTGGTCGCGGTGGTCACCAGGGTGATGTCCATGCCGCGGGGCCGGTCGATCTTGTCGACGTCGATCTCGCGGAACATCGACTGCTCGGTCAGGCCGAACGTGTAGTTGCCGTGCCCGTCGAACTGCTTCGGGTTCAGGCCACGGAAGTCGCGGATGCGGGGCAGGGCCAGCGACAGCAGCCGGTCCAGGAACTCCCACATGCGGTCGCCGCGCAGGGTGACCTTCGCGCCGATCGGCATGCCCTCGCGCAGCTTGAACTGCGCGATGGACTTGCGGGCCCGGACGACGGCGGGCTTCTGGCCGGTGATGGCGGTGAGGTCGCGGACCGCGCCGTCCATCAGCTTGGCGTCACGGGTGGCCTCGCCGACGCCCATGTTCACCACGATCTTCACCAGACCGGGGATCTGCATGACGTTGGGGTAGCCGAACTCGCTCTGCAGCGCCGGTGCGATGTCCGCGCGGTAGCGGGCGAGCAGGCGGGGCAGCTCACGGGAGGGTGCGCTCATGGGGATCAGAGGTCCTTACCGGTGCGCCGCGAGACCCGGATGCTGCGGCCTTCCTCGTCCTTGCGGTAACCGACCCGGGTCGGCTTGTCCTCGCTGTCGATGACCATCACGTTGCTGACGTGGATGGCCGCCTCCTGCGTGACGATCCCGCCCGACTGCGCACCACGCTGGGTGGAGCTGATCCGGGTGTGCTTCTTCACCCGACCGATGCCCTCGACGAGCACCTTCTGGGTCTTGGGGAAGGCGGCGATGACCCGGCCCTTGGCGCCCTTGTCCTTGCCGGACAGCACCACGACCTGGTCGCCCTTCTTGACCTTCATCGACGGGGTCTTCCCGCTGACGTGCTCAGCCATGATCACAACACCTCCGGAGCGAGCGAGATGATCCGCATGAAGCGCTTGTCGCGCAGCTCGCGGCCGACGGGGCCGAAGATGCGCGTCCCGCGCGGGTCGCCGCTGTCGCGGATGATGACCGCGGCGTTCTCGTCGAAGCGGATGTAGGAGCCGTCGGGACGGCGCCGCTCCTTCACGGTGCGGACGATGACGGCCTTGACCACATCGCCCTTCTTCACGCCGGCGCCCGGGAGGGCGTCCTTCACGGTGGCCACGATGATGTCGCCGATGCCCGCGTAGCGTCGCCCGGAGCCACCGAGCACACGGATGCACAAGATCTCCTTGGCACCGGTGTTGTCGGCGACTCGCAGCCGCGACTCCTGCTGGATCACTACCTGCTCCTCGTACTAGTGGTGACAGCCGGGCCGGATCGGTGAACCGGCTGTCCGGTTCCCACGTGCGGACAGCCGGTGGCGTGTGCCACCGGCCGTCCGTACAGGGGTACCGGGATGCGGCGCGCCCGTCAGGCGCGCCAGTCGTCCAGAGTACCTGCTGTTCACCCGGCCGTTGCAGCCGGATGCGTCACTTGGCCTTCTCGACGACGGTCACCAGGCGCCAGCGCTTGGTGGCCGAGGTGGGGCGCGTCTCCATGATCTGCACCCGGTCGCCGATGCCGGCGGTGTTCTGCTCGTCGTGCGCCTTCAGCTTGCTGGTCCGGCGGAGCACCTTGCCGTACAGCCCGTGCTTCACGCGGTCCTCGACCTCGACGACGATGGTCTTGTCCATCTTGTCGCTGACGACCAGGCCCTCACGGACCTTGCGGTAGCCACGCCCGGCCAGGCCGGGCCCGGTCGAGGTCTCGGTGGTGTTGGTGACCTCGCTCATGCGACACCCTCGTTCGGGGCGACCGAGAGGCCCAGCTCGCGCTCGCGCATGATCGTGTAGATCCGGGCGATGTCGCGGCGGACGGTCTGCAGTCGCCGGTTGTTGTCCAGCTGGCCGGTGGCCACCTGGAACCGCAGGTTGAACAGCTCTTCGCGCGACTCGCGCAGCCGGGTGGCCAGCTCGTCGGCGGACAGCTCGCGCAGCTCGGGCGCAGTCAGTCCGGCGGCCATCACACCTCTCCTTCACGGGTGATGAAGCGGCACTTCATGGGGAGCTTGTGGATGGCGCGACGCATGGCCTCGCGGGCCACGGGCTCGGCGACACCGGAGAGCTCGAACATGATGCGGCCGGGCTTCACGTTGGCCACCCACCACTCGGGCGAGCCCTTTCCGGAACCCATGCGGGTCTCGGCCGGCTTCTTGGTCAGCGGGCGGTCCGGGTAGATGGAGATCCAGACCTTGCCGCCACGCTTGATGTGGCGGGTCATGGCGATACGAGCGGACTCGATCTGCCGGTTGGTGACGTACGCCGGCTCGAGGGCCTGGATGGCGTACTCGCCGAAGTTGATCGCCGTGCCGCCCTTGGCCCGCCCGGTACGGTCCGGGTGGTGCTGCTTGCGGTGCTTGACCCGACGCGGGATCAGCATGATCAGGCCCCCTGCTCCGGAGTCGTGTTGTTCTCGGTACCGGCCGCGTCAGCGGCGGACGTGGCGGCCGCGGTGCCCTCGGCGCCGGCGGCCTGAGCGATGGTCTGCTCGGCCGGGGCGTCACCCGAGGTGACGGCGACAGCGTCCGGAGCGGCGTCCGGCGTGGGACCCGAGACCTCGGCAGCGGCGCGGCCGGCCTCGGTGCCACCGGCGGTGGTGCCGCTGGAGCCCGAACGACGCGGACGCTGCGGACGCTCACGGCGGGCCTGGCGCTGGGCGAGGGCCTCGAGGGCCTCCCGCTCGGCACGCGAGCCGCTGGCGTCACCCTTGTAGATCCACACCTTCACGCCGATGCGGCCGAAGGTCGTGCGGGCCTCGTAGATGCCGTAGTCGATGTTCGCGCGCAGCGTGTGCAGCGGCACCCGACCCTCGCGGTAGAACTCCGAGCGGCTCATCTCGGTGCCGCCGAGGCGACCCGAGCACTGCACCCGGATGCCCTTGACCTGCGGGCTCCGCTGCGCGGACTGCATCGCCTTGCGCATGGCACGGCGGAAGCTGACCCGGCTGGAGAGCTGCTCGGCGACGCCCTGGGCGACCAGCTGCGCGTCCGACTCGGGGTTCTTGACCTCGAGGATGTTCAGCTGCACCTGCTTGCCGGTGAGCTTCTCCAGCTCGCCACGGATCCGGTCCGCCTCGGCGCCGCGGCGACCGATGACGATGCCCGGACGGGCGGTGTGGATGTCCACCCGGACCCGGTCACGGGTGCGCTCGATCTCAACCTTCGAGATCCCGGCGCGCTCCATACCCTTGCCCATGAGCTTGCGGATGGCCACGTCTTCCTTGACGTAGTCGGCGTACAGCTTGTCGGCGTACCACCGGGACTTGTAGTCGGTGGTGATGCCGAGCCGGAACCCGTGCGGGTTGACCTTCTGACCCACTAGCGGGTCCCTCCCCTCGTGTTGTTCTTCGACTGCTGGGTGGCCGGGCCGGGCTGGCCGGTGTCCCGACGTGCCTTGCGCGACCGCTGCGCGAGATCCGCGCTGCTGGTCACCTCGCTCACCTCGATGGTGATGTGGCTGGTGCGCTTGTTGATCCGGAACGCACGGCCCTGGGCGCGCGGACGGATCCGCTTCAGGGTCGGGCCCTCGTCGACGAACGCGGCGCTCACCACGAGCGCCGCCGGGTCCAGCCGCAGGTTGTGCTCGGCGTTGGCGACCGCGCTGGCGACGACCTTGGCCACCGGCTCGCTGGCGCTCTGCGGTGCGAACCGCAGCAGCGCCAGGGCCTCGTCGGTCGGCAGGTAGCGGACCAGGTCCACCACCCGACGGGCCTTCATGGGGGTGACGTGGACGAACCGGGCCGTGGCCCGGGCGACCGGCGTCTCCTGTCCCAACTGGGAAGTCATCTGATGCGTCTCTTCTCTACCTGGTCCGCGCTCAGCCGCGCCGCGACCGGCGGTCGTCCTTGACGTGCCCACGGAAGGTGCGCGTGGGCGCGAACTCGCCGAGCTTGTGCCCGACCATCGCCTCGGTGACGAACACCGGGACGTGCTTGCGGCCGTCGTGCACGGCGATCGTGTGCCCGAGCATGTCGGGGATGATCGTCGAGCGCCGCGACCAGGTGCGGATGACGTTCTTGGTGCCCTTGTCGTTCTGAGCGTCCACCTTGGCGAGCAGGTGGTCGTCGACGAACGGGCCCTTCTTCAGGCTGCGTGGCATGTCTGTCGGACTCCTCTACCCGCTCAGCGCTTCTTGTTGGTGCGCCGGCGGCGCACGATCAGGGCGTCACTGGCCTTCCGCTTGCGCGTCCGGCCCTCCGGCTTGCCCTTCGGGTTGACCGGGTGCCGGCCACCGGAGGTCTTGCCCTCACCACCACCGTGCGGGTGGTCGACCGGGTTCATGGCGACACCGCGGACGGTCGGGCGCTTGCCCTTCCACCGCATCCGGCCGGCCTTGCCCCAGTTGATGTTGGACTGCTCGGCGTTGCCGACCTCGCCGATGGTGGCGCGGCAGCGGACGTCGACGTTGCGGATCTCACCGGACGGCATGCGCAGCTGGGCGAAGCGGCCCTCACGGGCGACCAGCTGCACGCTCGTGCCGGCCGAGCGGGCGATCTTGGCCCCGCCACCGGGCCGCAGCTCGATGGCGTGGATGACGGTGCCGACCGGGATGTTGCGCAGCGGCAGGTTGTTGCCGGGCTTGATGTCGGCGGCCGGGCCGCACTCCACCGTGTCGCCCTGCTTCAGCTTGGCCGGGGCGATGATGTAGCGCTTCTCCCCGTCGGCGAAGTGCAGCAGCGCGATGCGCGACGTGCGGTTCGGGTCGTACTCGATGTGCGCGACCTTCGCCGGCACGCCGTCCTTGTCCGCCCGGCGGAAGTCGATCAGCCGGTAGGCGCGCTTGTGCCCGCCGCCCTGGTGCCGCGCGGTGACGCGGCCGTGGACGTTGCGCCCGCCACGACCGTGCAGCGGCCGGACCAGCGACTTCTCGGGGTGGTCGCGGGTGACCTCGGCGAAGTCGGCGACGGACGAGCCGCGGCGGCCCGGCGTCGTCGGCTTGTACTTACGGATGGCCATGGTTCCTCAGAGTCCTCTGGTCCAGTCAGGTGGTCCGAGCGCCGTCAGGCGCCCGGGCCCCCGAAGAGCTCGATGCGGTCGCCGGGTGCCACGGAGACGATGGCGCGCTTGGTGTCCTTGCGCTTCCCCATCACAGCGCCGCGCGAGCGCTTCCTCTTCCCCTGACGGTTGATCGTGTTGACGGACAGGACCTTCACGTTGAAGACCTGCTGCACCGCGATCTTGATCTGGGTCTTGTTGGCGTCCGGGCGGACGATGAACGTGTACTTGTTCTCGTCGAGGAGCCCGTAGCTCTTCTCGGAGATGACCGGGGACAGCAGGACGTCCCGGGGGTCGCGGACGCTCATGCCTTCTCCTCGGTGCTCGCGTCGGTGGTGCCGTCCTCGGTGGGCGCCGTGGCGTCCGCACCGGCGTTGGCGACCTCGGCCTGCTCGGCCGGGGCTGCAGCCGCCTCGGCCGCGGTGGCCGGTGCGGCGTCGGCCTTGGCCGCCGCCTTCTTGGCCGGGGCCTTCTTCGCCGCCGCCTTCTTCACCGGTGCCGCCTCCGCCGGGGTCTCCCCCAGGTCGAGGTCGGTCGTACCGGTGCCCGCGATCGAGGGGATCGCACCGGGGACGTCCGGCGTGGTCAGGTCGGGCAGCTCGACGGAGCGTCCGCCCCGGGCCGGGCCGGACACGTACTCGGCCAGCGCGGTCTCGGTGAAGACCACCTCGTCGGAGACGAGCACGTCGTAGGTGTTCAGCTGACCGGCCTCGATCAGGTGCACCCGCGGCACGTTGCGCAGGCTGATCCAGTTGAGGACGTCGTCACGGTCGAGCACGACGAGGACCCGCTTGGCGGTGGTCACCGCGTCCAGGACCTTCAGCGCGGCCTTGGTCGACGGGGCGTCGCCCTCGACGAACGCCGAGACCACGTGCACGCGGTCCTCGCGGGCCCGGTCGGAGAGGGCCCCGCGCAGGGCGGCGGCCTTCATCTTCTTGGGCGTCTTCTGCTCGTAGTTGCGCGGCTGCGGGCCGTGGGCGATGCCACCGCCGGCGAACTGCGGGGACCGAAGCGAGCCCTGGCGAGCCCGGCCGGTGCCCTTCTGCCGGTACGGCTTGGCGCCGGTGCCGCTGACCTGCGCACGGGTCTTGGTGGCGTGCGTGCCCTGGCGGGCCGCAGCCAGTTGGGCCACGACGACCTGGTGCAGCAGCGAGACGTTGGCCGGGGCGTCGAACAGCGCTCCCGGCAGCGTCACGCTGCCGGCGGTGTCGCCGGCCGGGGTGCGGACGTCGACCTGCCGGTCGGCGCGCTCACTGGTCGATGAGGTCACTTCGCGTCACTCCCCACGGGGCCGCCCTTGACCGCGGAGCGGACCAGCAGCAGCCCGCCGCGCGGGCCCGGAACGGCACCCTTGATCAGCACCAGGCCCTTCTCGGTGTCCACGGCGTGGACCTTCAGCGAGAGGGTGGTGGTGGTGACCGCGCCCATGCGCCCGGCCATCTTGAGTCCCTTGAACACCCGGCCGGGGGTCGAGGCCCCGCCGATCGAGCCGGGGGCGCGGTGCTTGCGGTGGGTGCCGTGGCCGGCGCCCAGACCCTTGAAGCCGTGACGCTTCATGACACCGGCCGTGCCCTTGCCCTTGCTGGTGCCGATGACGTCGACCTTGGCGACGCCGGAGAGGACCTCAGCGGTCAGCTCCTGGCCCACGGTGTAGTCGCTGGCGTCCTCGGTGCGCAGCTCGACCACGTGCCGCCGGGGGGTGACGCCCGCCTTGGCGAAGTGCCCACCCTCGGGCTTGTTCACCTTGCGGGGGTCGATCGCGCCGAACCCGAGCTGGACGGCCGAGTAGCCGTCCTTCTCCGGGGTGCGGACCTGCGTGACCACGCACGGGCCCGCCTTGACGACGGTCACCGGCACGATGCGGTTGTTCTCGTCGAAGACCTGGGTCATCCCCAGCTTCTCGCCGAGGAGACCACGGAATGTGCTCGCCATGTCTGGAACAGCCCTTACTGGATGTTGACGTCGACCGAGGCCGGCAGGTCGATGCGCATGAGCGCGTCGACCGTCTTCGGCGTCGGGTCGAGGATGTCGATGAGCCGCTTGTGCGTGCGCATCTCGAAGTGCTCGCGCGAGTCCTTGTACTTGTGCGGCGAGCGGATGACGCAGTACACGTTCTTCTCCGTCGGCAGCGGCACCGGGCCGACGACGCGCGCTCCGGTCTTCGTCACCGTGTCCACGATGCGCCGCGCCGAGGCATCGATGGCCTCGTGGTCGTAGGCCTTCAGCCGGATGCGGATCTTCTGTCCCGCCATCGCCTGTCTTCGCTCCTGCCGATCGGTTGTGAAAGTCCAAGGGGTCCACGGACCCGCAAGTGGGTCTGCTGACCCGTGCGACGGGCGGCGGCCGAGGACCGGCCGCCGCCCGTCTGGGTGTTACTTGATGATCTTCGTGACCCGGCCGGCACCCACGGTGCGGCCACCCTCACGGATGGCGAACCGAAGGCCCTCCTCCATGGCGATGGGCTGGATCAGCTCGACGGTCATCTCGGTGTTGTCACCGGGCATGACCATCTCGGTGCCCGAGGGCAGCGTGACGACGCCGGTCACGTCCGTGGTGCGGAAGTAGAACTGGGGCCGGTAGTTGTTGAAGAACGGCGTGTGACGGCCGCCCTCGTCCTTCGAGAGGATGTAGACCGAGCCCTCGAAGTTCGTGTGCGGGGTGATGGAACCCGGCTTCACGATGACCTGGCCGCGCTCGACGTCCTCGCGCTTGATGCCGCGCAGCAGCAGACCGACGTTGTCACCGGCCTGGCCCTGGTCGAGCAGCTTGCGGAACATCTCGACGCCGGTGACCGTGGTCTTGGTCGAACCGGGACGGATGCCGACGACCTCGATCTCCTCGGAGACCTTGACGATGCCGCGCTCCACACGACCGGTCACGACGGTGCCGCGGCCGGTGATGGTGAAGACGTCCTCGACGGGCATGAGGAACGGCTTGTCGATGTCGCGCTCGGGCTCCGGGATCGCCGTGTCGACGGCGTTCATGAGCTCCATGAGCTTGTCGCCCCACTCGGCGTCGCCCTCGAGGGCCTTGAGCGCCGAGACGCGGACCACGGGGACGTCGTCGCCCGGGAACTCGTACTCGGAGAGCAGCTCACGGACCTCCAGCTCGACGAGCTCGAGGATCTCCTCGTCGTCGACCATGTCGGCCTTGTTGAGCGCCACGACGATGTAGGGGACGCCCACCTGGCGGGCCAGGAGCACGTGCTCCTTGGTCTGCGGCATGGGGCCGTCGGTCGCCGCGACCACCAGGATGGCGCCGTCCATCTGCGCCGCACCGGTGATCATGTTCTTGATGTAGTCGGCGTGCCCGGGGCAGTCGACGTGCGCGTAGTGCCGGTTCTCGGTCTGGTACTCGACGTGCGCGATCGAGATCGTGATCCCGCGGGCCTTCTCCTCGGGCGCCTTGTCGATCTGGTCGAAGGCGGACGCCTCGTTGAGGTCCGGGTACTTGTCGTGCAGCACCTTGGTGATCGCCGCGGTCAGCGTCGTCTTGCCGTGGTCGATGTGCCCGATGGTGCCGATGTTGACGTGCGGCTTGTTCCGCTCGAACTTGGCCTTGGCCACTGGGTTCCTCTCTCCGTGTCTTCGCAGTCGTGCGCGTGCGTGGGGGTGGGCAGTGCTCGGGGCCGGCGGGGCGGGGACTGGGAGCCCCCGCCCACCGGCCGGTTACTCGCCGGTCGCCTTGGCGATGATCTCCTTGGCGACGTTGGCCGGGACCTCGGCGTACGAGTCGAACACCATGGTGTAACTCGCCCGTCCCTGGGTGCGGCTGCGCAGGTCGCCCACGTAGCCGAACATCTCCGACAGCGGGACCAGGGCCCGGACGACGCGGGCGCCGGAGCGCTCCTCCATCGCCTGGATGGTGCCGCGGCGGGAGTTCAGGTCACCGATGACGTCACCCATGTAGTCCTCGGGGGTGACGACCTCGACGGCCATCATCGGCTCGAGCAGGGCCGGGCTGGCCTTGCGTGCGGCCTCCTTGAAGACCATCGAGCCGGCGATCTTGAACGCCATCTCCGAGGAGTCGACCTCGTGGTACTGCCCGTCGATCAGCGTCGCCTTCACGCCGACCATCGGGTACCCGGCCAGGATGCCGTACTGCATGGCGTCCTGCATACCGGCGTCGACCGAGGGGATGTACTCCCGCGGGATGCGCCCACCGGTGACGGCGTTCACGAACTCGTAGGTCGGACCGTCGGCCGCGACCTCGAGGGGCTCGACCGTCACCTGGACCTTGGCGAACTGGCCGGACCCACCGGTCTGCTTCTTGTGGGTGTAGTCGACCTTCTCGATCTTCTTGCGGATGGTCTCGCGGTAGGCCACCTGCGGCTTGCCGACGTTCGCCTCGACGCGGAACTCGCGCCGCATGCGGTCGACCAGGATCTCCAGGTGGAGCTCGCCCATGCCCGAGATGACCGTCTGACCGGTCTCCTCGTCCAGCTTCACCTGGAAGGTCGGGTCCTCCTCGGCGAGCTTCTGGATCGCGGTGCCCAGCTTCTCCTGGTCGCCCTTGGTCTTCGGCTCGATGGCCACCGAGATGACCGGGGCCGGGAAGGTCATCGACTCGAGGATCACCGGGTGCTGCGGGTCGCAGAGGGTGTCACCGGTGGTCGTCTGCTTCATGCCGTTGACGGCCACGATCTCGCCGGCGCCCACGCCCTGGCGCTCTTCGCGCTTGTTGGCGTGCATCTGGTAGATCTTGCCGACCCGCTCCTTGCGGTCCTTGGTGCTGTTCAGCACCGGGGAGCCCGCGTCGAGCTTGCCGGAGTAGACCCGGACGTAGGTCAGCTTGCCCAGGTGCTGGTCGGTCTGGATCTTGAACGCCAGCGCCGAGAACGGCTCGTTCTCGTCGGCGTGCCGCAGGACCTCGGTCTCGCCGTCGAGCGCGGTACCCCGGATGGACTCGACGTCCAGCGGGCTCGGCAGGTAGTCGACGACGGCGTCGAGCAGGGGCTGCACGCCCTTGTTCTTGAAGGCGGTACCGGTGATCACCGGGTTCACCTGACCGGCGATCGTCGCCTTGCGGATGGCGGCCTTGAGGCGCTCGGGGGCGATCTCCTCGCCGCCGAGGTAGTCCTCCATCAGCGCGTCGTCGAAGTCCGCGATGTTCTCGAGGAGCTTCTCGCGGTACTCGGCGGCCTGGTCGGCGAGCTCGGCGGGGATCTCCTCGATGGAGTAGTCCTCACCCATCTTGGTCTCACCGCGCCAGGTGAGCGCACGCATGTAGACGAGGTCGACGACGCCGATGAAGTCGGCCTCTGCCCCGATCGGCAGCTGCAGCACCAGCGGGTTGGCCGCCAGGCGCTCGACCATCATGTCGACGCAGCGGAAGAAGTCCGCGCCGGTGCGGTCGAGCTTGTTGACGAAGCACATGCGCGGGACGCCGTACTTCTCGGCCTGGCGCCAGACCTGCTCGGTCTGCGGCTCCACGCCGGCCACGCCGTCGTAGACCGCCACGGCACCGTCGAGCACCCGCAGCGACCGCTCCACCTCGACGGTGAAGTCGACGTGCCCGGGGGTGTCGATGATGTTGATGTCGTGGTCGTTCCAGGAGCACTTCGTCGCGGCGGACGTGATGGTGATGCCGCGCTCCTGCTCCTGCTCCATCCAGTCCATCGTGGCCGCGCCGTCGTGGACTTCACCGATCTTGTAGTTGATACCGGTGTAGAAGAGGATCCGCTCGGTCGTCGTCGTCTTGCCGGCGTCGATGTGCGCCATGATCCCGATGTTGCGGGTCTTGGCGAGCTGGGCCTCGTTCTGGGCCATTCCCTTACTCCTCTTCCTTCTCGTCCGTGCGCGGTGTCCGGGGGTCGCCCGGGTGGACCGCGGGCAGCGGCTGCTGGTGGACCGACGTCACCAGCGGTAGTGCGCGAAGGCCTTGTTCGACTCGGCCATCTTGTGCGTGTCCTCGCGGCGCTTGACCGCGGCGCCGAGACCGTTGCTCGCGTCGAGCAGCTCGTTCATCAGGCGCTCGGTCATCGTCTTCTCCCGACGGGCCCGGCTGTACTGGATCAGCCAGCGCAGGCCGAGGGTGGTGCTGCGGGAGGCGCGGACCTCGATCGGCACCTGGTAGGTCGCACCACCGACGCGGCGGCTGCGGACCTCGAGGGCCGGCTTGACGTTGTCCAGCGCACGCTTGAGCGTGACCACCGGGTCGGTGTCGTTCTTTGCGCGGCAGCCCTCGAGGGCGCCGTAGACGATCGCCTCGGCGACCGAGCGCTTGCCGTCCACGAGCACCTTGTTCACCAGCTGGGTGACCAGCGGCGACTGGTAGACCGGGTCGGCGACGAGCGGACGGCGGGGAGCGGGACCCTTGCGGGGCATGTCAGCTCTTCTCCTTCTTCGCGCCGTACCGGCTGCGAGCCTGCTTGCGGTTACGGACACCCTGGGTGTCCAGCGAGCCGCGGATGATCTTGTACCGGACGCCGGGCAGGTCCTTCACCCGGCCGCCGCGCACGAGCACCATGGAGTGCTCCTGCAGGTTGTGGCCGACGCCCGGGATGTAGGCGGTCACCTCGATGCCACTGGTGAGGCGGACGCGAGCGACCTTGCGCAGCGCCGAGTTCGGCTTCTTCGGCGTCGTCGTGTAGACGCGCGTGCACACGCCGCGGCGCTGAGGGGAGCCCTTCAACGCCGGGGTCTTGGTCTTCTCGACCTTGTCCTCGCGGCCCTTGCGGACCAGCTGCTGGATCGTGGGCATGGGTGGCCTGGATCTCCTGCCTGCGCTGGGTGGTGCTTCGAGTTCTGCTGACGGTGGTGCGGTGATCGTGCGTGCCCGGTTGCCCGGCCCGATCCCGGTCGCGCGTCACCATCCGGCCCCCGCGTTCGGGCGTGTCGCCCTTCGCGAGAACCGGCCAGGTGATCGGACCGGACTCGTCGCCCCTCGCGACTCGGCACCGGCCTGCCCACCTGCTGGTGGGCCGGACCCCCGGCACCCCACCGGCGTGACCGGCAGGCGCTGAGTGCACCGCGAACGGGAGCAGGCCCAGAGGAACCTGGGCACGGCTGACCACGATACCCGGGCATGTGGACCCGGTCAAAGCCGGGTCCCGATGCCTGTGCGGGCACCGGACCAGCCGGTCGTCCGGGGAACCGCAGGGCCGCGTCGACCATTCCTGATCCACTGCGGCCCGGGTCGCTCCCGGACGGACGGCGGGCACCGGGTGCCCAGTCGCCACGACACCACCGGGGCGCTGGCGAACACGCACCCCGGGGTCCGGCGGCGACCGGCCGGGACCGTACCGCTGGCCAATGTAGCGCCGGCGACGGCAGGGTGTCCCCTCCCCCGCGCACGTGTCGTCCACCGCCCGCCCCCGCAGCAGCCCTCACCTCGTGGGACGGCGATCGCTCGGCGCGCTTCTGTCGGAGGCCGCCCTTACGGTCGGTCTCGACCCGGTGACGTCCTGCTCTGTGAGGTGCTCGTGCTGCCCGACTCCGCCCGCGAACTGAAGCACCGGCTCTCCCGGCGGCTGGCCGAAGGACCGCCCGGGGTGGTCGCCCGGAGCAACGGCGCCACTGCGACGTGGAGCGGCGTCGCCCTCGGCCTGACGCCGATCGGTCCAGAGCAGGTCCACCTGGCGGTCCGGGTCATCGGGCCGGCGGACGCCGCGGTGGTCCTGGCGGGCCTCGGCGAGGCGGCCCTCGCCGAGGTCGACGTCCGGGCGATCGGGGTGGTGCGCGCACTGGGCTCTCCCACACCCGGCTCTCCCACACCCGGCTCTCCCACCCCCGGCTCTCCCACCCTCGAGGAGCTGCGGCGGCGGACCCGGCCACTGCGCCCGGGTCTGTCGATCGGGCACGAGCGGGTGACCGCGGGGACGCTCGGTGGGTTCGTCCGCCGTCCCGGCGTCGACGGCCTGCTCGCGCTGTCCAACAACCACGTGCTGGCGGCCAGCGACGCGGGCGCCGTCGGCGACCCGGTGCTGCAGCCCGGGGTGGCCGACGGTGGTGTCGGCACCGACCGCGTCGGCGTGCTCGCCGGCGCGGTCCGCTTCGAGGACCGTCCCGGCAACCAGGTGGACGCCGCCGTCGCGCTGCTCGACCCGGGGGTGGTGGCCGACCCCACCGGCTACCCCGGGGGTGCCCTGCTGCCCACGGTGGCCGCGCCGGACACGGTCGACCCCGAGGAGCTCGTGGAGAAGGTCGGCCGGACGACCGGGCACACCCGGGGCCGGGTGACCGCGGTCGAGGTCGACGGCGTGGGGGTGCAGTACGACCGTGGCGTCTTCACCTTCGACGACCAGATCGAGGTCGAGGGGCTCACCGGCGCCTTCAGCGCCGGTGGCGACAGCGGTTCGCTGATCTGGCGCAGCGCCGACCGCGCGCCGCTGGGGCTGCTGTTCGCCGGTTCGGAGCTCGGCGGGAGTGCGGGCGGCGGGGTCACCTTCGCGAACCCGCTGGCCACGGTGCTCCGGCGGTTGGGCGTCGAGTGGGCGGCCGGGTGACCCCACCGGAGGGGTGACGCGGCCGCGCACCTGCCGCTGGGCGGCCGTAGGGGGCACCATGGGGTGCATGTCCGACCGCACCGCCGCCAGCGCCGCCAAGCGCCTCCTGGCGTCCCGGCTCGCCGCCCGGCCGGGCATCGCCGCCGTCGGGCTCGCCCGGCAGGACGCCGGCTACGTGGTGCGGGTCGACCTCACCGACGCCGGAGCCGGAGCCGGCGTGCCGCAGGACGTCGACGGCGTCCGGGTCGTGACACACGTGATCGGCGCGGTCCGCCCGCTCTGACCCACCACCTCGCCGACCGGCCCGGCCGATAGCGTCGCAGGTGCGGCGCCGACGAGGGCGCCGCGGACACCGAGGAGGGCGCGTGCGCATCGGCATCCAGGCGAGCTACGCCGGGGACTTCAGGCAGACGGCCGCAGAGATCCGCGACCTCGAGTCGGCCGGGCTCGATGTCGCGATGGTCGCGGAGGTGTACACCTTCGACGCGGTCAGCCAGCTGGGCTACCTGGCGGCGGTGACCGAGCGCGTCGAGTTGATGAGCGGCATCCTGCCGATCTACAGCCGGACGCCCGCCCTCATCGCGATGACCGCGGCCGGCCTGGACTTCGTCTCCGGCGGGCGCTTCACGCTCGGGCTGGGCGCCTCGGGACCGCAGGTCATCGAGGGCTGGCACGGGCTGCCCTACGACGCCCCGCTGCAGCGGACACGGGAGATCGTGGAGATCTGCCGCCAGGTCTGGCGCCGGGAACGGCTCGTGCACGAGGGCCCGAAGTACAGCGTGCCGCTGCCGGCCGAGCAGGGCACCGGCCTGGGCAAGCCGCTCAAGCTGATCAACACCCCGGTGCGCGACCGGGTGCCGGTGCTGCTCGCCGCCCTCGGCCCGAAGAACGTCCAGCTGGCCGCCGAGATCGCCGAGAAGTGGGAACCGATCTTCTTCCACCCCGAGCGTGCGGCCGACGTCTGGGGCGCCTCGCTCGCCGCCGGGCGGGCCGAGCGCGACCCCGCCCTGGGCGACCTCGACGTCGTCGTCGGCGTCCCCGTGGCCATCGGCGAGGACGTCGAACACCTGCTGGACGCCGTCCGGCCCGGCATCGCCCTGTACGTCGGGGGCATGGGCGCGAAGGGGAAGAACTTCTACAACGACCTGGCCCGCCGGTACGGCTACGAGGCGGAGGCCGAGGCGATCCAGGACCTGTACCTCGCCGGCCGCAAGGACGAGGCCGCGGCCGCCGTCCCGGAGGACCTGGTCCGCGCCACGTCGCTCATCGGGCCGGAGTCCTACGTGGCCGAGCGCATCGCCGCCTTCGCCGAGGCCGGCGTCACGACGCTGAACCTCCAGCCGCTCGACGACAGCCGCGAGGGCCGGCTCCACACCGTCGAGACCATGCGCCGGCTCTGTTGACCACGATCCTCCGGATCGCACCGCGACGCTGAGGCGATCCTCCGGATCGCACCGCGGTATTGAGGCGATCCTCCGGATCGCACCGCGGTATTGATGCGATCCTCCGGATCGCACCGCGGTATTGATGCGATCCTCCGGATCGCACCGCGGTATTGATGCGATCCTCCGGATCGCACCGCGGCCAGGTACCGTGCCCGACCTGCGCTGAGCCGTTGCCCGCCTCTGCTCCCGGGAGCCTCCGGCCCCCGTCGTCGAGCCGAAGCCTCTTCGCCGCGGAATCCGTACTCGTGCCCCAGTGAGCTCGGGTTTGCGTCACGTGACGCGCACGCAAAGAGGCCCCGCACACCAGTGGTGTGCGGGGCCTCTGTGTCACTCAGCGCATCAGCGCCAGTCGTACTCCTCCAGGCGGACCGCCTCGCCCGTGCCCGAGCCGAAGACGTCGGGGCTGTAGTACTGCCCGTCGTCGTAGCCGGCCATCGTGTACACGGCGGCGCGGGCCTCCTCGGTGGGCTCGACCGTGATGTTCCGGTAGCGGCTGATCCCGGTACCGGCCGGGATCAGCTTGCCGATGATCACGTTCTCCTTGAGCCCGAGCAGGCTGTCGCTCTTGCCCTGGATCGCGGCGTCGGTGAGCACCTTGGTCGTCTCCTGGAAGGAGGCGGCCGACAGCCACGACTCCGTGGCCAGCGACGCCTTGGTGATCCCCATCAGCACCGGGCGGGCCGAGGCAGGCTCGCCGCCCTCGGCGACGACCCGGCGGTTCTCCGTCTCGAACAGCGTCCGCTCGACCAGCGCACCGGGCAGGAACTCCGTCGCACCCGAGTCGATGATGGTCACCCGCTTCAGCATCTGCCGGATGATCACCTCGATGTGCTTGTCGTGGATCGACACACCCTGGCTGCGGTAGACCTCCTGGACCTCACGCACCAGGTGCAGCTGCACCTCGCGCGGGCCCATGATCCGCAGCACCTCGTGCGGGTCGACCGCACCCTCGGTCAGCTGCTCGCCGACCTCGACGTGGCCGCCGTCCTCGACCCGCAGCCGCGACCGGCGCGACAGCTTGTCGTAGACGACCTCGTCGGAGCCGTCGTCCGGGGTGATGGTCAGCTTCCGGAACTGGTCGCCGTCCTCGATCCGGACGGTGCCGGCGAGCTCGGCGATCGGGGCCTTGCCCTTGGGGACGCGGGCCTCGAAGAGCTCCACCACACGCGGCAGACCGTGCGTGATGTCGGCACCGGCCACACCACCGGTGTGGAAGGTGCGCATCGTCAGCTGGGTGCCGGGCTCGCCGATGGACTGCGCGGCGATGATGCCGACGGCCTCGCCGACGTCCACGAGCTTGCCCGACGCCAGCGACCGGCCGTAGCAGGTGGCGCAGGTGCCCAGCAGCGACTCGCAGGTCAGGACGCAGCGGACCTTGACCTCCGAGACACCGGCGTCGACCAGCGCCTGGATGAGCACGTCACCCAGGTCGGCGTTGGCCTGCGCGATGACCGTGCCGTCCTCGGCCACCACGTCGGCGGCCAGGGCGCGGGCGTACACGCTGGTCTCCACGTGCGGGTCCCGCGTGACGACGCCGTCGTGGACGGTGCCGATCGGCATGAGGACGCCGCGCTCGGTGCCGCAGTCCTCCTCGCGGATGATGACGTCCTGCGAGACGTCGACCAGCCGGCGGGTGAGGTACCCGGAGTCGGCGGTCCGCAGCGCGGTGTCCGCCAGGCCCTTGCGGGCACCGTGCGTGGAGATGAAGTACTCCAGCACGGACAGACCCTCCCGGAAGTTGGCCTTGATCGGCCGCGGGATGATCTCGCCCTTCGGGTTGGCCACCAGGCCGCGCATGCCGGCGATCTGGCTGATCTGCATCATGTTGCCTCGGGCGCCCGAGTTGACCATGACCCAGACCGGGTTGGTGGTGGGGAAGTTGTCCACCATCGCCTGGCTGACCTCGGCCCGCGCACGGGTCCAGATCTCGATGAGCTCCGAACGACGCTCGCCGTCGGTGATGACGCCGCGCTCGTACTGGCGCTCGATCTTGCGCGCCTCGTCCTCGTGCCGGTCCAGGATCGCCTGCTTCACCGGCGGGGTGACGACGTCGTCGATCGCGATCGTCACACCGGAACGGGTCGCCCAGCGGAAGCCGGCCGCCTTGAGGGCGTCCAGCGTCGCCGCCACCTGCACCTTGGGGTAACGCTCGGCGAGGTCGTTGACGATCGCGCCCAGCGCCTTCTTCGGCACCTGGTAGTTGACGAACCGGTAGTCCTCGGGCAGGGCCTCGTTGAAGAGGACCCGGCCGAGGCTGGTGGAGACGACGGCCGGCTGGCCGGGCTCCCAGCCCTCGGGGGCCTCCCACGGCTCGTTCGGGCCGTTGTCGACGCCGAAGACCTCGTCGAGGCGGATCTGCACCCGCTCCTGCAGCCCCAGCGCACCCATGTCGAAGGCCATGACGGCCTCGGACGTGGTCGAGTAGGACTTGGGCCGCTCGCCCTCGGGCACCTCGACCGACCCGGAGAGGGAGGTCAGGTGGTAGAGGCCCAGCACCATGTCCTGGGTCGGCGCGGTGATCGGACGACCGTCGGCCGGGCTCAGGATGTTGTTGCTGGACAGCATCAGGATGCGGGCCTCGGCCTGCGCCTCGGCCGACAGCGGCAGGTGCACCGCCATCTGGTCGCCATCGAAGTCCGCGTTGAACGCGGTGCAGACCAGCGGGTGGATCTGGATGGCCTTGCCCTCGACCAGCTGGGGCTCGAAGGCCTGGATGCCCAGACGGTGCAGCGTCGGCGCACGGTTCAGCAGCACCGGGTGCTCGGTGATGACCTCCTCGAGCACGTCCCACACGACCGGCCGCGCACGCTCCACCATCCGCTTGGCGGACTTGATGTTCTGCGCGTGGTTGAGGTCGACGAGCCGCTTCATGACGAAGGGCTTGAACAGCTCCAGCGCCATCTGCTTGGGCAGACCGCACTGGTGCAGCTTCAGCTGCGGGCCGACGACGATGACCGAACGGCCGGAGTAGTCGACACGCTTGCCCAGCAGGTTCTGGCGGAACCGGCCCTGCTTGCCCTTGAGCAGGTCGCTCAGGGACTTCAGCGGGCGGTTGCCCGGGCCGGTGACCGGACGGCCGCGACGACCGTTGTCGAACAGCGCGTCCACGGACTCCTGGAGCATCCGCTTCTCGTTGTTGACGATGATCTCCGGCGCGCCCAGGTCGAGCAGTCGCTTGAGCCGGTTGTTCCGGTTGATCACCCGGCGGTACAGGTCGTTCATGTCGCTGGTGGCGAAGCGGCCACCGTCGAGCTGCACCATCGGGCGCAGGTCCGGCGGGATGACCGGGACGCAGTCCAGCACCATGCCCATGGGCGAGTTCTGGGTCTGCTGGAACGCCGCGACGACCTTCAGCCGCTTGAGCGCGCGCAGCTTGCGCTGGCCCTTGCCGCTGCGGATGGTCTCGCGCAGCGAAACGGCCTCGGCGTCCAGGTCGAAGCCCGCGAGGAGCTTCTGCAGCGCCGCGGCGCCCATGCCGCCCTCGAAGTACTCCCCGAAGCGGTCGCGCAGCTCGCGGTAGAGGCCCTCGTCGGCGATGAGCTGCTTGACCTCGAGCTTGCGGAAGGTGTCCATCACCTCGTCGAGGCGGTCGATCTCCCGCTGGGCCCGGTCGCGCAGCTGACGCATCTCGCGCTCGCCGCCCTCGCGCACCTTGCGGCGCACGTCGGACTTGGCACCCTCGGCCTCGAGCTCGGCGAGGTCGGCCTCCAGCTTCTGCTGGCGGGCCTCCACGTCGGCGTCGCGC
Organism: Modestobacter roseus; assembly: GCF_007994135.1. Classification (NCBI taxonomy): domain Bacteria; kingdom Bacillati; phylum Actinomycetota; class Actinomycetes; order Geodermatophilales; family Geodermatophilaceae; genus Modestobacter; species Modestobacter roseus. The sequence continues at coordinate 3,050,140 of NZ_VLKF01000001.1, forward strand.
CGGGTCTCGAGGTTGTGCTTCTCCGCGCTGATCTCGGCCTCGATGGTCGGGAGGTCGCGGTGGCGCGTCTCCTCGTCGACCGAGGTGATCATGTAGGCGGCGAAGTAGATGATCTTCTCGAGGTCCTTGGGCGCCAGGTCGAGCAGGTAGCCCAGGCGCGAGGGGACGCCCTTGAAGAACCAGATGTGGGTGACCGGCGCGGCCAGCTCGATGTGGCCCATCCGCTCACGGCGCACCTTGGCGCGAGTGACCTCGACGCCGCAGCGCTCGCAGATGATGCCCTTGAAGCGGACGCGCTTGTACTTCCCGCAGTAGCACTCCCAGTCCCGGGTGGGACCGAAGATCTTCTCGCAGAAGAGACCGTCCTTCTCCGGGCGGAGGGTGCGGTAGTTGATGGTCTCGGGCTTCTTCACCTCGCCGTGCGACCACTGACGGATGTCGTCGCCGCTGGCCAGGCCGATGCGCAGTTCGTCGAAGAAGTTGACGTCGAGCACTGAGTGACCCCTTTCAGGGGCTAGTTACTGCACTTTCTTGTCTTGTCCGGGGAGGGCGCCGGCCGGCCCCGCTACCAGGGCCGGCCGGCCGCCGATCACACGTCCTCGACGCTGGAGGGCTCGCGGCGGGACAGGTCGATGCCCAGCTCCTCCGCGGCCCGGAACACCTCGTCGTCGGTGTCGCGCAGCTCGATCGCCTGGCCGTCGCCGGAGAGGACCTCCACGTTCAGGCAGAGCGACTGGAGCTCCTTGAGCAGCACCTTGAACGACTCGGGGATGCCCGGCTCCGGGATGTTCTCGCCCTTGACGATGGCCTCGTAGACCTTGACGCGGCCGAGGATGTCGTCGGACTTGATGGTGAGCAGCTCCTGCAGCGCGTAGGCCGCGCCGTAGGCCTGCATCGCCCAGCACTCCATCTCGCCGAACCGCTGGCCACCGAACTGCGCCTTACCACCCAGCGGCTGCTGCGTGATCATCGAGTACGGGCCGGTCGAACGGGCGTGGATCTTGTCGTCGACCAGGTGCAGCAGCTTCAGGATGTAGACGTAGCCGACCGAGATGGGCTCGGGGAACGGCTCGCCGGAGCGGCCGTCGAACAGCCGCGCCTTGCCGGTCTCCTTGACCATGCGGTTGCCGTCGCGGTTCGGGATCGTCGAGCCCAGCAGGCCGATGATCTCGTCCTCCTTGGCGCCGTCGAACACGGGCGTCGCGGTCCGGGTGCCCGGGGCGGCCTGGCGCGCGGCGCCGGGGAGCCGAGCCGCCCACTCCGGGGTGCCCTCGACCTCCCAGCCGGTCTTGGCGATCCACCCGAGGTGGGTCTCCAGCACCTGGCCGACGTTCATCCGGCCGGGCACGCCCAGCGGGTTGAGCACGATGTCGACCGGGGTGCCGTCCTCGAGGAACGGCATGTCCTCCTGCGGGAGGATCTTGGAGATGACGCCCTTGTTCCCGTGGCGCCCGGCCAGCTTGTCGCCGTCGCTGATCTTGCGCATCTGGGCCACGTAGACCCGGATGAGCTCGTTCACGCCGGCGGGGAGCTCGTCGCCGTCCTCGCGGGAGAAGACCCGGACGCCGATGACCTTGCCCGACTCGCCGTGCTTCACCTTGAGGCTGGTGTCGCGCACCTCGCGGGCCTTCTCACCGAAGATCGCCCGCAGCAGCCGCTCCTCGGGGGTCAGCTCGGTCTCGCCCTTGGGCGTGACCTTGCCGACGAGGATGTCGCCGGGGACGACCTCGGCACCGATGCGGATGATGCCGCGCTCGTCGAGGTCGGCGAGGACCTCCTCGGAGACGTTCGGGATGTCCCGGGTGATCTCCTCGGCACCGAGCTTGGTGTCGCGGGCGTCGACCTCGAACTCCTCGATGTGGATCGAGGACAGGACGTCGTCCTGCACGAGGCGCTGCGACAGGATGATCGCGTCCTCGTAGTTGTGGCCCTCCCACGGCATGAAGGCGACGAGCAGGTTCTTGCCCAGCGCCATCTCGCCCTCGTCGGTGCAGGGACCGTCGGCGACGACCTGACCGGCCTCGACCCGCTGGCCCTCCTCGACCACCGGGCTCTGGTTGATCGAGGTGCCCTGGTTGGAGCGCTGGAACTTCAGCAGCCGGTAGGTCTGCCGGGTGCCGTCGTCGGCCATGACGGTGACGTAGTCGGCGGTGGAGTCCTCGACCACACCGGCCTTCTCGGCCACCACGACGTCGCCGGCGTCGACCGCCGCACGCAGCTCCATGCCCGTGCCGACCAGCGGCGCCTCGCTGCGCAGCAGCGGGACGGCCTGACGCTGCATGTTCGCGCCCATGAGGGCACGGTTCGCGTCGTCGTGCTCGAGGAACGGGATCATCGCCGTCGCGACCGAGGTCATCTGGCGCGGCGAGACGTCCATGTAGTCGACGTTCTCGGGAGCGAGGTAGTCGACCTCACCGCCCTTGGTGCGGACCAGGACCCGCTCCTCGGCCAGGCGGCCGGTGGCGTCCAGCGGGGAGTTGGCCTGGGCGACGACGAAGCGGTCCTCCTCGTCGGCGGTCAGGTAGTCGATCTGGTCGGTGACCTGACCGTTCTCCACCTTGCGGTACGGCGTCTCGATGAAGCCGAAGGGGTTGACCCGGCCGAAGGAGGACAGCGAGCCGATCAGGCCGATGTTCGGGCCCTCAGGGGTCTCGATCGGGCACATCCGGCCGTAGTGGCTGGGGTGCACGTCGCGCACCTCCATGCCGGCGCGCTCACGCGACAGACCACCCGGGCCCAGCGCCGACAGGCGGCGCTTGTGGGTCAGGCCCGCGAGCGGGTTGGTCTGGTCCATGAACTGCGACAGCTGGCTGGTGCCGAAGAACTCCTTGATGGAGGCGACGACCGGCCGGATGTTGATCAGGGTCTGCGGCGTGATCGCCTCGACGTCCTGGGTCGTCATCCGCTCGCGGACGACGCGCTCCATGCGGGAGAGGCCGACCCGGATCTGGTTCTGGATCAGCTCGCCCACGGTGCGCAGCCGGCGGTTGCCGAAGTGGTCGATGTCGTCGACGCCGTGGTCGGGCTCGCCCGCGTGCAGGCGAACCACGTACTCGATGGTGGCGACGATGTCGTCCTCGGTCAGCGTCGTCGTCGCGGTGGGGGCCTCGACGCCGAGCTTCTTGTTGACCTTGTACCGGCCGACCTTGGCCAGGTCGTAGCGCTTGGGGTTGAAGAACAGGTTCTCCAGCAGCGCCTGCGCGGACTCACGCGTCGGCGGCTCGCCCGGGCGCAGCTTGCGGTAGATGTCCAGCAGCGCCTCGTCCTGCCCGGCGATGTGGTCCTTCTCCAGGGTGGCCAGCATCGTGGGCGACCACTGGAAGTGCTCGCGGATGCGGTCCTCGGTCCAGCCCAGCGCCTTGAGGAGCACGCTGACCGGCTGGCGGCGCTTGCGGTCGATGCGGACGCCGACGGTGTCGCGCTTGTCGACGTCGAACTCCAGCCACGCACCGCGGCTGGGGATGACCTTGGCGCTGAAGACGTCCTTGTCCGAGGTCTTGTCCAGCGTCTTGTCGAAGTAGACGCCAGGGCTGCGGACGAGCTGGGAGACGACGACGCGCTCGGTCCCGTTGATGACGAACGTGCCCTTGTTCGTCATGACCGGGAAGTCGCCCATGAACACCGTCTGGCTCTTGATCTCGCCCGTGGTGTTGTTCATGAACTCGGCGGTGACGAACAGCGGCGCCGCGTAGGTCATGTCCTTGTCCTTGCACTCCTCGAGGGACGCCTTGACGTCCTCGAAGCGCGGGTTGGAGAAGGACAGCGACATCGACCCGCTGAAGTCCTCGATCGGCGAGATCTCCTCGAGGATCTCGGCCAGACCACCGACGGCGTCGGCCTGCTCCTCGGGGGCGAGGGTGGCGCGCCAGACGGGGCTGCCGACCAGCCACTCGAACGAGGCCGTCTGCAGGCCGAGCAGGTCCGGGACCTCGAGCGGCTCGTGGATCTTGGCGAACGAGACGCGGAGCGGCGCGCCGGGGATCTTCTGGTGGTCGGTGCCACCCGTGCGGGGCCCGGCCTGCGGCTCGACCGCGGCCGGGGTGCTGCTGGGGGACTCGGTGGTGCCGGGGGTGATGCTGGTGGGGCGAGAGCCTGCCAAGATGCGTCCTTTCGAGGACCTCACGACGTGCGGGCGGTGGGTGCAGTTCGTCCTGGGTCGTCGTCGTTGTCGGCGAGGCTGACCGCGGATGCCTGCCCCGTCAGTAGGGTCAACACAAGGTCGCCCGGAGCCGTTCCCGGGCACTCCTGCTGACCCGTCTCGACGGGCTGGCAGTCAGAGGGCAGCGCAACAGGAGACCCTACCCCTGATGCACGCCGGTGTCCACGTCGGGCCGCCGGTGCGGCGCGGAACACACCCGTCGGGGTGCCCGGCGCCCACCGTGGTCCCCGACGCCCGACCGGGACGCCGTGGCTCCCGGGACTCTCGACCGTGCGGGTGGGGTGTTGCCGCCCCCCGATGATGCCAGTGGACCGGCCGGGTGCGGGCAGGCACGCCGGGCGGCTGTGGATCGGCCGCCGAACGCCGCAGGGGCCGCCCTCCACGCGGAGGACGGCCCCTGTCGGGTCGTGCAGCCCGGCTCACGCCGGGCAGGGGGTCACTTGACGGTGACGGTCGCGCCGGCGCCCTCGAGGGCGGCCTTGGCCTTCTCGGCAGCGTCCTTGGCGACCTTCTCCAGGATCGGCTTCGGCGCGTTGTCGACCAGGTCCTTGGCCTCCTTGAGGCCGAGCGAGGTCAGGCCGCGCACCTCCTTGATGACCTGGATCTTCTTGTCGCCGGCAGCCTCGAGGATGACGTCGAACTCGTCCTGCTCGGCGGCGGCCTCGGGGGCAGCGCCACCACCGGCGGGGCCGGCGGCCGCGACGGCCACGGGAGCGGCGGCGGTGACCTCGAAGGTCTCCTCGAACTGCTTCACGAAGTCCGACAGCTCGAGGAGGGTCATCTCCTTGAAGGCGTCGAGCAGCTCGTCGGTGGAAAGCTTGGCCATGGTGTCTCCTTGGTGGGTCAGGCGTCGCTGGCCGCGGTGTCCGCGGCAGCGTCGGTGGTCTCGGGGGTGGTGTCAGCAGCAGCAGCTTCGTCGGCAGCAGGAGCGCCCTCGGCGGGCTTCTTCTCCTGCAGTGCCGCGGCCAGACGGGCGACCTGCGACAGCGGGGCCTGGAACAGCCCGGCGGCCTTGGTCAGGTTGCCCTTCATCGCGCCGGCCAGCTTGGCCAGCAAGACCTCGCGCGGCTCGACGTCGGCGAGGCGGGTGACCTCGGAGGCGTCGACCGTGCGGCCGTCGACCACGCCACCCTTGACGACGAGCGACGGGTTGGCGCGCGCGAAGTCGCGGATGGCCTTCGCGGCCTCCACCGGGTCACCTTCGACGAAGGCGATCGCGGTGGGGCCGTTCAGGAGCGGACCCAGGTCGGAGAAACCGACCGAGTCCGCCGCCCGCTTCGTCAGGGTGTTCTTGACGACGGCATAGCTGCTGCCCGCACCGAGGGAACGACGCAGCTCGGTCAGCTGCGCCACGGTCAGCCCGCGGTACTCGGTGAGCACGGCCGCGCTTGATGCCTGGAAACGCTCGGTGATCTCCTGGATCGCGGCGTCCTTGGCCTGCGTGGGCATGGGCCTCCTCTCGCTGTCGGGCGACCACCGGCCGGTGCGCGCTCGCACACGATCGGGGCCCGGAGACGAGGAACGCCCCGGCGCACGGCGCACGGGGCGAGGAAGGCCGGTGACCTCGGGACGACCCGGGCTCCGACGCTCTCATCGAACCGTCCACCTGCGCGGGCCGTCCGGTGATCCGGACCTTCGATCGCACGCGGACGTGCGACGACCAAGCGGTCATGGGGGGAACGGGGGGAAGACTACGGCATGGCCGGGGGTTTGCGCCAACCGCCTTCGCCACATCGCCCCTCGGGGACCCCGTCCGGCGTCAACACGCCCCCGGGACGACGGACGGCGCCGACCCCAGGAGGGGGCGGCGCCGTCCGGTGAGACCGTGTCGGTCAGGCGTTGGCCTCGTCGACGGTCAGGTTGCGGGTGCGGTTCGGGTCGACCGGGATGCCCGGGCCCATGGTCGTGGAGATGGTGACCTTCTTGACGTACCGCCCCTTGGCCGCGGAGGGCTTGGCGCGGAGGACCTCGTCGAGGGCCGCGGCGTAGTTCTCCACCAGCTTGGTCTCGTCGAAGGAGGCCTTGCCGATGACCAGGTGGAGGTTGGCCTGCTTGTCCACGCGGAAGTTGATCTTCCCGCCCTTGATGTCGTTGACCGCCTTGGTGACGTCGGGGGTCACGGTGCCGGTCTTCGGGTTCGGCATCAGGCCACGGGGGCCCAGGATGCGGGCGATGCGGCCGACCTTGGCCATCTGGTCCGGGGTCGCGATCGCGGCGTCGAAGTCCAGGAAGCCGCCCTGGATGCGCTCGATCAGGTCGTCCGAGCCGACCACGTCGGCGCCGGCGGCCTCGGCCTCGGCGGCCTTGTCGCCGGTCGCGAAGACGATGACGCGGGCGGTCTTGCCGGTGCCGTGGGGCAGGTTGACCGTGCCGCGGACCATCTGGTCGGCCTTGCGCGGGTCGACGCCGAGCCGGATCGCGACCTCGACGGTCGCGTCGTACTTGGTGGTCGACGTCTGCTTGGCCAGGCCGGCGGCCTGCAGCGGGCTGTACAGCCCGTCCGCGTCGACCAGCTCGGCGGCCTTGCGGTAGTTCTTGCCGTGCTTCGCCATGGTGGTGCTCCTTCCCCCCGGATCGGGGGTCGTGTGGTGCGCGGGCCGGCGAGGCCCTCCCACAGTTGCTGTCCGGGTCCGTCGGACCCGGTGGTGGAACGCCGCCGTCAGCCGGCGGCTTCCCTCACTGGACGGTGATCCCCATCGACCGGGCGGTGCCGGCGATGATCTTCTCGGCGTGGTCGAGGTCGTTCGCGTTCAGGTCGGCCATCTTGGTCTGGGCGATCTCCCGGACCTGGTCGCGCGTGACGGTGGCGACCTTGGTCTTGTGCGGCTCGCCCGAGCCCTTCTCGACACCGGCGGCCTTGAGCAGCATGCGCGCGGCCGGCGGGGTCTTGGTGACGAAGGTGAACGACCGGTCCTCGAAGACCGAGATCTCGACCGGGATCACGTTGCCGCGCTGCGACTCCGTGGCGGCGTTGTACGCCTTGCAGAACTCCATGATGTTCACGCCGTGCTGACCGAGGGCCGGGCCCACGGGCGGGGCGGGGGTGGCCGCACCGGCGTTGATCTGGAGCTTGATGACCGCGGTCAACCGCTTCCTGGGGGGCATGACTTCTTCCTCTTCCTGACTGACTGGGACGTCGTCGTCGTGGCCCGGAGGCCTCGACTAGATCTTGGCGACCTGGGTGAACGAGAGCTCGACGGGCGTCTCGCGACCGAAGATGGAGACCAGGACCTGCAGCTTCTGCTGCTCGGCGTTGATCTCGTTGATGGTGGCCGGCAGGGTGGCGAACGGCCCGTCCATGACGGTGACCGACTCGCCGACCTCGAACTCGACCGTGGGCACCGGGCCGGCCGCGGGCGAGCTGGTCTCGGTCGCCACCGCGGCCGGCTTCGCCGGGGTGTCGGCGACCAGCAGGTTGACGACCTCGTCGATGCTCAGCGGCGAGGGCTTCGACGTCGCGCCCACGAAGCCGGTGACCCCGGGGGTGTTGCGGACCGCGCCCCAGGACTCGTCGTTGAGGTCCATCCGGACCAGCAGGTAGCCGGGCAGCTTCTTCCGGTTGACCTGGGTCCGCTTGCCGTTCTTGATCTCGGTGACCTCCTCGGTGGGCACCTCGATCTGGAAGATGTAGTCCTCCATGTCCAGCGACGTGATGCGGGACTCCAGGTTGGTCTTCACCTTGTTCTCGTAACCGGCGTACGAGTGGATGACGTACCAGTCGCCGAACTGGGTGCGCAGCGTCTTCCGCAGCGCCTCCCGGGGGTCCTCGTCGGCCTCCTCGGCCGCCGCGACCGTCTCGGTGACCAGCGGGTCGTGGTCGAGCGCCGGCTCGGGCTCCGGGTCGCTGGCCAGGGTGTCCGGCTCACCGGACTCGACCGCGGGGACCACGTCGGAGACGCCGGTCTCGGTGTCCTGGTCGGTCGTGTCGCTGGACCCCTCGGCGGCGCCGGGCTCGTCGGCTCCGGTCTCGAGGTCGGCGGTGCCGCGCACGTCGAACCGCGCGTCGTCGAGGTCGGTGCCCTCGACGGCGTTGTCGGTCTCGAAGGGCTCGCGGGGGTCAGTCACGTGGTCTCTTCCTCCTGGGGTGTGGTGCAGCTCGCGGGGCGCTCAGCCGAAGACGGCGAGCACGCCCTGGGCGAAGACGATGTCCAGGCCGGCGACGAGCGCGACCATGACCGCCACGAAGATGATCACCACGGTCGTGTAGGTGATCAGCTCCTTGCGGCCGGGCCAGATGACCTTGCGGAGCTCCGCGACGACCTCGCGGAGGAACCGGCCGATGCTGCGCTTGTCGCGGAGCTCCTCGGCGCGCGCCCGCTCGGCGGCCGCCCGCGAACGGGTGCCCTCGCCGGTGCGCCCCTCGCCCGGCCGGCCGGCCGGGCTGCTGCCCGACCGCCCGGTGCCGCGCTGACGGCGGGTGGGCGTCGCGACGACCTTGTCCTCGTCGGTCTCGGCCTCGTCCGCGATCTCCGCCTCGGCGGCCTCGAGCTCAGCGGCGTCGTCGACACCCGGCGCATCGCGGTCGAACTGCTCGGCGTCGGGCCGGTCGCCGTTCGGCTCGCCGTCCTTGTCGCTCACAACGCCTCGCTCTGCTCGATGGATCGTCTGCGCCGGCTCGACGCCGGTCCTCGGTCGGTGGCAGGGGTGACAGGACTTGAACCTGCAGCCTGCGGTTTTGGAGACCGCTGCTCTGCCAATTGAGCTACACCCCTAGGAGCCCTGTCGGGCCGACCCGCCGGCCTGCCACGAGCACCGCTCGCGCAGGACGTCTGGAGTCCGTCAGGAACACCCGCCCGGGACCGGTCCGCCTCGCAGCGGTACCGGGCCCCAGAGGGTCCCGGGGCACGCCGGTGGCGGGGTCAAGCTGGCCCCAGGCTGACGAGTGTACGGGACCGGCAGGAGCACTGGCCAACACGGCCGGGCCCGACCCCTCCGGCCGGGGGGCGCGGACACGCCAGGGAGCCTCCTCGGTCGAGGCGCTCAGGCGAGGGCGACGACGGCCCGGGCCAGGGAGAGCACCTTGTCGCCACCGCTGGTGACCGTGAGGTCCACCCGGACCCGCCCGTCGTCCAGCAGTGCGGCCACCCGCCCGCGGACGGCGACCTCCGCGCCGGCGTCGTCGTCGGGCACGACGACCGGGCGGCTGAACCGCACGTGGTAGTCGACCACCGCACCCGGGTCGCCCGCCCACCCGGTGACGGCCCGGGCCGCGAGCCCGGCGGTGAGCATCCCGTGGGCGATGACGCCGGGGAGGCCGACCTCGCCGGCCACCCGGTCGCTCCAGTGGATGACGTTGAAGTCGCCCGAGGCGCCGGCGTACCGGACCAGGTCGGCACGGGTGACCCGGGAGACCTGCTCGGGGAGCTCGGTGCCGACCACGACGTCCGCGGCCCGCAGCCGGCTCACGCGGCGCCCCGGACGACGAGCATCGAGCGGGTGGTGCAGACCGGCTCGCCGTCCTCGGTGGCCAGGTCTACCCGGGTGGTCAGCATGTCGTTGCCGGCGACCGACCGGACGGCGTCGATGGTGGCGGTGGCGACCAACCGGTCACCGGCCCGGACGGGGCGGTGGTGGGTGAACCGCTGCTCGCCGTGCACCACGCGGCTGTAGTCGATGCCGACGTCCGGGTCGCCGACGACGACGTTTCCGGCCCCGAGGCTCAGCACGATCGCGAAGGTGGGCGGCGCGATGACGTCCGGGTGCCCGAGCGCCCGCGCCGCGGCGGGGTCCCGGTAGGCCGGGTCGGGGTCACCGAGCGCGGTGGCGAACTCGGCGATCTTCTCCCGGCCGACCTCGTAGACGACGGAGGGCGGGTAGCTGCGCCCGACCAGTCCTGGGTCCAGCGCCATGCTCCCGCCCTCTCGCCTCGACGTCCGCTGGGGTCAGCGGGTCTCGCGGTGCACCGTGTGCTTGCGGTCCGTCGGGCAGTACTTCTTCAGCTCGATCCGGTCGGGGTCGTTCCGCCGGTTCTTGCGGGTGATGTAGTTGCGGTTCTTGCACTCCTGGCACGCCAGGGTGATCTTCGGACGGACGTCAGTGGCGGCCATGTGTGCTTCCTCGCCTTGTTCTGGTCAGTGGGTGGTGCCCGCGCCCAGCAGGTGCTGAACACGACGACGGACCCCGAGAACGGGGTCCGTCTGGAGTAGCGGTGACCGGACTTGAACCGGTGACACAGCGATTATGAGCCGCTTGCTCTACCAGGCTGAGCTACACCGCCGGGCGACCGTGCGGCCCGGTCTCGCGACTGGACCGGTGGTCGGTACTCGATCGTACGAGCCCCTTTACGGAATCGAACCGTAGACCTTCTCCTTACCATGGAGACGCTCTGCCGACTGAGCTAAAGGGGCCTGCTCCGAGGAGCCGTGGAGAACTGTACCTGATGCCTCCGGCCGCTCTGCAGGGGCCCGCCGCGGGCCTGCGAAGCGGTCAGGGGAGCCCGCTCAGGTGCGGACGAACAGCCGGCGGTGGGTGCCACCGGGCGCCGCGGTGCGCACCCCGGTGCGCGCCAGCAGCCACCCCTCGAGGCGGTCCTCCGGCAGCGGCCGGCTCACCAGGAAGCCCTGCACCTTGTCGCAGCCCATCTGGGCCAGCAGGTCGCGGGTCACCTCGTCCTCGACGCCCTCGGCGACCACCCGGAGACCGAGGTTGTGCGCCAGCTCGACGATCGACCGGGCGATGAACGACTCGTTCTGGCTGGTCGACATGCCCAGCACGAAGCTCTTGTCGATCTTCAGCTCGTCGATGGGCAGCGCACGCAGCTGGGAGAGCGAGGAGTAGCCGGTGCCGAAGTCGTCCATCGACAGCCGCAGCCCGAGCGCGTGCAGGTCGGCCAGCACGGTGCCGTTGCGCACCGTGTCGTCGACGACGCTGCCCTCGGTGAGCTCCAGGGTGAGCAGCTCCCCCGGGACGCCGTGGTGCCGCAGCGCGCGGCGCACCCGGTCGACCAGGTCCGGCTCGGCGAGGCAGTGCGCGGAGAGGTTGACCGCCACCGACAGCGCGATGTCCTGGTCCAGCCAGCGGCGGCAGCGGTCCAGCGCCCGGTCGAGCACGTGGTCGGTCAGCGGCCCGATCCGGCCGATCTGCTCGGCCAGCGCGATGAAGTCGTCCGGGGGCACGTCGCCGTAGCGGGGGTGCGACCAGCGGACCAGGGTCTCGACGGAGACGATGTCGGACGTCCGGGTCTCCACGATCGGCTGGAACACCACGGTGATCTGGCCGTCGGCGATCGCCGACTCCAGCTCGGTGCCCAGCTGCAGGCGGCGGAGGCTCTGCTGGTCCAGCACCGGGTGGTAGGTGGCGACGCCGCTGGAGCCGTGCGCGGCCAGCAGCGCGACGTCGGCCCGCTGGATCAGCGCGCCGGCGTCCGACCCGTGCACCGGCGCGGCGGCGACCCCGATGGTGAGGGAGACCTCCAGGTCCAGGCCGGCGACCTGGGCGCGGGTGGACGCCGCCTCCCGCAGCCGGCGGGCGGCCCGCTCGGTGGCCGCGAGCGACAGCCCGGGCAGCAGCACGGCGAACTGGCCGCCCTCCATGCGGGCCAGCACGGCCTGCGGCGGGGCGTGCTCGCGCAACAGCCCCGCGGTGACCATCAGCAGCTCGTCACTGGCGGCGTGGCCCAGCGTGTCGGTGACGTTGGTGTAGCCGTCCAGCGCCGCCAGCACCAGGCCGACACGGGCGGTCTCGGGCTCGGCCCGCAGCAGCGCGTCGATCTCGGCCGCCAGGCGCTGCCGGTTGGGCAGCCCGGTGAGCCGGTCGTGGTCGGCGTCGTGCCGGATCTGCCCGAGCAGCTGCTGCTGCCGGATCGCCGCGTTGACGTGGGTCAGCATCGACTCCAACGCCGCCCGGTCGGCGGCAGCGAAGGTGACGCTGTCGCTGCGCCGGTCGCAGACCTCGAGGTAGCCGGGCTCGCCCGCCGCGGTGACCACGGCGGCGCCGAGGGCCTCCCGCGCTCCCCGGCGGCCCAGCGCGGCGAGCTCGTCGGCGGAGGCGCGAGCGGCCGAGACCAGTACCGCGCCCGTGCCGTCCGGCGCAGTGGCCCGGCGACGCAACAGGTCGTCGGGGTCGCCCGGGCCGTCGTACCAGCCGAGGTCGCCGTCGGTCGCATCGACGAGCAGCAGCGGGCCGTCGTCCAGGTAGGGCGGCAGCCAGAGCGCCACCCGGTCGGCGTTCAGCAGCTCACGGACCGCGCGCACGATCTCCTGGGTGCCCGCTTCGTCCGGGCTCACCAGCTCGACCCGGCGGGCGAAGTCGTAGACGCGCTGCACCGTGCGCCGCTCCCGCGCGGCGCGCGCCGACTGCCGGAAGATCGCCAGGGCGCCGAGGAGCATCGGCAGGATCAGCACCCAGCTCCACGGGGTCATCCGGACGAGCAGCAGTGCGATCACCGCGACCACGACGCTCAGGGGCGCGAAGAGGGCATTCGGCAGGGCCGCCGCCCAGAACGGCCGGCTCGGGAAGCCCTCGGTGAGCGTGATCGCCAAGCAGACCCCGGCCATGCCCACGAGGTTGGCGCTCAGCACCGCCAGCACCAGACTGGCCCAGCTGAGCGGCTCGATGAGCTCCAGTGGTGGGAGGAGTGCGAGCACCGCCAGCGCGGCACACAGCTCCAGCACCGCGATCCCGGAGTTGAAGGCGAGCTTCGCCGGCGGGTTGCTCCGGATTCCCATGACAGCCAGGACGGCCACCACCCGGCAGACCGCGGTCCAGGCGCCGCCCACCTCGACCAGGCCGACCACCAGCGGGATCTCGGTGGGCGACAAGGAGATGGTCTGCCGGCGGAACTCGACGTCCAGCTGGGCGGACTCGGTCAGCAGGAACGCGACCAGCAGGGTGAGGACGGCCCAGGGAGACGGATGAGCCCAGTTCCCGGGCAGCACCACGAGCGCGACGAGTGCGGCGGCGACCAGGGTGAGGACGCCGATCGTCCCGGGACGGTGCAGAGGGGAGGTCCCCCGCTGCTCGGGGACCGGCTGAACGGCCAACGTGAGCCTGTCTCTAGAGGAGGCTGGTCGGGCGACGGTAACAGCGTGCTCGGCGCCCTGGAGGGCTCGTCTCACCCCGTCGGGGCGGCCCGGGGACGGGCCCGCCCCGACGTCACGGGCGCGTCGTCAGCGGGTCCACTTCCAGCCGCGGGTCCACTTCCAGCCGCGGTCGGCGGTGGCGGTACGGACGACGGAGGTGCTGGTGGAGCTGGACATGACGTCTCCTCGGGGCATGACGGTCTGCTCTGTCAGTTCTCGCTGAGCGGCAGCGGCCCACGCGGGGGCAGAGCGTCATCCGGCAACACACCGCGTTGATCACATTGCAGAAGGTCACTCGATCGGGCAAGTCCATCCACTGCCGTGTCGGAATTTTTCGCGGTGTCGTGACTGAGAGTCACGAATTCAGGGGTCGATGGTGTCGATCGGGTGAACCACCTCAGCGGGGCCCCACAGTCGGGCGCGGGCGGCGCTCCCGCTCGGAGGGAGGGCCGAGCGCATCGGAGACCAGCCCCTCGACCACGTCGTGGAGAACGGCTCCGGCCGTGCTGCCGGTGTACCGGGCCGGCAACGGCGGGAGGGTCAGGACGGCCGAGGTGCGGGTGAAGCCGGCGCTCCCGGCCTGGACGGCGGCCCGGCCGGCCGGCGTGCCCACGCCGGACGGCCGCACGCCGGCGGCACCCGTGACGACGGCCGCCGCCAGCCTCGCGGCGTCCTCGGCGGTGTGCACCGGCCCCGTGTCGGGCTCGAACCGGATCCGCCCGTCCGCCTGCAGGAGCACCGCGCCGACGTCGACGACGACGCCCGCGGGAACGCCGACCTTCGCCTTCCGGACGAGGTCCACCGGCGCGGTCAGCAGGTCGTAGGTGGCGGTCCACGCCCGGGTGTCGACGACCTCCTCGGCGAAGCGCAGGGCGTACCGGGCCCGGTGCCCGAACTCCTGGACGGCGACCAGGGCGCCGGCCGTCTCGGCGCGGTGCTCCCCACCGAGCGCCAGCCCGCCGACCAGGCTGCTGGTGAGCCGTTGCTCGGCCGGGGGCTCGGTGAGCAGCAGCCCGAGGCCGCGCAGCCCGGTGTCCTGGGCCGGGGACAGCGGCTCGCCCGTGCCGGCGGCGGCGAGGTCGCCGCGGACCAGCTCCGACCGGTCGGCCACCAACATGCCGATCGCGCCCGCCAGCTGACCGAGCGCCTCGAGGTGCACCGGTTCGCCGATGCCCAGCGGCCCGCTCCCCCGCCCGGGGGCGCCGAGCGCGGCGTCGGCCGGGTCGAGCCCCTGGCCCAGCGCCTGCAGTGCCTGCCTGGCGAGGTGGTCCGTGTCGGTCGCGTCGCCGGCCAGCGCGATCAGCGCCGAGGCGGTCCAGCCGTCGTCGTCGTGCACCCGGCGCAGCAGGCCGGCCCAGGCGAGGGAGGTGTGCAGCAACCGGCTCGCCGCGTCGGCATCCCCGGCGCCGACGATCGCGGTGAGCGCCGCCGCCACCGGGTCAGGCCGCCCGGCCGGGACCCGGTCGACGGCGCGGTGCCCCTGGACCGCCTCACGTTCGAGCAGGTGCCTGCCCCAGGCGGCGACCAGCGCCGCCCCGGCGCCCGGCGCGGCGAGCACCACCCCCATGCCGACCGCCGTCTCGTCGTGCCGCGGGTCCGGGTCGTGCAGCGGCAGCGTCACTGCGCTGAGCACCTCGCGCACCCGGGGAGTGGGCTGGGCTCCGGCACCTGCGGAGGTGAGCGCGGCCGCCAGCAGCCCGGCGAGCGGCGCCTCCTCGCCCGTGCCGGCCTGCTCGGAGAGCAGCGCGAGCAGGAAGGTGAGCCCGTCCGCGCCGAGCGCGGCGACGAAGGCCTCGGCCACCGCCGGCACGGCCACCGCCTCGGCCCACCGGAGGGCGGCGTCACGGGTGTCCGTGGCGGCGTCCGGGCCGGTCAGCTCGGCCGCGGCGCGGACGCCCATCGTGGTCAGTGCCCCGTCACCCCAGCCCGGCAGGAGGCCGGCCAGGTGCACGGTGACGTCGGTGACCGACCTCGATCCACCACTCCCTGCCACTCCCTGACCGGCAGCGGCCAGCACCCCGGCCGCCTCAGCCGCGTCCCGCTCCAGGTCGGCGAGGAGTGCCGCGTGCTCGGCCGCCCGGTCGCCCTCCGCCACGACGAGTCGGGCGGCCAACGCCTCGGCCCGTCCCCGGGCGGTCTCGTCACCGGTGCGGGCCGCGGCGAGCAGCCGGCCGAACTCGGCACGGGCCTGCGCGACGTCGGCCTCCTGGTCCTCGCGCAGGGCACGCAGCCGGGCCAGGGCACCGAGCCAGCCGTCGTGGTGCTCCCGCAGCCGGCCCGACACGACGGTCAGGGCGTGGTGCAGCCCGTCCGCGACACCGAGGGCCGCCGCCACCTCGCCCGCCGCGACGCGCGCGTCCTCGCCCTGCCAGCCGGTGAGCACCGCGGCCGGTCGGAGCAGGTGGACCGCCAGGCCGGCGGTGAAGGCGGCCGACCCGAGCTCGTCGAGGACCGCACCGAGCGCGGTCACCGATCCCGGCGGGTCGGGCAGCTCGACCGGCCTCGGCAGGGTGGCGGTCACCGGGGCAGTCCCTCCCCTGGTACGGGCCGCACCGAGCCGTCCAGCCCGAGCCAGGAGTCCGCCGCGGCGGCCACCGCACCGCCGAGCCAGGTGAGCTCGGCCGCCAGGCACCCGGCGGCGGTGCGGAGGACCTCGGTGCACGCGGTCACCTCCGGGCCCACCGGGCCACCGACCGCGCCGCCCAGCAGTGCCTGCCCGGACGTGCCGACCTGGCCGGCCGCTGCCCCCAGCACCTCCGCCAGCTCGTACAGCCGGGCCGGGACCACCTCGATGACCATGGCGGCAGTCTGCGGGCTGCGCCGTGCCCGGCCGGGCGTCGTCCACAGGCTCCCCTCGGCCACCCGGGCCGGACGGGGTGGTCGTCCACACCACCCACAGGCGCCGTCCACAATCGGTGGACAACGGTGCCGGCCCCGACGTCAGCGCCCTACGCTGCCCGCGTGCACGCCCGCCCACCCGCCGCCGACCCGGCCCGGTCCGACCCCGAGGCCGGGTCGACCCTGCCCTTCGTGCTGGTCTGCTGGCTGGTCGCGGCGCTGATGGTGCTCGGGGCCGTCGCCGCCTCCGACGCCTTCCTCGAGCAGCAGGAGGTGCAGTCGGTGTGCGACGGAGCCGCGCTCGCCGCGGCCAACCAGGCCGACGAGGCGGTCGTCTACCGCCAGGGCGTCGGCACCGAGCTGCCGCTCACCCGCGCGGGGGCCGAGGCTGCGGTCGCCGACCAGCTCGCCGACGCCGGGGTCCGGCTGGACGCCTGGTCGGCGGCGACCGACGGCGTCGAGGTGACCGTCCGCTGCACCCGGGTGGTCGAGATCGCCTTCGGCTGGCTGTTCCTCGGCGGTGAACCGCTGGAGCGCACCGCGGTGGCCAGCGCCCGGGCCCCGACGGTGGCCTGACCCCGGGAGACGGAACGGCCCCCGACCGGGGGTCGGGGGCCGTTCGTACCAGGCGTGGCGGGTGAAGGATTCGAACCTTCGTAGGCTAAGCCGACGGATTTACAGTCCGCTCCCATTGGCCACTCGGGCAACCCGCCGTGGTGGTACGGGAAGAGAGTACAAGACGAGGGTCGGCCGTCTCCGGGGTACCGGGAGGGGGCCGCCCGCGGCAGAGGAGGAAACCCCAGATGGCCGATGCGTCCTTCGACGTGGTGAGCAAGGTCGACCGGCAGGAGGTCGACAACGCTCTGAACCAGGCCGGCAAGGAGCTCTCCCAGCGGTTCGACTTCCGGGGCGTCAACGCCTCGATCGCCTGGGCCGGCGAGGAGGGCGTCACGCTGACGGCCGACACCGAGGAGCGGGTGACGGCCGCGCTGGACGTGTTCAAGGAGAAGCTGGTCAAGCGCGGCATCTCGATGAAGGCGCTCGACGCCGGCGAGCCGCAGGCCTCCGGCAAGAGCTACAAGATCACCGCCACGATCCAGCAGGGCATAGCCTCGGACAAGGCCAAGCAGATCGCGAAGATCATCCGGGACGAGGGCCCGAAGGGCGTGCAGGCGCAGATCCAGGGCGATCAGCTGCGGGTCAGCGGCAAGAAGCGCGACGACCTGCAGGCGGTGCAGCAGCTGCTGAAGGGCAAGGACCTCGACGTCGCCCTGCAGTTCGACAACTACCGGTGACGTGTGGAGGGCCCCCTCGCCCGGCGAGGGGGCCCTCCCGCTACCGGCCGAGCCGGCGGGCCATCTCCTCGAGCCGGGCGATCCGCTGCGGCATCGGCGGGTGGGTGGCGAACATCGAGGCCATCCCCGCCCCGCGGAACGGGTTGGCGATCATCAGGTGGCTCTGGGTGACCAGCCGGTCGTCCTGCGGCAGCGGGCGGGCGGCCACGCCCTGCTCGAGCTTGCGCAGCGCACTGGCCAGTGCCAGCGGGTCCTGGGAGAGCTCGGAGCCGGAGGCGTCCGCCTGGTACTCCCGGCTGCGGCTGATCGCCGTCCGCACCAGGCCGGCAGCCAGCGGGCCCAGGAACACCAGCAGCAGGCCACCCAGCGCGCCGCCACCCTCCCGGTCCTCGGACCGGCCGCCGAACAGCGAGGCGAACATCGCCATGTGCGCCAGGTAGGTGATCACCGTGGCCATGGCCCCGGCCACCGAGCTGATCAGGATGTCGCGGTTGTAGACGTGCGAGAGCTCGTGCGCGAGCACCCCGCGCAGCTCGCGCCGGTCCAGCAGCTCCAGGATCCCCTGGGTGCAGCAGACCGCGGCGTTGCGCGGGTTCCGCCCGGTGGCGAACGCGTTGGGCTGGTCGGTGGGGCTGACGTAGAGCCGGGGCATCGGCTGGCGCGCCTCGGTGGCCAGCTCCCGCACGATGGCGTACAGCTGCGGCGCCTGGGTCTCGGTCACCGGGAAGGCCCGCATCGCCCGGAGGGCCAGCTTGTCGGAGTTGAAGTAGGCGTAGCCGTTGACCCCGAGAGCCACCACCAGGGCGATCAGCAGGCCGCCCCGACCGAAGAAGCTGCCGACGAGCAGGATCGCGCCGGCCATCAGGCCGAGGAGCACCGCCGTCTTCAGACCGTTGTTCCACCGTTGCACGCCCAGCAGAACGGAGGGGACCCGGCACCCGTTCCCCGGAGACCCGGGGACCCGGGGAGGCGCCGTGAGGCCAGGCAACCCTGTGTGCGGTACCTCACGTTCGCCCGGGACCGGGTCGGTGGCGGCGACCCGCACGTAACCTGGCGCGTTGGAGGTACCTCACAGATGACTGGCACCACTCCCGGAATCACCCCCGGCGCGGACGGCGTTGCCCCCGGCATGCACCCCGCCGTGGACCCGACCGTGCCCAGCTCCGCCCCCGGCGGCCTGGTGAAGAGCGTCGTCGAGCTCGACCGCGTCGTCATCCGGCTGGCCGGCGACTCCGGCGACGGCATGCAGCTGACCGGCGGTCGCTTCACCAGCGAGACCGCCAGCTTCGGCAACGACCTGTCGACCCTGCCGAACTTCCCCGCCGAGATCCGGGCGCCAACGGGCACCCTGCCCGGGGTCAGCTCCTTCCAGCTGCACTTCGCCGACCACGACATCATGACCCCGGGCGACGCCCCGGACGTGCTGGTCGTGATGAACCCGGCCGCGCTGAAGGCCAACCTCGTCGACCTCCCCGGCGGCGGCCTGCTGATCGCCGACTCCGACGAGTTCACCCCGCGGAACCTGGCCAAGGTGGGCTACGCCAGCAACCCGCTCGAGGACGGTTCGCTGGAGAAGTGGCAGCTGGTGAGCGTGCCGCTGACCTCGATGACCACCGATGCGCTCGCGGACTCCGGCCTGGGCAAGAAGGAGGCCGAGCGCAGCAAGAACATGTTCACCCTCGGCCTGCTGTCCTGGATGTACCACCGGCCCACCGAGGGCACGATCCGCTTCCTGGAGCGGCAGTTCCGCCGCAAGCCGCAGATCGCCGCGGCCAACATCGCCGCCTTCCGCGCCGGGTTCAACTACGGCGAGACCACCGAGGCCTTCGCGGTCTCCTACGAGGTCAAGCCGGCGCCGATGGCGCCCGGGAAGTACCGGCACATCTCCGGCAACCAGGCCCTCTCCTACGGCCTGGTCGCCGCGGGGCAGCGCTCGGGCCTGCCGGTGTTCCTGGGCGCCTACCCGATCACCCCGGCCAGCGACATCCTGCACGAGCTGTCCAAGCACAAGTCCTTCGGCGTGCGCACGTTCCAGGCCGAGGACGAGATCGCCGGCATCGGCGCGGCCCTGGGCGCCTCCTTCGGTGGCGCGCTGGGCGTGACGACGACGTCCGGCCCGGGTGTGGCGCTCAAGGCCGAGACCATCGGCCTGGCCGTGATGACCGAGCTGCCGCTGCTCGTCGTCGACGTGCAGCGCGGCGGTCCCTCGACCGGGCTGCCCACCAAGACCGAGCAGTCGGACCTGCTGCAGGCCCTCTACGGCCGCAACGGCGAGGCTCCCGTGCCGGTCATCGCGCCCCGCTCCCCCGGCGACTGCTTCGACGCCACGCTGGAGGCCGCGCGGATCGCGCTCACCTACCGGACGCCGGTCATCCTGCTGTCGGACGGCTACCTGGCCAACGGCGCCGAGCCGTGGTCGATCCCGGCCACCGACGAGCTCCCCGACCTGCGCACCGAGTTCGCCACCGAGCCCAACGGCGAGGACGGCGAGTTCCTCCCGTACCTGCGTGACCCGGAGACCCTGGCCCGCCCGTGGGCGGTGCCCGGGACGGCGGGGCTGCAGCACCGGATCGGTGGGCTGGAGAAGGCCGACAAGACCGGCAACATCTCCTACGACCCGGCCAACCACGACCTGATGACCCGCCTCCGGCAGGCCAAGGTCGACGGCATCGCCGCCTCGATCCCGCCGACCGAGGTCGACGACCCCGACGGCGACGCCCGGGTCGCGGTCATCGGCTGGGGCTCCACCTACGGACCGATCGGCGCGGCCTGCCGGCGGATCCGCGCCTCGGGCCGCTCGATCGCCCAGGTGCACCTGCGCCACCTGAACCCGCTGCCGGCCGACCTCGGCGAGATCCTCGCCCGGTACGACAGGGTGGTCTGCCCCGAGATGAACCTCGGCCAGCTCGCCATGGTCCTCCGGGCCAAGTACCTGGTCGACGTGCACAGCCACACCCAGGTGCGCGGGCTGCCGTTCCGCGCCGCGGAGCTGGCCGCCGTGTTCCAGGACGTCATCGACGGGACCACCGGGACGGTCGCCACCCTCGACACCGGCTCCGACACCCCAGCACAGACGGGAGCGGCCCTGTGACCGCCATCGGCTCCAGCGACACCGAGTCCACCAACGCGCACGTCCACGACCTCGGCATGCCCGCCGGCGGCCCGGACGTCACGACGATCGCCGGCGCCATCGACGCCTCGATCGCCGCCAACGGCGAGAAGCAGACGGCGCTCAAGGCCAAGGACCTCAAGACCGACCAGGAGGTGCGCTGGTGCCCCGGGTGCGGTGACTACGTCATCCTCAACGCGGTCCAGAGCTTCCTGCCCAGCCTCGGCATCGCCCGCGAGGACATGGTCATCGTGTCCGGGATCGGGTGCTCCTCCCGGTTCCCGTACTACATGAACACCTACGGGATGCACTCGATCCACGGCCGCGCCCCGGCCATCGCGACCGGTCTGGCGGCCTCCCGCCCCGACCTGTCGGTGTGGGTCGTCACCGGGGACGGTGACGCGCTCTCCATCGGCGGCAACCACCTGATCCACACCCTGCGCCGCAACGTGAACCTGACGATCCTGCTGTTCAACAACCGGATCTACGGGCTCACCAAGGGCCAGTACTCGCCGACGTCGGAGGTCGGCAAGGTCACCAAGTCCACGCCGATGGGCTCGATCGACGCCCCGTTCAACCCGGTGTCGCTCGCGCTGGGCGCGGACGCGACCTTCGTCGGCCGGGCGATGGACTCCGACCGCAAGGGCCTCACCGACGTGCTGCGCCAGGCCGCCGAGCACCAGGGCACGTCGCTGGTGGAGATCTACCAGAACTGCAACATCTTCAACGACGGCGCGTTCGAGCTGCTCAAGGACCCGGCCACCGGCCCGATGTGGACCATCCCGCTGGTGCACGGCGAGCCGCTCGTCTTCGGCCCGGGGGGCGCCTCCTGCGTCGTCCGCGACGACTTCGGCGGCCTGCGGATCGCCGAGACCAACCAGGTCGACGCCAGCCAGATCGTGGTGCACGACGCGCACCGCGAGGACCCGTCGTACGCCTTCGCGCTGTCCCGGCTGTCCAGCCAGGACCTGCGCTACAGCCCGATGGGCGTCTTCCGGTCGGTGGCCAAGCCCACGTACGACCGGATGATGGCCGACCAGCTCGAGGACGCCGCGGCGCAGGAGCCCGCCGACCTCGACGCGCTGCTGGCCGGCGGCGACAGCTGGACCGTCCCCGCCTGACCCGGACGCCGGACGCCCGTGGCCCAGGACCTGCGAGGTCCTGGGCCACGGGCGTTCAATGCTCTTGAGCGGTCCGGGGCGGGGGGTGAGCGCGGTGGACGAACGCCTCGCCCGGCTGCGGGCGGACGCCGGGCTCGGCCTGCAGATCGGGGTGCTCCGCACCGGTGGGCTCGCCCTGGCGGTCGGCGGTGACCGGGTGGCCCGGTTGCTGCACCGGCCGTGGCGCCTGGACCCCTACCCCGTCTACCGGGACCTCCGCGCGGCACAGATCGCGCCGGGCGGCGGGCCGGTGCGCAGCCGGACCGGGATCACCGCCGTGGCCACCCACGCCAGCTGTGCCGCCGTGCTCCGGGACCGGCGGTTCGGCGTCCGGCTGGCCGACGGGCGACGCCGGATGGACGAGGGCGGGGCGGGCGGCGCCGCGGCCGCCGTCTTCGAGCCGGTGGACCTGTCGCTGCTGACCCTGGACCCACCCGACCACACCCGCCTCCGCCGGCTCGCGCAGCCGGCCTTCTCCCCGCACCGGCTCGTGGAGTACCGCGCGGTCGCCGAGGACGTCGCCGCCCGGCTGCTGGACGAGGCCCTGGCCCGGGACCGACGGGAGGGTCGGTTCGACCTGGTGCGCGACCTGGCATCCCCGCTCCCCATCACGGTGATCTCCGCCCTGCTGGCCGTGCCGGCGGTCGACCGCGAGCGCTTCGCCCGCTGGGGCCGCGTCCTGGGCAGCGCACTGGACGGCGTCCGGTCACCCGCCCACGCCCGGCAGCTGGCCGACAGCACCGCCGACCTGCGGGAGCTGTTCGGCGGACTGCTCGAGCTGCGCCGGCGGGAACCCGGCGACGACGTCGTGAGCGCCCTGGCCACCGCCGTGGACGACGGTGGGGCGACCGTCGACGAGGTGCTGGCGCTGGCCCAGCTGCTGCTGGTGGCCGGGTTCGAGACGACCACGAACCTGATCGGGAACGCGGTGCGGGCGCTGCTGGCCGAGCCGGGCCAGTGGCGCGCCCTCACCGGCGACCCGTCGCTGGCCGCGGCGGCCGTCGAGGAGACGCTCCGCTTCGACCCACCGGTGCAGCTGACCGCCCGCGTCGCCCACGAGGACACCGAGGTCGACGGCGTGCCGATCCGCCGCGACCACGGGGTGCTCGTGCTGCTCGGGGCCGCGGGGCGTGACCCGGCGGCCCACCGGGACCCCGACCGCTTCGACGTCCGTCGCGCCCGGACCAGCGCGCACCTGGCCTTCTCCAGCGGCGCGCACTACTGCCTCGGCGCCCCGCTGGCCCGGCTGGAGGCCGAGGTCGCGCTCCGGCTGCTCGCCGAGCGCGCGCCCCGGCTGCGGGTGGCGGGCCGGGCGGTGCCCCGGGTCGCCACGGTGCTGCGCGGGCCGCTGCGGTTCCCGGTCAGCGCCGGGGCGTGACCCGGAGCAGCTGGTCCTCCCCGCCGCCGTTGTCGGTGGTCAGGTACAGCGCCCCGTCCGTGCCCTGCGCCGGGGTGCGGATCCGGCCGTAGGAGTCCTCCAGCTCGGGCACGCGGAACTGCTCCAGCAGCTCGCCGTCCGGGCTCAGCCGCAGCCCGAGGACGCCGGTGTCCTTCTGCACGCCGACCATCAACAGCCCGTCGTAGCTGCCCCAGTCCTCGCCGCTGAGGAAGGTCGCTCCCGACGGGGCGATCGTCGGATCACCGGAGGACCACACCGCGGGCACGGCCCCCTCGGCGGTCATCGGCACGCTCTCGTCGTAGCTGCCCGAGCCGACCGGGTCCCAGCCGTAGTCGGCCCCGGGCTGCAGCAGGTTCACCTCGTCGTCCCGGTCGGGACCGTGCTCGACGGAGTAGACCTGGTCGGAGTCCGGGCGCACGGCCAGGCCCTGCACGTTCCGGTGCCCGTAGGTCCAGATCCGGTCCGCGGCGTCGGCGTCGCCGGTGAACGGGTTGTCCGGGAGCGCCTCCCCGGTGTCCGGGTCGATCCGGAGGACCTTGCCGGCCAGCGACCCGAGGTCCTGCGGGTTGGTGCCGACCGCGTTGTCCCCCGTCCCGACGTACAGCGCGCCGTCGGGGCCGAACTCGACCCGGCACCCGCCGTGCCGGCCGCTGGCCTCGTTGACCGGGATGCCGCCGAGCAGCGGGTCGGCGACCCGGGTCGCCGACGTCCAGTCCGCGGACACGGTCCAGGCGATCACCTGGATCTCCGCACTCCCGCCCTCCTGCACGCCCTGGCAGGTGTAGAGGCGGCGGTCCTCGGCGAACTCCGGGTCCAGGGTGAGCCCCATCAGGCCGGTCTCGCCGTCGGCGAACAGGTCGTCGAAGTCGGCGTCCACCGGCTGCACGGTGCCGTCGGGGAGGACGGCGGTCAGGCCACCCGCGCGCTCGTCGAGCAGCAGCGTGCCGTCGGGCGCCTGGTCGACGTCCCAGGGGTGGTCCAGCCCGTCGGCGACGACCTCCACGTCGAGCTCCGGGGCACCGGACGGCGTGGTGGTCGGGGCGGCCGCGGCCGGGTCGGCTCCCCCGTCGTCCGGCGCAGCGCCGCAGGCAGCCAGCAGCAGCAGACCGGCGAGGGCGGTCGAGGTCCGGAGACGACGGGTCACCGCCCCAGCATCCCCGGCTCGGACCGGTCGTGCACGATCAGCTGGTGCGGGTCACCACGTAGGTGCACAGGGCGGACAAGGCCTCGCGCACCGGCCCGTCGGGCACGGCGGCCAGCCGGGCGCGGGCCCGGTCGGCGTACCCCTCGGTGACGGCGGTGGCGCGGGCCAGCGAGGCCGAGCCGCGCAGCAGGTCCAGCGCCTCGGCGTGCGCGGTGTCGTCGACCACCGGGCCGGAGACCAGCTCGCGCAGCCGGGCCTCCGCGGGGTCGTCACCGGCGAGGGCGAACAGCACCGGCAGGGTCGCGACGCCCTCGCGCAGGTCGGTGCCGGGCGACTTCCCCGAGGCGCCGTCGGTGCTGACGATGTCGAGCAGGTCGTCGGACAGCTGGAAGGCGACGCCGACCTCCTCGCCGAACGCGGTGAGCGCGGTGACCAGCTCGGCGTCGGCTCCGGCGAAGGAGGCGCCGAATCGCGCGGAGGTGGCCACCAGCGACCCGGTCTTGTCGGCCAGGACCGCCAGGTAGTGGGCGACCGGGTCCTCCCCCGGCTGGGCGCCGACGGTCTCCCGCAGCTGACCGGTGACCAGGCGCTCGAAGGTCTGGGCCTGCACCCGGACGGCCTCCGGGCCGAGGTCGGCGAGCAGGTCGGATGCCCGGGCGAAGAGGAAGTCGCCGGTCAGGATGGCGACGCTGTTGCCCCAGCGGCTGTTGGCGCTGGGCGCCCCGCGGCGCACGGACGCCTCGTCCATCACGTCGTCGTGGTAGAGCGTGGCCAGGTGGGTCAGCTCGCAGACGACGGCGGCCTCGACCACGCCCACGGCGTCCGGGTCGCCGAGCTGGGCGGCCAGCAGCGCGAGCATCGGCCGGAACCGCTTGCCCCCGGCGGCCATCAGGTGGCCGGCGGCCTCGTTGACGAAGGCGTTCTCGCTGGAGACCGCGGTGGTCAGCGCGTCCTCCACCCGCCCCAGTCCGGCGGCCAGCGCGGCGCCCAGCTCACCCTCGGGCAGCCACGGGCCGATCGTCGAGGCGGGGCTGGAGGGCCGGTGCCAGGCGGTGTCCCGCTGGGTGTCGCGCCCCCCGCCCCACGGGCTGGTGGTACCGGCTCCGGTCATCAACAGCCGAAGATAGCTGCCGCCGGACGGGCGCGGCGCACCGGGCGGTGCAGCAGGGGTTGCACCGGCTCGGGTCGCCCGGTCAGCCGACCAGCACGGCGGCCGACTCCGCGAGCTCCAGCACGGCTCCGGGAAGCACGCCGAGCACCAGCGTGGCGGCCGCGGTGAGGCCCAGGACGACGGTGGTCGGCAGCCCAGGCACCCCCACGGTCGGCCCGTCCGGTGCCGGGTCGGAGAAGTACATCAGCACCACGACGCGCAGGTAGAAGAAGGCGGCGACGGCGCTGGTGAGCAGCGCGACCAGGACCAGCGGCCACGCGCCGTCCCCGATGGCGGCCCGGAAGACCGCGAACTTGCCGGTGAACCCGCTGGTGAGCGGGATGCCGGCGAGCGCCAGCAGGAAGAAGGTCATCAGCGCGGCCACCACCGGGGAGCGCTGGGCCAGCCCGGCCCACTGGGCGAGGTGGGTGGCCTCGCCGTCGCCGTCCCGGACCAGGGTCAGCAGCGCGAAGGCGCCGAGGGTCATCAGCCCGTAGGTGAGCAGGTAGAACATCGTCGCGGACAGGCCGGAGCCCTCGCCGGCGCCCAGGCCGATGACGCCGGTGAGCAGGAACCCGGCGTGCGCCACCGAGGAGTAGGCGAGCATCCGCTTGAGGTCGGTCTGGGTGAGGCCCAGCACGGCACCGATGACCATCGAGGCGATCGCCAGGCCGTAGACCAGCGGCCGCCAGGCCCAGACCTCGGTGCCGAAGGCGACGTAGAGCACCCGCAGCACCGCGCCGAACGCGGCGACCTTGGTGGCCGCGGCCATGAAGGCGGTCACCGCGGTGGGGGCGCCCTGGTACACGTCCGGCGTCCAGGTGTGGAACGGGGCGACGCTGGCCTTGAACATCAGCCCGACGATCAGCAGCCCGAGGCCCAGCACGAGCAGCGTGCCGGCGCCCTGCACGGCGACGGCGTCCCGGATGCCGGCCAGCCGCACGGTGCCGGTGGCGCCGTAGACCAGCGCGAGCCCGTAGAGGAGGAAGGCGGAGGCGAAGGCGCCGAGCAGGAAGTACTTGACCGCCGCCTCCTGGGACAGCAGCCGCCGTCGGCGGGCCAGCCCGGCCATCAGGTAGAGCGGCAGGCTGAGCACCTCGAGCGCCACGAACAGCAGCAGGAGGTCGTTGGCGGCGGTGAACAGCATCATCCCGCCGACGGCGAAGGAGGCCAGCGGGTAGACCTCGGTCTGCACCCGCTCGTCGGTGGCCAGCTGCCGGTCCCGCACGCTGCCGGCGGGCACCGCGGCCGCGGCGACGAACGCCGACCGGGCCGGGTCCAGCGCCCGCTCGGCGAACAGCAGCACCGAGAGCGCCCCCAGGACGGCGATCGTGCCCTGCAGGAACAGCGCGGCGCCGTCGACGGCCAGCGCACCGACGGCGGTGGTGGTCGCCTCGCGGCCGTCCAGCGCCAGCAGCACGACGGCGACGAGCGCCCCCAGCATCCCGGCCAGCGCGAGTGCCACCTGCACCGGCTGCCGCACCCGGCGGGGCACGAACGCCTCCACCAGCACGCCCAGGCAGGCCGCGCCGAGGGTGAACAGCAGCGGCGCGAGCGCCCCGTAGGACAGGTCCGGTGCCGCGAGCTCGCCCATCACTCCCCCTCGACGGCCGGCACGATGCCGTCCGGGTCGCCACCGACGTCGGCCACAGTCGCCTGCACCGCGGGCTCCACCAGGTCGATCAGCGGCTGCGGGGCGAACCCGAGCACCAGGACCAGCGCCACCAGCGGGGCGACGACGGCCAGCTCGCGCCGGCTCAGGTCGGCCACCCGCATCGTCCGGGGGCGTGCCGGGGCGGCGAGCACCGCGGTGGCTCCGCCGCCGTCGGGCACCGGCGGGGCGGCACCCTGGTTCGTGACGTCGTCGGGGTCGTCGACCAGCAGCACGCCGCGCGGCGGGCCGTGCATGGTGCGTTGGTAGACCAGCAGCACGTACAGCGCGGCGAAGACGATCCCGACGGTGGCCAGCACCGTGAACACCGGCCGCACCGGGAACGAGCCGATGAGCACCAGGAACTCGCTGACGAAGCTGTTGGTGCCCGGCAGCGCCAGCGACGCGAGCCCGGCGATCAGGAAGGCGCCGGCCAGCATCGGCGCCTTGCCCGCGACGCCGCCGTAGTCGGCGATCCGCCGGGAGCCGCCGCGGGTGATGAGCATGCCGACGACCAGGAACAGCAACCCGGTCGCGATCCCGTGGTTGACCATGTAGAGCACCGCGCCGGTGACCGCCTCGGTGGTGAAGGCGAAGATGCCCAGCGCGATGAAGCCGAAGTGGGCGATCGAGGTGTAGGACACCAGCCGCTTCAGGTCGGTCTGCCCCATCGCCACCAGCGCCGCGTAGAGGATGCCGACGACGGCGAGCACCAGCACCACCGGCGCCAGGTCGCGGGAGGCGTCGGGGAACAGCGGCAGGCAGTAGCGCAGGAAGCCGAACGTGCCGACCTTGTCCAGCACGCCGACCAGCAGCACGGCCCCACCGATCGGCGCCTCGGCACCGGAGTCGGGCAGCCAGGTGTGGAACGGCACCAGCGGGGCCTTGATGGCGAAGGCGACGAAGAACCCGGCGAACAGCAGCTTCTGCACGCCCGGGTCGATCTCCAGCTGGCGCAGCGCGTCGAAGGCGAAGGTGCCCTCGCCGAGCTGGGAGTTGCTCACCACGTAGAGGCCGATGACGGCGGCGAGCATCACCAGCCCGCCGAGGAGGCTGTAGAGGAAGAACTTCACCGCCGCGTACTGCCGGTTGGGCCCGCCGAAGCCCCCGATGAGGAAGTACATCGGGATGAGCATCGCCTCGAAGAACACGTAGAACAGGAAGACGTCGGTGGCCGCGAAGACCCCGACCAGGGTGGCCTCCAGCACCAGCAGCCAGGCCCAGAAGCTGCGCATCGACCGCCGTCCGGGGGCGACGTCGCGCCACGACGCGAGCACCACGACCGGCACCAGCACCCCGGTCAGCAGGAGCATCGCCAGCGCGATCCCGTCGACGCCGAGGGCGAACTCGACGCCGAAGTCGGGGATCCAGGCGACCGAGGTGGTCAGCTGGAAGCGGGGTCCGGCGGTGTCGAAGGCGGCGGTGGCCAGCCCGGCGAGCACCAGGACCAGCAGGCTGGTGCCCAGCGCGATCACCCGGGCGAGGTCGGCGCGCGCGGCGGGCAGCGCGGCGACGACGCCGCCACCCAGCGCCGGGACGACGATCATCGCCAGCAGGTACGGGAACTCGCTCATCGGTCGCCCTCCAGGCCCGGTCCGGCGCTGCCGCCCTCGTCACCGCGCACGCCGTCCTCAGCGCTCACGCCGTCGTCACCGCCACCAGCGCGCCGGCGATCACGACCGCGCCGCCGAGCACCCCCAGCGCGTAGCTGCGCACGAAGCCGGTCTGCACCCGGCCGAGCCGGGACGACGAGCCGCCGAGTGCGGCGGCGGTGCCGTTGACCAGTCCGTCGACCCCGCGGTTGTCGAGGAAGACCAGCGCCCGGGTGAGCCAGACGCCCGGGCGCATGAGCAGCGTCTCGTTGACCGTGTCGGCGTAGAGCGCGCGCCGGGCGGCGGTGACCACCGGCGACACCCGGGCCGGGGCGGTGGTGGGCACCTCGCGGCGGCCGACGAGCAGCCACGCGGCCAGCACGCCCACCGCCATCACCGCGGTGACGACCAGCCCGACCACCGCCGGGGCGACGACGTGCGCGGCTTCCGCCGGCTCCCCGAACACCGGGGCGAGCCAGTCGGCCAGCGGGAAGACCGACACCAGCAGGAACCCGGCGGCGACCGAGCCGACGGCCAGCAGCACCATCGGCGCGGTCATGGTGGCCGGCGCCTCGTGCGGGTGCACCCCCGGGTCCCAGCGGGATCGGCCGAAGAAGGTCATCAGCACCAGCCGGGTCATGTAGAACGCGGTGAGCCCGGCGCCGAGGACGGCGACCCCGCCCAGCAGCCAGCCCGCCCAGTCGCCACGGTCCAGCGCGGCCTCGATGATCGCGTCCTTGGTCCAGTAGCCGGACAAGAACGGGAAGCCGATCAGCGCCAGGTAGCCCAGGCCGAAGGTGACGAACGTGACCGGCATCCGCCGGGCCAGCCCGCCGAAGCGGCGCATGTCGGTGCGGTCGCCCATCGCGTGCATCACCGAGCCGGCGCCGAGGAACAGCCCGGCCTTGAAGAAGCCGTGGGTGAGCAGGTGCGCGATGCCGGCGGCGTAGCCGGCCGGGCCCAGCCCCACAGCCAGGAACATGTAGCCGATCTGGCTGACCGTGGAGTACGCCAGCACCTTCTTGATGTCGTCCTGGGCGCAGCCGACGACCGCGCCGATCAGCAGGGTGACCGCGCCGACGACCAGCACCACGGTGCGGGCGGTGGGGGTGGCGTCGTAGATCGGCGCGCTGCGGGCGATCAGGTAGACCCCGGCGGTGACCATGGTGGCCGCGTGGATGAGCGCCGAGACCGGCGTCGGGCCCTCCATGGCGTCGGGCAGCCAGGCCTGCAGCGGGAACTGGCCGGACTTGCCGCACGCGCCGAGCAGCAGGAGCAGCCCCAGCGCGGTGACCACCCCGCCGGCCAGCGCGCCGACCGAGCCGAGCACCCCGGCGTAGGACGTGGTGCCCAGCTGGGCGAACATCAGGAAGACCGCCAACGCCAGGCCGACGTCGCCGACCCGGTTCATGATGAACGCCTTCTTCGCCGCCGTGGCCGCGGCCGGGCGGGTGTACCAGAAGGCGATGAGCAGGTAGGACGCCAGGCCGACGCCCTCCCAGCCGACGTAGAGGGCGACGTAGCTGTTGCCCAGCACCAGCAGCAGCATCGCGGCGACGAAGAGGTTGAGGTAGGCGAAGAACCGCCGGCGGCCGGGGTCGTGCGCCATGTAGCCGATCGAGTAGACGTGGATCAGCGCGCCCACCCCGGTGATGAGCAGCGCGAAGACCGCCGACAGCGGGTCGAGCAGCAGCCCGGCGGTGACGTCGAGCGAGCCGGTGTCGATGAACGTGTACAGGTCGACGCTGGCGGCGTGCCCGGGCCGGTCGGTGAGCTGCAGGGTGCAGGCGACGGCGAGCAGGAACGCGGCGACGACGGTCGCCGTGCCCAGCAGGTGGCCCCAGCGGTCGGTGCGCCGGCCACCGAGCAGCAGCACCGCCGCGCCGGCCAGCGGCAGCGCGATCAGCAGCCAGGCGACCGACAGCAGCCCGTCGACAGGGAGGGACACCGGCACGACCTCGTTCACCCTCGCACCCCGTTCGGGTCAGTACTTCAGGAGGTTGGCGTCGTCGACCGACGCCGAACGGCGGGTCCGGTAGATCGACATGATGATGGCCAGCCCGACGACGACCTCGGCCGCGGCGACGACCATCACGAACAGGGCGATGACCTGACCCTCGACCGTGCCGCTGGCCCGGGCGAAGGTGATCAGGGTGAGGTTCACCGAGTTGAGCATCAGCTCGATGCACATGAAGACGACGATGGCGTTGCGGCGCACCAGCACGCCGACCGCGCCGATGGTGAACAGGACCGCCGCGAGCACCAGGTAGTTGGTGAGGGTCATCGCCGGTCCTCTCCCAGCGTGCCCAGCGCGGCGTCGGTGCCGCCGGCGTGCGGCAGCCCCTCCCGCTCGATCCCGGTGCTGCCGGCCGGGGGCAGCGGGTCGACCGGCTGCGGGTCGACCCCGGTCAGCAGGGTGTCCGGGGCCGGGCGGCCGTCGGGCAGCCGGCCCGGCGCCGCGACGGAGTTGGCCCGGGCGTAGACCCCGGGGCCGGGGAGGGTCTGCGGCCGGTCGGTGAGGAACCGGGCGCGGGAGAGCTCCTTCTGGGTGCGCCGGGTGCCGGGCTCCTTCTCGGCGTGGGTGAGCAGCAGCGCGCCGACCGCGGCGACGATGAGCAGCGCCCCGGTGACCTCGAAGGCCAGCACGTAGCGGCCGTAGAGCACGCCGGCGATCGCCTCGACGTTGCCGGCCGCCGGCCCGCCCTCGGTGCCCTGCACGGCGGTGAGGCCGGCGACCGGGAGGTCCTGGGTGGCGCGGGCGATGCCGGCGCCGACCAGCGCGGCGAACCCGGCACCCAGCACCAGCGCCGCCACCCGCTGCCCGCGGAGGGTCTCGACCACCGAGTCCGAGGAGTCCCGGCCGACGAGCATCAGCACGAACAGGAACAGGATCATGATCGCGCCGGTGTAGACGATGATCTGCACCGCGCCGAGGAACGGCGCCTCCTGGACGACGTAGAAGACGCCGAGCACCAGCATGGTGGTGACCAGCCAGAGCGCGGAGTGCACCGCGTTGCGGGACAGCACCATGCCCAGCGCCCCGGCCAGCGCGATCGGCGCGAGCAGCCAGAACACGACCGTCTCGGCGGTGCCCAGCTCGACGGCGGTGTCGGCGGCGGCCGCGACGACGGTGGGGGGGAGCACGCTCATGCCCGCTCCCCCACGACCGGCTCGGCGGGCGAGGAGCGCTCGGGCTCGCGCACGTAGTAGTCCTGCTCGTCCTCGCCCAGCCGCATCGGGTGGGGCGGCTGCTCCATCCCCGGCAGCAGCGGCGCCATCAGCTGCTCCTTGGTGTAGATCAGCGCCTGCCGGTCGTCGTCGGCCAGCTCGAAGTCGTTGCTCATGGTCAGCGAGCGGGTGGGGCAGGCCTCGATGCACAGGCCGCAGAAGATGCAGCGCAGGTAGTTGATCTGGTAGATGCGGCCGTACCGCTCGCCGGGGCTGAACCGGGCGTCCTCGGTGTTGTCGCCGCCCTCGACGTAGATGGCGTCGGCCGGGCAGGCCCAGGCACAGAGCTCGCAGCCGACGCACTTCTCCAGCCCGTCGGGGTGCCGGTTGAGCACGTGCCGCCCGTGGTAGCGCGGCTTGGTCTGCTTGGGCACCTCCGGGTAGGACTCGGTGGTCACCTTCTTGAACATCGTGGCGAAGGTGACGCCGAACCCCTGCGCGGGGCCGGGCAGCCAGCTGCGCCGACCCGGCGCCGGGTCGCCCTGCTCGCGGCGCGGGGCGAGCTCCCCACCGCTGCGGTTCTGCTCAGACATCGCCGTCCTCCTGCTCGGGGGTCGAGGTGCCCCGCCGGCCGGTGGCGACGACGGCGCCCACGCCCACGGACTCCCGGCGGCCCAGCCGCGGGGAGGGCGGCACCACCAGGTCCATCGGGGGCACCGGGAAGCCGCCGGCGGCCGGGCCCTGCCCGGTCGGGGGCAGCACCTCGGGCTCGGTGGGGTTGAGCGCACCGGCCGCCGCGGCGCGGGCGGCCACCCGGGTGTCCCGGTTGCTGCGCCGGGAGGCGAGCAGCAGCCCGCCGAGGATCAGCAGCGCGAGCGGCACCCCGACGAAGACCGCGACCTGGCCGCCGTCGAGGTCGGCCTCGCGAGCCACCGCCCGCATGGTGGCCACGGCGAGGATCCAGACCAGCCCGACCGGGACGAGCACCTTCCAGCCGAAGCGCATGAACTGGTCGTAGCGGAGCCGGGGCAGCGTGCCGCGCAGCCAGACGAACACGAAGAGCGCGAGCACGACCTTGGCCAGGAACCACAGCACCGGCCACCAGCCGGTGTTCGCGCCGTCCCAGATGGAGATCGGCCAGGGTGCCCGCCAGCCACCGAGGAACAGCGTCGCGGCCAGCGCGGAGACGGTGACGATGTTGATGTACTCGGCCAGGAAGAACAGCGCGAACTTCAGCGACGAGTACTCGGTGTGGAAGCCGCCGACCAGCTCGCTCTCCGCCTCGGGGAGGTCGAAGGGCGCCCGGTTGGTCTCCCCGACGACCGCGATCACGTAGATCACGAAGGAGACCGGCAGCAGCACCGCGTACCAGCCGGGCCCGGTCACGCTGCCGCCGAACAGCGGGATGCCGTCGGCCTGGGCGGCGACGATCTCCGAGGTGGACATCGACCCGGCGTAGAGGAACACCGCGACGATCGACAGGCCCATGGCGATCTCGTAGCTGACCATCTGGGCGGCGCTGCGCAGCGAGCCGAGCAGCGGGTAGGTCGACCCGGAGGCCCAGCCGCCGAGCACGATGCCGTAGACGCCCATCGCCGAGCAGGCCAGCACGATGAGGACGCCGATGGGGGCGTCGGTGAGCTGCAGCGGGGTGCGCTCGCCGAAGATGCTCACCGTCGGGCCCAGCGGGATGACCGAGAACGCCAGGAACGCCGGGATGGTGGCGATGACCGGGGCCAGGAAGTACACCGGCTTGTCGGCCAGCGCCGGCATGATGTCCTCCTTGAACGCCAGCTTCAGGCCGTCGGCGAGGCTCTGCAGGTAGCCGCGCGGGCCGACCCGGTTGGGGCCGATCCGCTGCTGCATGCGGGCGACGACCTTGCGTTCGAAGACGATCGCGAACAGCGTCATCAGCACCAGCACGCCGAAGATGCCGACGATCTTGATGAGCACGATCCACCAGACGTCGCCGCCGAAGTCGGCGAGCGTGGGCTGGTCGGCGGCGGCGAGCACGCTCATGCCCCCTCCCCCCGCAGGCTGGAGACCGCGGTGGCCCCGGCGGGGACCGGCGGCGGGCCGGCCAGCCGGACGACGGCGCCGGGGCCCGCGCCGAGCTGGCTGCGCACCTCACTGCCCGGGGAGCGCATCGGCAGCCAGACCACCCCGTCGGGCATGTCGGTCAGCCGCACGGGCAGGGTGACCGCCCCGGCCGGGCCGGTGACGGTGAGCGGGTCGCCGTCGGCGAGGCCGAGCCGGCGGGCGGCGTGCGCCCCCAGCCGGGCCACCGGGGGGCGGGCGGTGCCGGCCAGAGCCGGCTCGTCGCGCTGCAACGTGCCGACGTCGACCAGCTGCCGCCAGGAGGCGAGCACCGCCTGGTCGCCGGCGGGCTCCGGCAGCGGTGCCGGCGCGACGTCCGGCACCTGGCCGGCCGGGGCCTGCGCGGCGCCGCCCAGGGCCATGAGCTCGGCGCGGACCTCGGTCACCGAGCCCAGCCGCAGCTCCAGGCCCAGGTGCTCGGCCAGGCCCTGCAGCACCCGGCCGTCGCTGAGCTGGCCGGTGCCGTGCAGCGTCGCGTCGAACGCGCGCACCCGGCCCTCCCAGTCCAGGTAGGCGCCGGCCTTCTCCGGCGCCGCGGCGACCGGCAGGACGACGTCGGCGTGCGCGGTGACCGCGGAGGGGAAGAGCTCCAGGCTGACGACGAAGCCGGCGGCGGCCAGCGCCTGCTCGGCCAGCAGCGGGTCGGGCAGGTCGGCGGGGTCGACGCCGCCGACGAGCAGCCCGGCCAGGGCGCCGTCCCGCGCGGCGGTGAGGATGCCGGTGAGGTCACGGCCCGGGGTCGCCGGGACGTCGGCGCCCCAGCGCTGCGCGACGGCCGCGCGGTCCGCGGCGTTCGCGACGGTGCGGCCGCCGGGCAGCAGCGTGGGCAGCGCGCCGACCTCGACCGCGCCCCGCTCCCCCGCCCGACGCGGCACCCAGCCGATCCGGGCGCCGGTCTCGCCGGCCAGGGCGGTCAGCGCGGTGAACGCGCCGGGCGACTCGGCCAGCCGTTCCCCGGCCAGCACCACCGCGCCGGGCCGGAAGAGGGCGGCGGCCACCTCGGCCAGCACCCCGTCCACCGGGTGGCTGGTCAGGTCGCGGAGCAGCCGGGCCTCCTGGCCCGGGACGGTCGGCAGCACGGTGGCCTGCAGCTTCTCCGCCGCGCGCGTGGCGAAGGGGGCGACGTCGAACACCTGCAGGCCGGCGGTGCGGACCGCCCGGCGCAGCCGCAGGAAGACGATCGGCGACTCCTCCTCCGGCTCGAAGCCGACGAGCAGCACCACGGGCGCGGCGGAGAGGTCGTCGTAGGTGACCGCCCCGGCGCCGGGCCCGGTGCCGGCGACGTGCGTGGCCAGGAAGTCGAGTTCCTCGGTGGAGTGCGCGCGCGCCCGGGCGTCGACGTCGTTGGTGCCCAGCGCCGCCCGGGCGAAGGTCGCGTAGGCATAGGCGTCCTCGACGGTGAGCCGGCCGCCGGGCAGCACGCCGACGCCGCCGGCCTCCCGCGCCCGCCGGAGCCCGTCGGCCGCCGCGGCCCAGGCCTCCGGCCAGGACGCGGGGTGCAGCTCGCCGTCCGCCCCCCGCACCTGCGGCGTCATCAGCCGCTCGTTGCTGCTGGCGTAGCGGAAGGCGTAGCGGCCCTTGTCGCAGTTCCACTCCTGGTTGACCGCCGGGTCCTCCCCGGCGAGCCGGCGGGTGACCGTGCCGCGCCGGTAGTCGGTGCGCTGGGCGCAGCCGCTGGCGCAGTGCTCGCAGACGCTCGGCTCGCTGCGCAGGTCGAACGGGCGGGCGCGGAACCGGTAGGTGGCGCTGGTCAGCGCGCCGACCGGGCAGATCTGGGTGGTGTTGCCGGAGAAGTAGGACTCGAACGGCTCGTCCTCGTAGATCGCCACCTGCTCCAGCGCGCCGCGTTCGAACAGCTCGATGAACGGGTCACCGGCCACCTGCTGGCTGAACCTGGTGCAACGGGCGCAGAGCACGCACCGCTCGCGGTCCAGCAGCACCTGGGAGCTGATCGGCAGCGGCTTGGGGTAGGTGCGCTTGGTCTCGACGAACCGGCTCTCGGTGCGGCCGTTGCTCATCGCCTGGTTCTGCAGCGGGCACTCCCCGCCCTTGTCGCAGACCGGGCAGTCCAGCGGGTGGTTGACCAGCAGCAGCTCCATGGTGCCCTGCTGCGCCTTGTCGGCGACCGGGCTGCTCAGCTGGGTCTGCACCACCATGTCCGGGCTGACCGGGGTGGTGCAGGAAGCGACCGGCTTGCGCTGGCCCTCCACCTCGACCAGGCACTGCCGGCAGGCGCCGATCGGGTCGAGCAGCGGGTGGTCGCAGAACCGCGGGATCTGCACGCCGATCATCTCGGCGGCCCGGATGATCAGCGTGCCCTTCGGCACCGCGACCGGGAAGCCGTCGATGGTGCAGTGCACGGCGTCGGGCGGGGTGTGCGGTCCGGGCATGCCGGGCGGCAGCGCCGGCGCGGGCTCGGGGGTGGCCGGGGTGAGGGTCATGACGCGGCTCCGACCGGCTCGAGACGCAGTGACCGGCCCAGGCGGCCCCGTTCCTCGGCCGGCAGCAGCGCCACGTAGTCGTCCTTGAAGTACTTCAGCGAGCTGGAGATGCAGCTGGTGGCGCCGTCACCGAGGGCGCAGAACGACCGGCCCAGGATGTTGTCGCAGGTGTCGGTGAGCAGGTCCAGGTCGGCGGCCCGACCCTGGCCGTGCACCAGCCGTTCCAGGATCTGGACCAGCCAGTAGGTGCCCTCCCGGCACGGGGTGCACTTGCCGCAGCTCTCGTGCGCGTAGAACTCGGTGAACCGCAGCGTCGCCTCGACGATGGAGTCGGTCTCGTCGAAGACCATCAGCGCGGTGGTGCCGAGCATCGAGCCGGCCTTGGCCACCGAGTCGAAGTCCAGCGGGACGTCGAGGTGCTCGGGGGTGAAGTAGGGGGTGGAGGAGCCGCCCGGCGTCCAGAACTTCAGCCGGTGCCCGGGCCGGACGCCCCCGGCCATCTCCAGCAGCTCGCGCATCGTCGTCCCCATCGGGGCCTCGTACTGCCCCGGGCGCACCACCCGGCCCGACAGCGAGAAGATCTTCGGCCCGGGCGACTTCTCCG
The DNA here is from genome assembly GCF_007994135.1 of Modestobacter roseus. Lineage (NCBI taxonomy): Bacteria > Bacillati > Actinomycetota > Actinomycetes > Geodermatophilales > Geodermatophilaceae > Modestobacter > Modestobacter roseus. Next base: position 3,086,967 of record NZ_VLKF01000001.1, read on the forward strand.
GGCCCATCGTCTTGAACCACTCCGCGCCACCACGCACCACGTACGGCACGCTGGCCAGCGTCTCCACGTTGTTGATCACCGTCGGGGAGCCGTAGAGGCCGGCGACGGCGGGGAACGGCGGCTTGAGCCGGGGCTGCCCGCGGTAGCCCTCCAGGGAGTCCAGCAGCGCGGTCTCCTCCCCGCAGATGTAGGCGCCGGCGCCGGCGTGCACGACCAGCTCCAGGTCGTAGCCGGTGCCGAGCACGTCGCGGCCGAGGTAGCCGGCGGCGTAGGCCTCCTGCACCGCGGCCATCAGCCGGCGGTGCGCGTGCACCGCCTCCCCCCGGACGTAGATGACGGCGAAGTGCGACCGGATCGCGTAGGCGGTGATGATCACCCCCTCCACCAGGGAGTGCGGGTCGGCCATCATCAGCGGCACGTCCTTGCAGGTGCCCGGCTCGCCCTCGTCGGCGTTGACCACCAGGTACTTCGGCGCCGCCGCCGGGCCGGTGGGCTGCTCCCCGGGCTTGGGCTGCGGGATGAAACTCCACTTCATGCCGGTGGGGAAGCCGGCGCCGCCGCGGCCGCGCAGCCCGGAGTCCTTGACCAGGGCGACGACGTCGTCCGGGGTCATCGCCAGCGCGGAACGCAGCGCGCGGTAGCCGTCGAGCCGCTCGTAGGTGTCCAGCGTCCAGGAGCGGGGCGCGTCGAAGCGTGCGGTGAGCACGGGGGTCAGGGGCATGTCAGGCGTCCCGCTCTCTCGCGTCGCCGGCCACGGACTGGGTGTGCGCGGCCGGCGTGTCGGTGCCCTCGCCGCCGCGCTCGGCCGGCTGGCGGCCGGCGGGCTCGGGGGCGTCGGGGTGGTGCTGGGCGGCGCCGGCCCGCTCGGCCGGGGTGTCGGCGGAGGCGACGGCGGTGTCGGCGGCCTGCTCGCTCGCCGTCTCCCCGGCACCGGACGTCGGCTCGACGTCCGGCTCGGGGGCGGCCTCGGGCTCGGGGTGCTGCAGCGGTGGCGCGGTCTCGCCGCGCTCGGCGGCCAGCCGGACGCCGGCCAGCGTCGGCGCCCCGGTGGACGGCGCGTCGATGGCGGCCCGCTCGGCGGCGAGGTCGGCGTGCTGGTTCAGGCCGGCCAGCTGGCGGGAGATGCCCCGGAAGTCGGTCAGCGGGGCGCCCCGGGTGGGCAGCGGCTTCTCCCCCCGGCGCAGCGCGGCGACCAGCTCCCGGGCCGACTCGACGTCCTGCTGGTCGTAGAACTCGTAGTCGACGGTGACCACGGGGGCGTAGTCGCAGGCGGCCAGGCACTCGGCGTGCTCGAGGGTGACCGAGCCGTCGGCCGCGGTCTGGTCGTGGCCGACGCCGAGGTCGGCGGAGACGGCGTCGTAGATGCGCTGCCCGCCGAGGACGGCGCAGAGCGTGTTGGTGCAGACGCTGACCAGGTGCCGGCCGGTCGCGTGCCGCTTGTACATCGTGTAGAAGGTCGCGACCGCGCCGACCTCGGCCTTGGTCAGCCCGAGCAGCCGGGCGCAGAAGCCGACGCCCTCCGGGGAGACGTAGCCCTGCACCGACTGGACCAGGTGCAGCATCGGCAGCAGCGCGGAGCGGGCCTGCGGGTAGCGGGCCATGATCTCCCGCGCCTCGGCCTCGGTCTGCGCGGTGAGGGGCGGCAGGTCGGGGGCGGCGGGCTCGACCGGGCTGGAGTCCAGCCCGGTGACCGCCGTGCCCTCCTCGGACCCCGGCAGCGCGCTCACCGGTCGACACCCCCCATGACGGGGTCGATGGAGGCGATCGCGGCGATGACGTCGGCGATCATCCCGCCCTCGCTCATCGCCGCCGTGGCCTGCAGGTTCACGAAGCTGGGGTCGCGCACGTGCACCCGGAACGGGCGGGTGCCGCCGTCGCTGACCACGTGGTAGCCGAGCTCGCCGCGCGGGCTCTCGACCGGCACGTACACCTGGCCGGCCGGCACCCGGAAGCCCTCGGTGACCAGCTTGAAGTGGTGGATCAGGGCCTCCATCGACTGGCCCATGATGTGCCGGACGTGGTCGAGGGAGTTGCCCATCCCGTCGGCGCCGAGGGACAGCTGCGCCGGCCAGGCGATCTTCTTGTCCTCGACCATCACCGGGCCCGGCTCCAGCCGGTCCAGCGCCTGGGCGATGATCTTCAGCGACTCGTTGACCTCGCTCATCCGCACCAGGTAGCGACCCCAGGCGTCGCAGGTGTCGGCCGTCGCCACCTCGAAGTCGTAGGTCTCGTAGCCCAGGTAGGGCTCGACCTTGCGCAGGTCCCACGGCAGGCCGGCGGCGCGCAGCACCGGGCCGGTGACGCCGAGGGCGACGCAGCCGGTGACGTCCAGGTACCCGGCGTCCTTCAGCCGGCGCTGCCAGATCGGCTGGCCGGTGAGCAGCCGGTGGAAGCCGGTGACCCGCTCGGGCATGACCTGCAGGAACTCCCGGATGTGCTCGACGCACCCCTCGGGGAGGTCCTGGGCGAGGCCGCCGGGGCGGATGTAGGCGTGGTTCATCCGCAGGCCGGTGATCTCCTCGAGCAGGTCGAGGACCAGTTCGCGCTCGCGGAACCCGTTGGTCATCCCGGTGAGCGCGCCCATCTCCATGCCGAAGGTGGCCAGCGCGACCAGGTGGGAGGCGATCCGGTTGAGCTCCATGACCAGCACGCGGATGGTCTGCGCGCGGGGCGGGGCCTCGATACCCAGCAGCTTCTCGACGGCCAGGCAGTAGCCGGCCTCGTTGAACAGCGGGGACAGGTAGTCCATCCGCGTGACCAGCGTCGTCCCCTGCACCCAGGTGCGGTACTCGGTGGTCTTCTCGATGCCGGTGTGCAGGTAGCCGATGACCACCCGGGCCTTGGTGACCGTCTCGCCCTCGAGGTCGAGCACCAGGCGGAGCACCCCGTGGGTCGAGGGGTGCTGCGGGCCCATGTTGACCACGAGCCGCTCGTCCTCGTGGGGGTCGGCGCCGAAGGTCTGGTCCCAGTCACCACCGGTGACCGTGTAGATCCGACCCTCGGTGGTCTCGCGGGACCCGGCGTACGGGTCCTGGGTGGTGGTCATCGGTAGCTCCGCCGCTCGTCGGGGCAGGGGTGGGTGGGCGGGGACGCAACCACGCTCGCCCGTGCGAGGTCCCGGCTCACCGGTAGCTCCGTCGTTCGTCGGGAGGAGGGATCGTCGCGCCGTGGTACTCCACCGGCACGCCGCCCAGCGGGTAGTCCTTGCGCTGGGGGTGCCCGTCCCAGTCGTCGGGCATGAGGATCCGGGTGAGCCCGGGGTGGCCGTCGAAGACGACGCCGAACATGTCCCAGGCCTCCCGCTCGTGCCAGTCGGCCGTCGGGTAGACGCCGGTGACCGACGGGACGTGCGGGTCCTCGGCGGTGACCGCGACCTCCAGCCGGATCCGGCGGCGGTAGGTCATCGAGGTCAGGTGGTAGACGACGTGCAGCCGGGGGCGCCCCGGGGCGACGTCCGGGCCGCCGCTGTCGAGGAAGTCGACGCCGGAGACGCTGGAGCACAGCTCGAAGCGCAGCGCCTCGTCGTCCCGCAGCGCGCGGACCAGGGTGAGCAGGTGCTCCCGGGCGACGAAGTACGTGATCTCCCCGCGGTCGACGAGCACCCGCGGGACGGCGGCGTCGTAGGTGGCCTGCCCGACGGCGTCGATCAGCGCGTCGGTGACCTCGTCGAACCAGCCGCCGTAGGGCCGCTCGGTGGAGTGCAGGGCGACGGCGCCGCCGGGCTCGACCCGGACCAGACCGCCGAAGCCGGAGGTATCGCCACTGCCGGTGACGCCGAAGGCGCCCTTGCGGAACCCACCGCTCGGTGCTGCCGCCGCGCCGGCGCCGGCCTCGTCGCTCACCGCCGTCCACCCCGCTCCGCGCCGGGCAGGACGACGGCGTTGCCGCCGCGCTGCTCGATGGCGAACTGGCCGGTGCGGCCGGCGGCCGCGGCCTGCTCGTAGGCGCGCCGCTGCTCCTCGTCGACCCGCACCGTCGAGGGCATCTCGAGGTGCAGGTCGGGCGCGGTGCCGTTCGCGCGGGCCTCGGCCTGCTCCCGGGCGCGCTTCGCACCGAGCGGCTGGTGGGAGATCTTGTGGTGCAGCTTCAGGATGGCGTCGGTGAGCATCTCCGGCCGCGGCGGGCAGCCGGGCAGGTACATGTCGACCGGGACGACGTGGTCGACGCCCTGCACGATCGCGTAGTTGTTGAACATCCCGCCGGAGCTGGCGCAGACGCCCATCGCGAGCACGTACCGCGGCTCGGGCATCTGGTCGTAGATCTGGCGCAGGACCGGCGCCATCTTCTGGCTCACCCGGCCGGCGACGATCATCAGATCGGCCTGGCGCGGGGAGGCGCGGAAGACCTCCATGCCGAAGCGGGCCAGGTCGTACCGGCCGGCGCCGGAGGCCATCATCTCGATCGCGCAGCAGGCCAGGCCGAAGGTGGCCGGCCACAGCGAGGACTTGCGGGTCCAGTTGACCAGCTTCTCGACGCTGGTCAGCAGCACGCCGCTGGGCAGCTTCTCCTCCAGGCCCACGTCAGCGGCCCCCGTCCCTGGTCGGTGTGGTGCGGGTCAGTCCCACTCGAGACCTCCGCGGCGCCACTCGTAGGCGAAGGCGATGAAGACCGTGCCGATGAACAGGGCCATCGCGCCGAGACCCCACAGGCCGAGAGCGTCGTTGGCGACCGCCCACGGGTAGAGGAAGACGATCTCGATGTCGAAGACGATGAACAACATCGCGGTCAGGAAGTACTTGACCGGGAAGCGGCCGCCGGTGAGCGGCTGGTCGACCGGCTCGATGCCGCACTCGTAGGCCTGCAGCTTGGCGTGGTTGTACCGGCGCGGGCCGACGAACGGGGCGACGGTGACCGAGAAGAGCGCGAAGCCCGCGGCGAGGACGAAGAGGCCGACCAGCGGCGCGTAGGTGGACAGCATCAGCGGCCGCCCACCGGGGGCGTGCGCCGGGCACGCGCCCGGGCGGTCTCGCGTGTGCACCTCGCTGTGCGGACCACGGCGGCGACCTCTCCTCCGCCCGGCGGTGACCGGACGGACGCTTGTGAACTACTTCACAAAGTCGAGCGGTCGAAGCCTATGACAGACGGCCGACGGAACGCCAGGACCTTCGGTGACCGAGTTCACACAGCGGGTCGGGACCGGCCGCCTGCCGAGTCACGTGAGGTCTGCGGTCTCGTGGCCTCCTGAGCCGGAAGGCCACGAGACCGCAGATGCCGCCTCGCGCGCACCGAGCACGCGGGGTCAGGCGCGGGTGCCGCGGTGCAGGGCGACGGCCCCGCCGGTCAGGTTGCGCCAGGCGACGTCGCCCCAGCCGGACTCCTGCAGCCAGCTCGCCAGCTCCGGCTGCGCCGGCCACGCCCGGATCGACTCGGCCAGGTAGACGTAGGCCTCCGGGTTGCTGCTCACCGCGCGGGCGATCGGCGGCAGCGCGCGCATCAGGTACTCGGTGTAGACGGTGCGGAACGGCGCCCAGGTGGGCCGGGAGAACTCGCACACCACCAGGCGGCCACCGGGCCGGGTGACCCGGCGGAACTCGCGCAACGCCTGCCGCGGGTCGGCCACGTTGCGCAGCCCGAAGGAGATGACCACGCCGTCGACGCTCTCGTCGGCCAGCGGCAGCGCCATCGCGTCCCCGGCCACCTTCGGCACCGGCCGTGACGCCCCGGCGCGCAGCATCCCCTGGGAGAAGTCGCAGGCGATGGCGTGCACGCCCCCCGCCGCGAGCTCGACGGTGGACACCGCCGTGCCTGCCGCGACGTCGAGCACGGTCGAGCCCGGGCGCGCGTCCAGCGCCTCCCGGGTGGCCCGCCGCCAGCCGCTGTCGAGGCCGCCGGAGAGCACCGTGTTGGTCAGGTCGTAACGCCCGGCGACCCGGTCGAACATCGCCGCGACGTCGGCGGGCCGCTTGTCCAGCCCGGCCCGCACGCCCACCCCGTCAGGTCGTCCACCGGTCGCCACCCCGGGGACGCTACCTGCGCGCCTCCTACCCTGGAGCGGTGAGCCCGGCAGCGCCCTCCCCCGCCACCGCGGCCGTCGTCACCACGACCGCCCTGGGGAACCGGCGCACCCCGCTGCTCACCCTGGTCCCCCGCGACGGCGCGCTGGCCTGGGTGCGCCGCGGCGAGGGGCTGGTCGGCTGGGGCGAGGCCGACCGGCTGGAGGTCTCCGGCCCCGACGCGCTGGCCACCGCCGCCGCCTGGTGGGCCGACCGGTGCGCCCGCACCGAGGTGCACGACCCGGTCGGCGTCCCCGGGTCCGGCCCGGTGGTCTTCGCCTCCATCGCCTTCGACCCGGCCGCCTCGACGTCGGTGTTCGTCGTCCCCGAGGTCGTGGTCGGGCGGCGGGACGGCGCCACGTGGGTCACCGTCACCGGCGACGCCGGCGCCGAGGAGCGCGCAGTGGTGGAGACCTCGCCGGCGGTGACGACGACGTCGATCGGCCAGCTCCGCTATGCCGACGGCTCCCTGGACCCCGCGACCTGGTGCGGCGCCGTGGAGGCCGCGGTCGCCCGGATCGACGCCGGCGCCCTGGACAAGGTGGTGCTCGCCCGCGACCTGCTGGTCAGCGCCGACGAGCCGATCGACCCGCGCCGGCTGCTGCTGCGCCTGGCCGAGCGCTTCCCCGACTGCTGGACCTTCGCCGTCGACGACCTGCTCGGCGCCACCCCGGAGCTGCTGCTGCGCCGCACCGGCGACCAGCTCTCCGCCCGGGTGCTGGCCGGCACCACCCCGCGCGGCGCGGGCGCCGAGGACGAGCGGCTCGCCACGGCGCTGCAGGGCTCGGCGAAGGACCTGGCCGAGCACGGCTACGCCGTCCGCTCCCTGGTCGACGCGCTGCGCCCGTACTGCGACGAGATGGACGTGCCGGCCGGGCCCTCGCTGCTCACGCTGCCCAACGTCCGCCACCTCGCCACCGACGTGCGGGGTCACCAGCACGGCGACGCCGACCTGCTCGAGCTGATCGCGGCGGTGCACCCGACGGCGGCGGTCTGCGGCACCCCCCGGGACCGCGCCGCGACCCTCATCGGCGAGCTCGAGGGGATGGACCGCGGCCGGTACGCCGGACCGGTCGGTTGGCTCGACTCCCGGGGCGACGGCGAGTTCGGCCTCGCCCTCCGCTGCGCCCAGCTGACCGGGGCCGAGGGCGGCCGGCAGGCCCGGCTGTTCGCCGGCTGCGGGATCGTCTCCGGCTCCGACGCCGCGGCCGAGCTCGCCGAGACCCAGGCCAAGTTCGCCGCCGTCCAGACCGCGCTGGAGGACTGAGCGGGCTCACCCGTCCGGGCGGGCCCGCGCCCGTACGCGTCAAGTCCCGCGGCGGACCGGCCGACGGTCCCGGGGTGACGCCCGCCCGCTCCGTCCAGCGACCGGGGCATCGGCGGCGACTCGGTGCCGGTGCCGTGGTCGCCGTGGGGACGGCGGCCGCCGTCGCGACGGTCCTGCTCCTCTCCGGCACCACCGCGGCCGGCTGCGCGTACCTGCTGGTGAGCACCGGGGCTGCGGCCGGGGCCTGGTACGGCGACCGGACGCGTCCGCAGAACCGCCGCACCCGGCGGCCCTGGCTGCCCATCGCGCTCACCGGCAACGCGCTGGGCGACCTCGCGTGGCAGCTGCAGGTCTGGCTGACCGGCTCGGCCCCGGGGGTCTCGGTGGCCGATCTGGGGTGGCTGGCCAGCTACGTCGCGCTCGCCGCGGCCTGCCTCACCGCCCGGTTCGACGGCCGTCCCCGGCCCGGCGCCCGGACGTACGCCCTGCTGGACGGCGCCGCGGCCCTGGCGGTGGCCCTCCTGCTGGTGCACCACAGCTCGGTGACCGAGACGCTCACCGATCACGGGGTGCCCACCCTCGCCCGCCTGGCCTGGATCGGCTACCCGGTGCTCGACGCCGTCGTCGTCGGGCTGATCGCCTGGCGGGTGATGCTCAACGGCCGGGTCCGCGCGGTCAGCGCACTCGTCCTCAGCGGCGCCCTGTGCTGGCTCGGCGCCGACCTCGGCTGGCTGCTGCTCGCCTCGCCGGACACCGTGAGTGGCTGGCTCGACGTCGCCTGGCTGGCCGGCATCCTGCTGTTCGCACTGATCCCCTGGGTGCCGCCGTCGTCCCCGGGTGGCGCCGGCGCCGCGGTCACCCGGCCCGGGCACGGCCCCTGGCGGGTGGCGATCACGATCGCGCCGTTCACCGCCCCGGCACTGGTCGAGGTGCTGGCCTGGCAGCGGCACGCCCACGTCAACCCGGTGCCGGGCCTGCTGGTGTGGACCGTCCTGCTGGCCATCAGCACCGTCCGCACCCGGCTCCTGGTCCGCGACAGCGCCCGCGCCTGGGCAGCGGTCCGCACCGAGGCCCGCCGGTCGGAGGCGCTGGCGCTGAACTCCTCCGACGCCGTGGTCGTCGTCGACCCGGCGGGGCGGCTGGTGGCCGACTCCCGGTCGATGGCCGAACTGCTGGGCCAGCCCGGTGCCGCCGGCGACTCGCTCCCGGCGATGCTGGCCACCATCGGCGTCGACCCGGCCGAGGTGCTGGCCGCCCTGGCCCGGGCCCGCGCACAGCCGGGGACCGCCACGGAGCTCGAACTCCGCGGCGGGCAGGCCGGCAGCGGCACCGTGTGGCTGGGTGGGCGCGCCGTCGACCTGCTCGACGACCCCGACGTCGGGGGCATCGTGGTCAGCGTCTACGACATCACCCCCCGCAAGCTCGCCGAGGCGGAGCTCGCCCACCAGGCGTTCTACGACGCGCTGACCGGCCTGGCCAACCGCTCGCTCTTCCTGGAGCAGACCGAGCAGGCGCTGCGCCGGGCCGGCCGCACCGGGACCCCGCCGGTCGTGCTGTGCCTGGACCTCGACGGCTTCAAGGACGTCAACGACAGCCTCGGCCACCTGGCCGGCGACGAGCTGCTGCGCACCGTCGCCTGCCGGCTGCGGGGCGCTGTCCGCGCGGCGGACACGGTGGCCCGGCTGGGCGGCGACGAGTTCGCCGTCCTGGTCGACGACCCCCGCGGCGGGCTGCCGGAGGCGACGGAGCTCGCCCAGCGGCTGCTGGACGTCATCGGGGCGCCCATCGACCTGGGCGGGCACCGGGTCTCGGTGGCCGCCAGCATCGGCGTCGTCGCCGCGGAGGCGTCCGCGACGCCGCTGTCGCTGTTCCGGGACGCCGACATCGCCATGTACCGGGCCAAGACCGCCGGCCGGGCCCAGTGGGTGGTGTTCGACCCGGAGATGCGGGCGGCTGCCCTGGAGCGGATCGAGCTGGAGCGCCAGCTGACCGGGGCCCTGGAGGCCGGGCAGCTGCGGCTGGTCTACCAACCCGTCGTCGACCTGGCCACCGAGCGGGTCGTCGGCTTCGAGGCGCTGCTGCGCTGGCACCACCCGGTGCTCGGGCCGATCGGTCCGGACCGGTTCGTCCCGGTCGCCGAGGACTCCGGGCTGATCGTGCCGATCGGCCGCTGGGTGCTGGCCGAGGCCACCCGCACCGCCGCCCGCTGGCAGCGCGCCCATCCCCGGGACACCCCGCTGTCGATGGCGGTGAACGTCTCCGCCCGCCAGCTGGCCGGTGGCACGCTGCTCGGGCACGTCACCGAGGCGCTGTCCGCCAGCGGCATCCCGCCCTCGTCGCTCGTGCTGGAGGTCACCGAGACCGCGCTGGTCACCGACCGGTCCGCGGTCGCCGCGCGGCTCGCCGAGCTGCGCGCGCTCGGCACCCGCCTGGCGCTGGACGACTTCGGCACCGGCTACTCGTCGCTGAGCTGGCTGCGCCAGTTCGACGTCGACGTGCTCAAGATCGACCGCTCGTTCGTGAGCCTGCTCGACGGCTCCCCGGACGACGCCGCGATCGTGCACGGCCTGGTCCAGCTGGGCCGCACGCTGCGCCTGGAGGTGGTGGCCGAGGGCGTCGAGACCGCTGCCCAGCGCGACCGGCTGCGCGCCGAGCGCTGCGACCTCGCCCAGGGCTACCTGTTCGCCCAGCCGCTGGAGGAGCCCGACGCCGAGCTGCTGCTCGCGGACTCGGACGCAGCGGCGCCCCGCGCCCCGGCCTGAGCCGGCCGATCAGCCCACTGCGGCGCGCAGCACCGACGCCGCGGCGTCGCGGAGCTGCCCGGCCAGCTCGGCCTCGGCGGCCGCGTCGGTGCGGACGACGACGACGCGGGGGCCGCCCGCGCCCAGCGCCGCGACCAGCTGCTCCGGCTCGGTGACCGCGGTGGCCGCCCAGCCCAGCGACCGGGCCACCGCCACCAGGTCGCGGCCGTGCGGCGTGCCGAACACCCGCCGGTAGCCCGCCGCGTACTGCGGCTGCCCCGGCTCCAGCTGGGCGAAGATGCCGCCGCCGTCGTTGTCCGGGACGACGACGGTCAGGTCCGGTCGCCGCTCGCCCTGCCCGGTGAGCAGCCCGGTGAGGTCGTGCAGGAACGTCAGGTCGCCCATCAGCGCGAACGCCGGGCCACCGCCGGCGCCCTGATGGGCCAGCGCGGCCCCGACGGCGGTGGAGATGGTGCCGTCGATGCCGGCGACGCCGCGGTTGGCCAGCACGGTCAGCCCGGGCCGGGGCACCGCCAGCCGGTCGACGTCGCGGACCGGGGTCGACGACCCCAGCACCAGCAGCGCCCCCGCCGGCAGGGTCGCCACCACGTCGCGGGCCAGCCGCGCGGCGGTGAGCGTCCGCCCGGGGCGGTCGTCGAGCAGCGCGTCGACGGCGATGCCCACCCGTTCGGCCGCCGCCGACCACTCGGCCGCCCACCCGCGCCCCGGGCGCGGGCCGCCCTCGCGCAGCGCCCTGCCCGGGTCCAGGTACGCGCTGCCGACCAGTGCGCTCCCCCGGCCCGGGTCCGCCCACCGGGGCGCCGGGGCGTAGGTCTCCACCGTCACGTCGGGGTCGGCGAGCAGTGCGTTGACCGGGCGGGACAGCGTCGGGCGGCCCACCACCAACACCCGGTCGGGGCGGTGCCCGGCCAGCCACTCCCGCGCGCCCAGCAGCAGCGCCGGTCCGCGCAGCGCCCCGGCGGCGCCCCACGCCCCGCTGCTGGGTTCGGCGAGCACCGGCCAGCCGCGCTGGTCGGCGAGGACGGCGGCGGCCCGGCCGACCCCCAGCGGCGCGTCGCCGGCGATCAGCAGGGTGCGTCCACCTGCGGGGTCGGGGCCGGTGAGCGGCGCGCCGTGCGGGGCGCGCCCGCCGGGGACCGCCGCCGTCCACGGCGCGCCGTCCGGACGGCCGGCGAACGGGCCGGTGGGCAGCGGCGGGCGGACGTCGGGGGTGACGTCGTCGGGCATCAGCGGCTCGCGCAGCGCCAGGTTCAGGTGCACCGGGCCGGGGTCGCCGGACAGCTCTCCGCAGGCCACCAGCAGCGCCTTGGCCACCAGCGAGCGCCAGTACCGGTTCTGCGCCGCCTCGCGGCCGGCCTCGGGCACCCCGACGTCGGCCGCCCAGCGCACCGCCCGCCCGTACAGGCCGGGCTGCTCGATGGTCTGGTTGGCCCCGGTCGCGCGCAGCTCCGGTGGCCGGTCGGCGGTCAGCGCGAGCAGCGGCACCCCGCTGGCGTCGGCCTCCAGCACCGCGGCGTGCAGGTGCGCGGTCGCCGTCCCGGAGGTGGTGAGCACCGGCACCGGCCGCCCGGCGGCCTTGGCCAGCCCCAGCGCCAGGAACGCCGCCGTCCGCTCGTCGATGCGCACGTGCAGCCGCAGCCGGCCGGCGGTCTCGGCGTCGGCGAGCGCGAGCGCGACCGGGGCCGACCGGGAACCGGGCGAGACGACCGCGTCGGTGACGCCGCCGCGGACCAGCTCGTCGACCAACACGCGGGCGAAGGCGGTGGCCGGGTTCACGGCGCCTGCACCGCGCTCAGCCGCTCGCGCCAGCGCCGCTCGGTCTCGGCGTCGGCCGCGGTCTGGGCGAGCCGGTCGGGCACGGGGCGGGTCACCGGCAGCGCGCCGTCGACCGGCAGCAGCGGTTCGCTGGCGACGTCGGCGGTGAACAGCGCGACCGTCGCCAGCCCGCAGGCGAACGGCAGCTCCGGCAGCGCCGCCGCCAGCGCCACCCCGGCGGCGATGCCCACCGAGCTCTCCAGCGCGGAGGAGACCACGCACGGCAGCCCGTGCGCCTCGGCCACCTCCAGCGCGGCCCGGACGCCGCCCAGCGGCTGCACCTTGAGGACGACGACGTCCGCGGCCTCGCGCAGGTCGACCCGCCGCGGGTCCGGCGCCCGGCGGACCACCTCGTCGGCGGCGATCCGCACGTCGACCCGGCGGCGCAGCGCGGCCAGCTCCTCGACCGTGGCCACCGGCTGCTCGGCGTACTCCAGGTCGAACCGGTCCAGCGCCGTCAGCCGGTCGGCCGCGGTGTCGACGTCCCAGGCGGCGTTCGCGTCGACCCGGATCGCGCCGGCCGGGCCGAGCGCGTCGCGGACCGCCTCGACCCGGGCCAGGTCGTCGGCGGCGGCCTGGCCGGGGTCGGCGACCTTCACCTTGGCGGTGCGGCAGCCGGAGGCGGCGACGATCTCGTGCGCCCGCTCCGGGCCCACCGCGGGCACCGTGACGTTCACCGGCACCGTGCCGCGCACCGGGTCGGGCCAGCCGAGCACCGCGGCCTCGTGGGCGCTGGCCCACCAGCGGCGGCTCTCGGCGACGTCGTAGTCCCAGAACGGGGAGAACTCGCCCCAGCCGGCCGGGCCGCGGACCAGCACGCCGTCGCGCACGTCGAGGCCACGGAAGCGGTTGCGCAGCCGCACGCGGTAGACGTGCGCCTCCAGCGCCGCACCGGCGCCGCCGGCTGCCGGGACGATCACCCGCCCAGCGTAGAGCGCACCCCGGTCACCTGCGGCCCGCGCAGTACCGTGGCTCCTCGTGCCCCGGCAGCTGACCCTCGTGCCGGCGCCGTCGGCCGCCGAGCCCGCCGCGGCGCTGGGCACCGTCTGGCCCGCACTGCGCGCCGCGCTGGCGGGTGGTGCCCCGCTGGCCGTGCTGCCCGCCGACCCCGGCCCGGCCGACGCCGCCCGGCAGCTGCTGCGCCCGGACGAGCCGCTGGAGCCGGGCACCGACCTGGTGGTGGTCACCTCCGGCTCGACCGGGAGCGGCAAGGGCGTGCTGCTGTCCGCCGGCGCGCTGCGCGCCTCGGCCACCGCCACCCTGGACCGGCTGGGCGGCGCGGGGAGCTGGCTGCTGGCGCTGCCGGTGTCCGCCGTCGGCGGGCTGCAGGTGCTGGTGCGCAGCGCGCTGGCCGACCGGGAGCCGGTGGTGCTCGGCCGCGGCGAGCCGCTGGCCGCCGCCACGGCCCGGCTGCCGGCCGGTGACCGCCGGTACGTCTCGCTCGTCCCGACCCAGCTGCGCCGGTTCCTGGCCGAGGAGCCCGACGCGCTGGCGTCCTTCGACGGCGTGCTCGTCGGCGGCGCGGCCAGCGACCCCGCGCTGCTCGCCGCGGCGCACGCCGCCGGGGTGCGCGTGCGCACCACCTACGGCATGAGCGAGACCGCCGGCGGCTGCGTCTACGACGGGGTGCCGCTGGACGGCGTCTCGGTGCGGGTGGCCGACGGCGGGATCGAGCTGACCGGGCCGGTGCTCGCGCACGGCTACCGGCTCGACCCCGCCGCCACCGCCGAGGCGTTCGCGCCTGGTCCCGGCGGCGGGGTGTGGTTCCGCACCCGGGACGCCGGGTCGGTCGACGACGACGGCCGGCTGACCGTGCACGGCCGGCTGGACGACGTGGTGATCAGCGGCGGGGTGAACGTCTCCCCGCCGGCGGTCGAGGCGCGGCTGCGCGAGCACCCGTCGGTCGCCGACGCCGTCGTCGCCGGGGTGCCCGATCCCGAGTGGGGTCAGCGCGTCGTCGCCGCCGTCGTCGCCGCCCCGGGCGCCGCCCCCCGGCTGGCCGAGCTGCGGCCGTGGGTGGCCGAGCGGCTCGGCGCCGCCGCCGCGCCCAAGGCGCTGCGCCTGATCGACACCGTCCCGACCCTGCACACCGGCAAGCCCGACCGGCGCGCCGTCCTCCACATCCTGGGAGACATCTAGTGGCCACCCCTGCCCAGTGGCTGGCGGGTGCCCGCCCCCGCACCCTGCCCGCCGCCCTCGCGCCGGTGTTCGTCGGCTCCGGCGTCGCCGCCGCGCTCGACGGGTTCCGGCTCGCCCCCGCCCTGCTGGCGCTGCTCGTGGCGCTCGCCCTGCAGGTCGCGGTGAACTACGCCAACGACCACTCCGACGGCAAGCGCGGCACCGACGCCGACCGGGTGGGCCCGATGCGGTTGGTCGGCTCCGGCGCCGCCAGCGCCCGGCAGGTGCTGGTCGCGGCGATGCTCGCCTTCGCCGTGGCCGCGGTGGCCGGCCTGGCGCTGGCCGCACTGTCCAGCTGGTGGCTGGTCGCGGTCGGCGCGGTGAGCATCCTCGCCGCCTGGACCTACACCGGCGGCCCGATCCCCTACGGCTACCGGGCGCTGGGCGAGGTGTTCGTCTTCGTCTTCTTCGGGCTGGTCGCCGTCGTCGGGACGACGTTCGCCCAGACCGAGTCGCTGGACGGGCTGGCGTTCGCGGCCGCGGTGCCGATCGGGCTGTGCTCGGTGGCGCTGCTGGTGGTGAACAACCTGCGGGACGTGCACGGCGACGCCGCCGTCGGCAAGCGCACGCTGGCGGTGCTCCTCGGCGAGGGGCGCACCCGGCTGTTCTTCACCGGGCTGCTCGTGGTGGTCTTCGCCGCGATCGTGCTGATCGGCCTGGCCCGGCCGTGGGCGCTGTCGGGGCTGCTCGCCGCGCCGCTGGCCGTGCCACCGGTGCGCACCGTGCTCGGCGGTGGCCGGGGCCCGGTCCTGATCGATGCGCTCAAGGGCACCGGTCAGCTGACCCTCGCCGTCGGCGTGCTGCTCGCCGTCGGCCTCGCCCTCAGCTGACAGGGCCCTCAGCTGAGTTCGGCAGCAAGGTGTGGCAGATGTGCGTGAGTCCCGCTGTCGTTCACTAGTCACGCGGCGTGGACGGCGGCCCGCAGGAGGAGCAGTTCGCCAGGGGGTACGGCCGCACAGCCAGGCCGTCCGCGAACGGCGGGCCCGAGCAATGTGCGGTCATGGCCGGTTCTGGACGCGGAAGCCGCCACGAACGCACATCACCGAGCCGTTGAACCGCCGAGAACCACAAGGAGGCTGCTTCTGGGCCTGGGTGGTCCATCGTCTCCGCTGTGCGTGCCGACCGCGGTCGGCCGCGCCCGGTTCTCTCACGGAACGTAGCCGGACTTGCGCACAGAACAACACACCCTGCTGCCGAACTCGCCGTCAGCTGACGGGGCCCTCAGCTGACGGCGTCGTCCTCGCCGCGCAGCTGGGCCCGGATCTGCTGCTTGCGCACGCTGCGCCCCGCGATCGCCTCGGTGAGCCGGTCGCGCATCGGGCGCAGCGCCAGGTAGGCCACCGGCATGCCCAGCAGCAGCCCGATCAGCAGCGCCGGGAAGCCGGGCAGCCCCAGCACCCAGATCAGCGCGATCAGGCCGGCCACGATCGCCAGCCGGGCCGCGGTGTAGGCCAGCAGCCACGGCACCAGCGGCGGCGGCTCCGCTGGTCCACCGGTCGGTCCGACCGGCCCCACGGGGGTCACCGGTGCCTGCGCGTCGTCAGCCACGACGTCCCTCCCACTTCGTTGAAAGAACCACCGTGGTCCGGGTGCGGGCCACGCCCCGGATCCGGTTGATGGCACTGATGGTGTCCTCCAGCGCCGGGATGTCGGGCACCCGCACCTTGAGCACGTAGCCCTCGCTGCCGGCCACCCGCCAGCAGTCCTCGACCGGGGTGAGCGCGGCGAGCGCCTCCTCCAGACCGACGTCGTCCACCTGGTCGCTCTCGATCACGCCCACCAGCGCGGTGACGCCCAGGCCCACCGCGGCCGGGTCGACCTCCGCGCGGTACCCGGTGATCACCCCGGCGGCCTCCAGCTTGCCCACCCGTTCGTGCACGGAGGGCGCCGAGAGGCCCACCTGCCGGGCGAGCTCGGCGTAGCTGGCCCGCCCGTTCGCCCCCAGCAGCGCGATCAGCTGCTCGTCCACCGCGTCGATGACGCCCCTCCGGTCCTGCCGTGGTCGCACCCGGCGTCCCTGTGGAGCCGCTGTGCCCGGTCTGTGCGCCTCGCACGCTCCGCGCGAGATCACCGGGTCCCAGTATCGGCGCGGTCGTACATTGGGTGCTGACGAGGGGGGTGGACCGATGGTCTTCCTGGTGATGCTGGTGATCGCTGCCGCGGTGGTCGTGCTCGTGATGCGGGCTGCCGCGGCTCAGGGCGGGGGTCCCGGCGGCTCGGGTGGGATCGGGCGGCCCGGTGCCGGACCCCGGCCGCCACGGCCGCCGAAGGCCCAGCGCCCGACCCGGCCGGTGGCGCCCGACGACGACCCGGAGTTCCTCCGGGAGCTCGAGCGCCGGGCCAAGCGGGACGACGGCAGCCTGAGCTGAACCGCCGCCCGCAGACGACGCGAGCCGTCAGCCTCCCCGGAGGCTGACGGCTCGCGTCGTTCCCGGCCCCGCTGCCGGGTCCCACCGCGAGCCAGCGAGTGGTGGGGGCAGCGGGGTCCTTGTTCAGGCGGCGGTGCGAGAGCCGCCGAAGAGCCGGCGCCAGCCGGTCCGGCGCGGGGTGGCGTGCTCCTCCGCCGGGACCTCAGCACGGTCGGTGCCGCCGTCGACGTCCAGGTCGCCGGGCCAGCCGAGGCCGGTGCCGTCGGCCGGGTCGCCCGGCCAGCCGAGCCCACCGGAGCCGGCGGCGTGCCGGGGGCCGGACGGCTCGGGCCGCTGCTGCAGCGCCGCGGCGACGAGCGGGTGCACGGACGCGCCCTCAGCCGCCAGGTGCCTACCCACAGTGAACTCCACCGGGTTCAGTCATGCGCCGAGGATGGCACGAACGCGCACCTGGCCGCGAGTCGCCACCGACCCACCCGGTGTGCCATTCACCCGATCGTGACCCTGGGTGACCGGAGGGTCAGTTGACGCCGCCGTAGCTGTGCAGCCCGGTGGACACCAGGTTGACGAACAGCAGGTTGAAGATCATCACGACCAGGCCGACGATGTTGATCCAGGCGGCGGGGCGACCGCGCCAGCCGGACGTCGTCCGGGCGTGCAGGTAGGCGGCGTAGACCACCCAGGCGATGAACGCCCAGGTCTCCTTGGGGTCCCAGCCCCAGAAGCGGCCCCAGGCGCTCTCCGCCCAGATCGCACCGGCGATGACCGCGAACGTCCAGATCGGGAAGCCGAAGACGGCCGTGCGGTGCGCGGTGCGGTCGAGCGCCGCCGCCGTGGGCAGCCGGTCCAGCAGGGACGGCGCCAGGACCTCCCCCGCCGCCGCGCGGGACTCGCGGCGACTGCGGACCAGGTACAGGATGCTGGCGATCCCGCTGACGAAGAAGATGCCGAAGCCCAGCGTCGCGGTGCTCACGTGCACCGCCAGCCAGCTGGAGCGCAGCGCGGCCACCAGCGGACCGGTCTCCACGTAGAGGAACAGCCCGATCAGCACCAGCGAGAGGACGACCGGGGCCAGCACGAAGACGCCGATGTGCCGCAGGGACGGCGTGCGCACGGCCAGCACCGCGTAGGCGATGACCGCCACGAGCACCACCGCGGTGGAGAACTCGTACATGTTGCCCCAGGGCAGCCGGTCGGCGGCCATCCCCCGGGTGACCAGCACCCCGGCGTGGGTCAACGCGCCGGCGACGGTGAGGACCATCCCGGCCAGGCCCAGCCGGCGGGCCCGGCCGGTCTCCGGCGCGTCGTCCGCACCGGCCGGGGTGCCGATGGGCTCGGCCGGTGCGTGGCCGGCCGCGACGAGCGCACGGGCACGGGCGGGCCGGCCGAAGGCCAGCTCGGCGCAGAACGCCACCACGGCGAGCGAGTACAGGCCCACGGTGACGGAGAAGAGCGTGTCGGACAGCGCGGCGAGCGACTCGTCGATCACGACGGCGGTGCCTCTCTCTCGGGTGACGGGGGCGGTGCCGGTGCGGTCGCGGCCAGCGCGCGCGTGACGTCGTCGGTCAGCTCGGCGAACCGGGGGCCGGTGTCGGCGCTGCCCCGCGTCAGCGAGCCGATCGACAGCACCGTACCCCCGCCGTCGGCCGCCGGGCCGACCCGGGCGAAGACCCGCTCGCGGCGCACCAGCAGCATGCCGAGCAGCCCGACGAGGACCGCGATCGCGGCGCCGAGCACCCAGATCTGGCCGGGGTCGTGGGACAGCTGCAGGGCGGCGAACTGCCGGTAGCTGCTGAAGGTGACCACGGTGCCGTCCGGCAGCGTCGTCGACTCCCCGACCGCCAGGTTGGCCCGGCCGACCTCGGTGAGCCGGTCCTGGTCGATCAGCCGCTGGTCGAGCGTGTAGACCGACTGCGGCAGCCCCGAGTCCAGCCCCAGGTAACCGGAGTAGACGAAGACCGCGACCTGCGGGTCGAGCGGGCGCGGGTCGGCCGAGGAGAGGATGCCGCCCTGCACGACACCGGTGGGGGCGAAGAAGCCCTGGATCGCCAGCTGCTCGGTGATGCCGGCCCCGAGGTCGGGGAGCTTGAGCACGCCCTCGCTGCCCATGACGGCCTGATCGGTGGGGAGGAACGGAGCGCAGGCGTCGGTGATCGGCTCGGCGCCGGGCACCGCCACGGTGAAGCACGGGCTGTAGCCGTGGCCGGTCACGTACACCCGGTCGCCGTCGGTGCGCAGCGGGTCGTTGACCCCGATCGTCGTCTCCTGGTCGGCACCCCCGCCGGCCGGGCCGTAGGTGATGTCGGCGGTGTAGGAGGCCGCAGTGCCGTTCTCCTCGTAGGTGGCGGAGAAGTCGGCCAGGTCCACGCAGAGGTCCGACATCTCGCCGTTGTCGACCAGCGGGCCGGCCGAGTAGGTGTCGTACTGCTGGACGGTGTTGCAGAACCCGGAGCCCTCGGTGACCAGGATGCTGCCCTCGTAGCCCCACAGCTTCCCGCCGGCCAGGCCGAGCAGCAGCGCCAGCAGGGAGAGGTGGAACAGCACGTTGCCGGTCTCGCGCAGGTACCCCTTCTCCGCCGACAGCTCCGGACCGGCCTTCCCGTCGCGGCGGACCACCCGGAACCGGCGGACCCGCAGCTCCTCCTCCACCACGTCCAGCGCCGCGGGTGCGGCCAGCGGGGTGGGCAGCGTGGCCGACTCCGGCAGCCGGTGCAGGTGCCGGGGTGCCGTGGGCGGCGGGGTGAACAGCGTGCGGCCGTGCTCGACCGCCCGCGGGAACACGCAGCCGATCAGCGAGATGAACAGCAGCAGGTAGATCGCGGCGAACCACGGCGAGCTGAACACGTCGAACAGGAACAGCCGGTCCAGCCACGGCGCGAGGGTCGGGTGGTCGACGAAGTACTGGTTGACGTTGGTCTGCGACAGCGACCGCTGCGGCAGCAACGACCCGGGGATGGCGGCCAGGGCGAGCAGGAACAGCAGGATCAGCGCGGTGCGCATGGCGGTGAGCTGTCGCCACCAGCGGAGCAGGCGGTTGGCCAGCCGGCGCCCGGCCGAGGGCGGGGCGGCGGGGCCGGGGCGGCAGCCGCGCGCGGCTGGGCGGTGGTGGTCACAGCGGCGCGCTCTCCGCGAGGCCGGTGGCGGCCAGCCAGCCCTGCAGCCAGCGCATCATCTCGGTCCACGCGCCGGTGACCAGCAGCAGCCCGACGAGCACCAGGACGGCGCCGCCGAAACGGGTCACCGCGCGGGCGTGGGTCTTCAGGAAGGACATGGTGCCGACCGCCCAGCGCGCGCCGAGCGCGACCAGCACGAACGGCACGCCCAGCCCCAGGCAGTAGGCCAGGCCCAGCAGTGCACCGCGGCCGGCGGTCGCCTCCTGGAAGGCGAGGTTCTGCACCGCCGACAGGGTGGGGCCCAGGCACGGGGTCCAGCCGAGGCCGAAGACGACACCGAGCAGCGGTGCCCCGGCCAGCCCGGCGGCCGGGCGGGCGTTCAGCCGGGCGGTGCGCTGCAGGAACGGCAGCCAGCCGAGGAAGCCGAGCCCGACGGCGATGGTGACCACGCCCATCACCCGGGTGATGATGTCGTTGTACTGCAGCAGCAGCCGACCCATACCGCCGAAGGCGCTGCTCAGCGCCACGAAGACCACGGTGAAGCCGAGCACGAACAGGACGGCGCCGAGCACCATGCGCCGGCGCGGCGCCCGCTCGGTGGTCTCCTGCCGCACCGCCGTCGCCACGCCGCTCCCGGTGGCCGGAGCCGTGGCGCGGGTGCCGGTGCCGGTGCCGACCAGGCCGGTGACGTAGGAGAGGTAGCCGGGCACCAGCGGCAGCACGCAGGGGGAGGCGAAGCTGATCAGCCCGGCGAGCGCGGACACCAGCGCCGCGACCAGCAGCGGGCCGTCGGCGACCAGGCCCTGCACCCCGTCGCCCACCTCAGGCCTCCCCGGTCAGCTGCGCCAGCACCGTGCGCAGGTCGTCCTGGCGCACCTCACCGGTGTACACCGCCGCGACCCGGTTCTCGCGGTCGAGGACGATCGTCGAGGGGATGGCGTTGGCCGGGTAGTCGCGGAAGGCCAGCGCGACCTCGCCCCGCGGGTCGTAGAGCGAGGGGAAGGTGATGCCCTTCGTCGCCACGAAAGCGTCGGCGAACTGCTGATCGGTTTCCTTGACGTTGAGGCCGAGGAACTGGACGCCGTCGTCGCGCACCTCGTCGTAGACCTCCTGAAACTGCGGGGTCTCCACCCGGCACGGCGGGCACCAGGACCCCCAGAAGTTGAGCACCGCGACGTCGCCGGCCAGCTCGGTGGAGTCGAAGTCCCCACCGTCGAGCAGGGTGCCGGAGAACTCCGGCGCGCTCTCCCGCTCCCCCTCGGGGATGACCTCGCCGGCCGGGGTGCTCGCCACGTAGCGGAACTCCCCGCCGTTGTTCACGTCCACGGCGCTCTCGCCGCTCGTGCACCCGGCCAGCAGGACGCCGGCCAGCGCGAGCGCGGCCGCCAGGCTGCTACGCACCGGGCACCTCGTCCGGGTCGGTGGCGCCGGCCGGCTCGGCGTAGGAGATGCCCACCAGCCGGTCGCCGTCGTAGCTGAGGGAGGTGACGCTGGCCAGGCCGCACTCCCGTCGGCGCGGGTCGTGCACGTACCGGCGACCCTCCACGTGCAGCCGCACCGTCCAGATCGGCAGCTGGTGGCTGACCAGCACCGCGGCCGAGCCGCGGGCAGCGTCCCGGGCGGTCTCGACCGCGGCCAGCATGCGGGCGGCGATCTCCACGTACGGCTCGCCCCAGGACGGCCGGAAGGGGTTGCGCATCAGCCACCAGTTGGCCGGCCGGCGCAGCGCGCCGTCGCCGACCCCGAAGGTCTTGCCCTCGAACGCGTTGCCGGCCTCGATGATCCGGTCGTCGGTGTGGATCTCCAGCCCCAGCGCATCGCTGATCGGCTGCGCGGTCTGCTGCGCCCGCTCCAGCGGGCTGGCCACCAGGTGCGTGACGCCCTTGTCGGCGAACCACTCGGCGCCCGCCAGCGCCATCGCCTCACCGGTGACCGACAGCCGGTAGCCGGGCAGCCGGCCGTAGAGCACGCCCGCCGGGTTGTGCACCTCGCCGTGCCGCATCAGGTGGACGGTCGTCTGGCTCACGCTGTTCAACGGTTCGCTCCCGCCCAGCGCTCCGCTCCTCGCTCGTTCCTCGCTGCGATGCTCACGCTGGTCTTCGCTCACGGCTGCAGCTCCTGGGCGTCGGTGGAGACGGCGGACGGCGCCGGTCCCCCGGCAGCGGCCGCGGCGGCCGAGGCGGCGGCGGGCAGGGCGGCGAGCACGTGCTCGACGGCCTCGTCGTCCAGCGCGGCGCTGACGAACCACGCCTCGAACGCCGACGGCGGCAGGTACACCCCGCGGGCGAGCATCGCGTGGAAGAAGGCGGTGTGCGCCGCGACGTCCTGGGTGCGGGCGTCGGCGTAGTCGCGCACCTGCCGCTCGTCGGGGACGAAGAACACCGAGAACATCGACCCGGCCTGCTGCACCCGGTGCGGCACGCCGGCGGCGAACAGCGCCGCGCTGGCGGCGCCGCGCAGCGTGGCGGCGACCTCGTCGCAGCGCGCGTAGACCTCGTCGGTGCACAGCCGCAGCGTGGTGAGCCCGGCGGCGACGGCGACCGGGTTCCCGGCCAGCGTGCCCGCCTGGTACACCGGCCCGGACGGGGCGAGCTGCTCCATCACCTCGGCGCGGCCGCCGAACGCCGCGGCCGGCATGCCGCCGCCCATGACCTTGCCGAAGGTGAACAGGTCGGCGTCGACCGGGTCGAGGCCGTACCAGCCGGCGCGGGACACCCGGAAGCCGGTCATCACCTCGTCGACGAGCAGCAGCGCGCCGTGCGCGGCGGTGATCCGGCGCAGCTCGGCGTTGAAGCCGTCCAGCGGCGGGACGACGCCCATGTTGCCCGGCGCCGCCTCGGTGACCACGCACGCGATCTGGTCACCGCGCTCGGCGAAGACGGCCTCGACCGCGGCGACGTCGTTGTAGGGCAGCACGATCGTGTCGGCCGCGGCCCCGGTGGTGACGCCCGGGGTGTCGGGCAGGCCGAGCCGGGCGACGTCGGAGCCGGAGGCGTGCAGCAGGGTGGCGACGCCGGAGCCGGCGGAGGCCAGCAGCGCGTCGACGTGGCCGTGGTAGCAGCCGGCGAACTTCACCACCAGCGGCCGCCCGGTGTACCCGCGGGCCAGCCGGAGCGCCGAGAGCACCGCCTCGGTGCCGGAGTTGACCAGCCGCACCCGCTCGACCGGGTCGACGCGGCCGGCGATCTCCTCGGCCAGCTCGGCCTCGGCCGCGGTGGGCGTGCCGAAGGTGAAGCCGTTGCGGGCCGCGGCGGTGACGGCGGCGACCACCTCGGGGTGCGCGTGCCCCAGGATCATCGGCCCCCAGGAGGCCACCAGGTCGACGTAGCGGCGGCCGTCGGCGTCGGTGAGCCAGGGGCCGGAGCCCGAGGCCATGAACCGGGGGGTGCCACCGACGGCGCGGAAGGCGCGCACCGGGGAGTTGACCCCGCCCGGCGTCACCTGCCGGGCCCGGTCGAACAACTGCGCCGACGCCGGCGCCTCGTACGGGTAGGGCTCGGTCACGGCTCCACTCTCCCAGGCGGATCTGTGGGAGCGCCGCCCCCGGGGTGCCCGGCCAGGATGGCGACGGTCACAGCCCGCGGCGCGCGGGTCGGGACGAGCACGGTGCCGCCGTCGGTACGCCGCAGCGGCAGCCCGGTGCGGCCCCGCGGCAGCGACCAGCCACCGCCCAGCACGGGGGCGCCGGCGTCCACCCCCGCCGTCCCGGCCTGGACGGCGCGCAGGTGGTCGGCGTCGACGTCGGCCAGCGGGATCCGCTCCCGGCCGACGCTCAGCGCGGCGTCGGAGCCGCGACCGCCGACCCGCACGGTCCAGGCCCGGCGGGCCGACAGCGTGCCGGCGGCCAGCACCCCCAGCACGAGGCCGGCGACCACGGCGACCACCCCGGCCGACAGGCCCGGCAGCAGTGCGGCGAGCACCAGCAGCGCGCCCAGCACGGCGGCGGCCAGCCAGAACAGCCGCCACGACCCCCCGGGCTCGACGTAGGTCGCGTCGGCCGGGGGCTCGGGGTCGGTCATCGGGGTTCCGCTTACCGCAGCCAGCGGGCGGCCTCGACCGCCCAGTAGGTGAGCACCGACCCCGCGCCGGCCCGGCGGATCGCGGTCAGCGTCTCCAGCACGGCCCGCTGCCGGTCGACCCAGCCGTTCGCGGCGGCCGCCTCGACCATCGCGTACTCACCGCTGACCTGGTAAGCGGCCACCGGGACGTCGACGGCGTCGGCGACCCGGGCGACGATGTCCAGGTAGGGCAGCGCCGGCTTGACCATGACGGCGTCCGCGCCCTCGGCGAGGTCCTGCGCGACCTCGCGCAGCGCCTCGTCGGCGTTCGGCGGGTCCATCTGGTAGGTCGAGCGGTCGCCGAACTGCGGCGCGCCCTCGGCGGCCTCACGGAAGGGGCCGTAGAAGCCGGAGGCGTACTTCGCCGCGTAGGCGAGGATCGGCGTCTCGGTGTACGCGGCGCTGTCCAGCCCGGCGCGGATGGCCGCGACCTGGCCGTCCATCATCCCGCTGGGCGCGATCACGTGCGCCCCGGCCTGGGCCTGGGCGATCGCCACGGCGGCGTACCGGTCCAGCGTGGGGTCGTTGTCCACGACGCCGGCGGGTGTCACGACGCCGCAGTGCCCGTGGTCGGTGTACTCGCAGAGGCAGAGGTCGGCCATCAGCACCAGCTCGTCGCCGAGGTCGGCGCGCAGGTGCTGCAGGGCACGGTTGACCACGCCGTCGGCCGCGTCGGCCTGCGACCCGACCGGGTCCTTGTCGGCGGGGATGCCGAAGAGCATCAGCCCGCTGATGCCCGCCTCGGCGGCCTCGTGCGCGGCCTGCCGCAGCGAGTCCTGGGTGTGCTGGACGACACCGGGCATCGAGCTGATCGGCTGCGGCTCGGCGATGCCCTCCTTGACGAAGACGGGCAGCACCAGGTCGGCCGGGGCCAGCCGGGTCTGCGCGGTCCACCGCCGCATCGCCGGGGTGGAGCGGAGCCGGCGCCCCCGGGCGAACCCGGGGTGAGCGCCGGCCCGGCGTACGTCGGGGTCGGTCACTTCTCGCCCTCGGCCTCGGCCCGGCGGGCCTGCGCGAACTCGGCCAGCGCGTCGACCAGCGGGCCGACGGCCGCGGTCTCGGGCTGGACGTCGACCCGCAGGCCGAACTCGGTGGCGCTGGCGGCGGTGGCCGGGCCGATCACCGCGACGACGGTCTTGGCGTGCGGCTTGCCGGCGATGCCGACCAGGTTGCGCACGGTGCTGGAGGAGGTGAAGCAGACCGCGTCGAAGCCGCCACCCTTGATCGCCTCGCGCACCGCGGCCGCCGGCGGCGCCGCCCGGACGGTCCGGTAGGCGGTGACGTCGTCGATCTCCCAGCCACGCTCGACCAGGCCCGCGGCCAGGGTCTCGGTCGCGATGTCGGCGCGGGGCAGCAGCACCCGGTCGATCGGGTCGAAGACGTCGTCGTAGGGCGGGAAGTCGGCCAGCAGGCCCTCGCTGGACTGCTCGCCGGTGGGCACCAGCTCCGGCACGATGCCGAAGTCGCGCACCGCCTGGGCGGTCTGCTCACCGACGCAGGCGACCTTGACGCCGGCGAAGGCCCGGGCGTCCAGGCCCAGCTCCACGAACTTCTCCCGCACCGCGCGCACGGCGTTGGTGGAGGTGAACACGATCCAGCCGTAGCGGCCGGTGACCAGGCCCTTGACCGCGCGGTCCATCTGCGCGGGGCTGCGCGGCGGCTCGACGGCGATGGTCGGCACCTCGACCGGGACGGCGCCGTAGGCGCGCAGCCGCTCGCTCATCTCGCCGGCCTGCTCCTTGGTGCGGGGCACCAGCACGCGCCAGCCGAACAGCGGGCGGCTCTCCCACCAGCCGAGCTTGCCGCGCTTGTCCACGGCGGAGCCGACGGTCACCACGACCGGGCCGGTGAGCGCGTCGAGCCCGGCGGACTTCTCCGCCACGGCCGCCAGCTTGCCGGCGATGCTCTTCTGCGCGGTGCCGCTGCCCCCGGTGGTGACCAGGACCGGCGTGGCGCCGGAGAGGCCGCCCTCGACCAGGCCGGCGGCCAGGGTCGGCAGCTGCTCGGCGGAGGCCTGCAGCACCAGCGCGGCCCCGGTGCCCGAGGCGGCGGCGGCCAGCGCGGCCAGGTCGGCCGGGGCCTCGGCGCCCGGGCGCACGTCGGCGGTCACCGAGGTGCCACCCAGCGGGACGCCGGCGTAGCCGGGCACCGCGGTGCTCACCGCGACGCCGGGGACGACGTCGAACGGGACGCTGGTACGGGTGACCGCGAGCGCCTCCTTGACCACGGCGTCACTGGTGAACGGGTCACCGGCGACCAGCCGGACCACCACGTTGCCGCTCTTGGCCGCGGCGACGGCGCCCTTGGCCACGTCGGCCGGCTCACCGCTCACCGGGGTCAGCTCGAGGTCCGGGTACGCCTCGCGCACCGCCTCGGTGACGGCGGCGGAGACGTCGGGGTCGACCAGCACCGTGTCGGCGCCGGCGAGCGCTGCGCTCGCCCGGGCGGTCAGCAGCTCCGGGTCACCGGGGCCGGCACCGACGAACACCACGGTGCCCTTGCTGCTGCCGTTCTGCTTGCGTGAGCGCGTCATCGCGTGCTCCTGTTCCTGCCCCCGGAGGGGGTCGCTGCGGGTGGTACGGGGTCGGAGGAGCGGGTGGGCACCCGCTCGGGATGGCGCGTCACCGGGGTGTCGCCATCAGCGCGGCGGCGCCGCGGTCGAGCAGTTCGGCGGCCAGCTGGCGGCCCAGCGCCTCGGCCTCGACGGCCGGGCCGGTGAGCGAGCCGCGGATGCCGTCGCTGCCGTCGATCGCGGTCACCGAGGCGCGCAGGTAGAGCTCGGCCGCGCCGTGCTCGTCCTCGGCCAGCTCGGCGGAGGCCGCCACGGGCGCGCTGCAGCCGGCCTCCAGCGCGGCGAGCACGGCGCGCTCGGCGGCGACGCAGGCGCGGGTGGCCGGGTCCTCCAGGACGGCGAGCAGCTCGCGCACCCGGGAGTCCTCGGTGCGGCACTCGACGGCGAGCGCGCCCTGGGCCGGCGCGGGCAGCACCTGGAGCGGGTCGAGCACCTCGGTCACCGCGGCCAGCCGGTCGATCCGGGCCAGCCCGGCGCGGGCCAGCACGACGGCGTCCAGGTCGGCGTCCGGCCCGAGGGCGCGGGCCATCCGGGTGTCCACGTTGCCGCGGATCGGCACCACGTCCAGGCCGAGGCCGAGCGCGCGCAGCTGCGCCATCCGCCGGGGAGCGCCGGTGCCCACGCGGGCGCCGGCGGGCAGCTCACCGAGGGTGAGCCCGTCCCGGGCGACGAGCGCGTCCCGGGCGTCCTCGCGGGGCGGGACGGCGGCGAGCGTCAGCCCCGGGGCGGGCGCGGTGGGCAGGTCCTTGTAGCTGTGCACCGCGAGGTCGACCTCACCGCGCAGCAGCGCCTCGCGCAGCGCCGCGACGAAGACGCCGGTGCCGCCGAGCTGGGTGATCGCCTCCATCGAGCGGTCGCCGTAGGTGCTCACGTGCACCAGCTCGACCGGCACGCCGGTGGCCGCGGTCAGCGCGTCGGCGACGTGCGAGGACTGGGTGAGGGCGAGCTGGCTGGCGCGGGTGCCCAGCCGCAGCGGCGCGGCGGCGGTCACGGGGCACCCCCGGCGCGCCCCTCGCGGGCGGCCTCGATCCGCGGGTCCAGCGCCGACAGCGGGGTGCCGGCCGGGAGCTGCGGGTCGACGGTGACCGCGTCGGAGAGGGTGGCCCGGTCGCCGTCGGTGGCGCCGGACAGGCCCAGGCCGAACAGCGCGCGCAGCGCGTCGGCGTAGTCGGTGCCGCCGGGAGCGGAGGCCAGCTCCTTCACCCGGACGGTCGGCTCGTGCAGCAGCTTGTCGACGACGCGGCGCACGGTGCGGGCGATCTCGCTGCGGGCCTTGGCGTCCAGGTCGGGCAGCCGGGTGGACAGCCGCAGCAGCTCGGCGTCGACGACGTCGGCGGCCTGGCTGCGCAGCGCGGAGACGGTGGGCGCCACGGCGGCGGCCTGCCGCTCGGCACGCAGCAGCGAGGTCTCCAGCTCGACGAGCGCGTGGGCGGCGGCGATGTCGTCGGCGGCGACCGACCCGGCCACCGGCTGCCCCGGGTGGGCGGCCCGCTCCCCCTGCAGCATCGCCAGGTCGACCACGTGCACGCCGGGCAGGCCGGCGACGGTGGCCTCGACGTCGCGGGGCAGCGCCAGGTCGACGACGACCAGGCGCCGGTCACCCCGGCCGCTCATCGCGCCGGCGACCAGCTCCTCGCCGATCACCGTGCCGGTGGCGCCAGTGCAGGTGACCAGCACGTCGGCGGCGGCCAGCTCCACGGGCAGCTGGTCCAGGTCGGCCTGCCGGCCGCCGATCGTCTCGGCCAGGCGCGCGGCGCTGGCCGGGGTGCGGCTGCTGACGGTGACCGCGGCGCCGCGGCGGGCCAGCGTGGTCGCGGCCAGCGCGCCCATCGAGCCCGCGCCGACGACGAGCACCGGGCGGCCGGTCAGGTCACCGATCAGGTCGGTCACCCGGTCCAGCGCGACCGACACCAGCGAGGCGCCGGCCCGGTCGATGCCGGTCTCGGCGTGCACCCGCTTGCCCACCCGCAGCGCGCGCTGGGCGATCGGGTGCAGCTCGCGCCCGACCGTGCCCTGCTCCTGGGCCAGCGCGTAGGCGGCGCGCAGCTGCCCGAGCACCTGCGTCTCCCCCACGACCATCGAGTCCAGGCCCGCGGCGACCGTGCACAGGTGCCCGATCGCCTGGTCCTCGTAGTAGACGGTGACGTAGGGCGAGAGCTCCTCGACCGTGGCGCCGGCGTGCCGGGCGAGCACCCGGCTGACGTCGGTGACGCCGCCGTGGAAGCGGTCGACCTCGGCGAAGACCTCGATCCGGTTGCAGGTGGCCAGCACCATGGCCTCGCTGACGTGGTCGCTGTCGAGGAGCTCGTGCAGCGTCTTGACCGTGTCGTCGCCGCTCATGCTGACCTGCTCGAGCAGGGCGACCGGCGCGGTCTGGTGGCTGATCCCGACGGCGAGCAGGCTCATCCCAGGCTCCCCGCGGTGCGCAGTGCGGCTGCCGGCGCGGGCACCTGGGCGCGCTGCTGGTCCAGGAAGGCCAGCACCTGCAGCTCGACGGACAGGTCGACCTTGCGGACGTCGACGCCCGCGGGGACGGACAACGCCACCGGCGCGAAGTTCAAGATGCTCCTCACCCCGGCCGCGACGAGCCGGTCGCAGACCGACTGCGCCACCTCGGCCGGTGTCGTGATGACGCCGATCGTGGCGGCGGTGGCTCGCACCACCGCCTCGAGCTCCTCCACCGGGCGGACCGTGCAGCCGCCCACCCGGGTCCCCACCGTGGCGGGGTCGCTGTCCAGCAGGCCGACGAAGGTGAAGCCGCGGCTGGCGAAGCCGGTGTAGTCGGCCAGCGCCGAGCCGAGGCGGCCGAGCCCGACGAGCACGCACGGCCGGGACCGCTCGCCGCCGAGAGCCTCGGAGAGACGTGCGCGCAGACCGGCCACCGAGTAGCCGACCCCCCGCACGCCGCAGGGCCCCAGGTGCGAGAGGTCCTTGCGGAGGCCGGCGGGGTTGACCCCGGCGGCGGAGGCCAGCTCGCCGGAGGAGACATGGCTGCGACCGTCGTCGGCGAGACCGGCCAGCACCCGCAGGTACACGGCCAGCCGGGCGACGGTGGCCTCCGGGATGTTCCGGGGCCGCGACTGGGTCACGGGCAGACTCTCCAGCGATCCGAACGCGACCCGGACGGGACCGGACGTTCGGGGGACTCGGGGCACGGGCACGTGGGGCTACGGCACGTGTAGGACCTGGGCGCGTCAGCGCCCGGCCACCTCACGGTAACCGCTTGTGAAGCCGTGAACAAAGTCGTCGACCCCGTTCGCGCAG
Organism: Modestobacter roseus; assembly: GCF_007994135.1. NCBI lineage: Bacteria > Bacillati > Actinomycetota > Actinomycetes > Geodermatophilales > Geodermatophilaceae > Modestobacter > Modestobacter roseus. The sequence continues at coordinate 3,116,358 of NZ_VLKF01000001.1, forward strand.
GTCACGGGCGCCCGCTGTGGCGGATGCCACGCCGTGCGCCACCCGGTCGGGTGCGGCCGGTGGCTCAGCCGGTGCCGAGGTCGCGCCGCAGCCGCACCACGTCGACGGTGAAGTAGCTGTGCTCCCGGCCGTCGAGCAGCACCACCGGGACGCGGTCACCGTACTCGGCGCGCAGCTCCTCGTCGCCGTCGACGTCGACCAGCACCGGCGTCAGACCGGCCTCCGCACCGATGCGGGTGAGCGTCTCCTCGGCCACGGCGCACAGGTGGCACCCGGTCCGGGTGAGCAGCTGCAGGCGCGGTGTCGGCTCAGTCACCGGGTTCCTCCCAGAGGGCGGCGCGGGCCGCTCGTTCCATCCCCAGCTCCCGCAGCCGGGCGCGGCTCACCTTGCCGGTCAGCGACTGCGGCAGCTCGGGCACGACGTGCACCGCGACCGGCACCTTGAACCGCGCCAGCGACGCCGCGGCGTGCGCGCGCAGCTCCGCCTCGTCGACCTCGGCACCCGGCGCGGCCACCACGACGGCGTGCACCGCCTCCCCGGTCCGCGGGTCGGGCAGCCCGATGACCGCGCTCCGGGCGACCCCCGGGTGCGCGTCGAGCACCCGCTCGACCTCGCCCGGGTAGACGTTGAACCCGTTGACCAGCACCAGGTCGCGCCGGCGGTCGACCAGCACCAGGTCGCCGTCGACGTCGCGGTAGGCGATGTCGCCGGTGAGCAGCCAGCCCTGCGCGTCCGGGCCGTCGGCGCCGTCGGGCCAGTAGCCGCTGAACAGGTTGGGGCCGCGGGCGCAGATCTCCCCGGCCTCCTCCTGCTCGTCCTCCAGCCGGTCGTCCGAGGGGTCGTCACCGGCCGTCGGGCCACCCGCGGTGTCCCGCAGCCGCAGCTCGATCCCCGGCAGCGGTCCGCCGATGCGCCGGGGCACCGGCCGGCCGGTGACCAGCGTGCTGGCCAGCACGGGCCCGGCCTCGGTGAGCCCGTAGCCCTCCCAGACGGTGACCGCGGCCCGGTCCCGCATCGCGGTGAGCACCGCCGCCGCCAGCGGCGCGGACCCGGAGCTGGCCGTGCGGACGGCGGCGAAGGCCCGGCGGAGGACGGCGTCGGAGCCGGCGGCGTCCGCGGCCGCCAGCCAGGCCGCGTACATCGGTGGTGCCGCCGGGACGGTGGTGACCTCCTCCTCGGCCATCAGCCGGAGGGTGGCCAGCGGGTCGAACTCCTCGACCAGGACGGCGCAGGCGCCGGTGGCGGCGGCCAGCCCCCAGGCGCTGGTGAAGCCGTAGACGTGGAAGAGCGGGAGCGCGACCAGCACCCGGTCACCGGCGCGCACCGGCGGCGGGTCCAGGGCCAGGCACTGCCGCTGGTTGGCCAGCAGCGCTGCGTGGGTGAGCATCGCGCCCCGCGGCCGGCCGGTGGAGCCGCTGGTGTAGGCGAGCAGCGCCAGCGCGGCCGGGTCCTCGGGGTCGTCGGGAGCCGGGCCGTCGTCGTCCGGCGGCCCGGCCAGCACCGGCACCCCGGCCAGCTCCGGCCGCTCGGCGGTGGCCACCAGCAGCCGCGCGCCGGAGTCGGTGAGCAGGTGCGACACCTCGGGGTCGGTGTAGGCGGTGTTGACCGGGACGACGACCAGCCCGGCCCGCAGCGCGCCGGTGACCGCGACGACCCAGTCGACGCCGTTGCGCAGCTGCACCGCCACCCGGTCGCCGGTGGCCAGGCCCCGGGCGCGGTAGCCGGCGGCGGCCCGGTCGACGAGCGCGTCGAGCTCCGCCCAGGTCAGCCGGCGGTCCCCGTGCACCAGCGCCGGGGATCCGCCCGAGGTGGCGGCCGCGCGTCGCACCAGCGCGGCCAGGGACCCCACCGGCGCGGTCGACGCCACCGGGGCGCCCTCTCCTGTCACACGGACCTCCCTGGACCCACGCACCGCCCCCGACCGGCGGCGACGACGCCATCGGGGCACGATGGTGTCATCCCGGTGAGCCGCCCGCAGCGGGTCGTGCCACGCCGGGCGAGCCGGCCGGACCAGGGGTGGAGGAGCTGCACGGCATGACCCGCGCCCACCCGTCCGCGCCCGTCAGCGCGCTGCCCGGCGCCGGGCCGCGCCGCCGGTCGGTCCCCGCCCCCGGCCCGAGCCGCCCCTGGCGGGCGGCCCTCCGGTCGTCGTCGGCGAGGCGCCGGCGCCCCCCGTCGAGGACAGCGGGTCCGCGCCCGCCGGCCCGCACGCGGACCCGGACGAGGTCTGGGAGTTCGTCCGCCGGGCGCAGCAGGGCGACGCCGAGGGGTTCGGCCTGCTCTACGACCGGTACGTCGACGTGGTCTACCGCTTCCTGCTGCTCCGGGTGGGCGACCGGGCGACCGCGGAGGACTTCACCAGCGAGACCTTCGTCCGCGCGCTGCGCCGGATCGACTCGCTCACCTTCCAGGGCCGCGACGTGGGTGCCTGGCTGGTCACGATCGCCCGCAACATCGTGCTCGACCACGTGAAGAGCAGCCGCCACCGGCTGGAGGTCACCACCGCGGACATGCGCACCGCGGACCGGGCGACCGGGAGCCCGGAGGACACGGTCGTGCAGCGGCTCACGGACGCCGAGCTCGTCGCCTGCATGCAGCAGCTCTCCGCCGACCAGCGAGAGTGCCTGGAACTGCGCTTCCTCCAGGACCTCAGCGTCGCCGAGACCGCGGCCGCGATGGGCCGGAAGGACGGCGCGATCAAGGCGCTGCAGCACCGCGCGGTCCGCCGGCTCGCCGCGTTGGTGCCCCCGGGACTGCGGTGACCCCTGTGACCGTGCGGCCGCGCTGCGTAACGCCGGGCCCGGCCCGGTCGTTGCCTGGGTGGGGACGGCGCACCGATCGGCGGAGCGCGACCCGGGAGGTCCGCGGAGGGCGACGGTGACGGTGCAGCAGGACGACGCGACGGGCGCCGTCCGCCGTACCGCCGGCCCGCCCCCCAAGGCCCTGCCCTTCACCCCGGAGGACCTGGTGCTCGCCCGGCTGGAGGGGCTGCCGGCGGAGCACGCCGCCCGGCCCGACCCGGTGTTCCGCGCGACGACCCGGACCCGGCTGGTCGCGATGGCCGCCGTGCGGGAGCCCGTGACGCGACGGTGGGGCTCCCGGCGCGCGGGCGCCTCCCCCTGGCGGGGCCGGATCACCGCCGGCCTGGCCGGCGCCACCCTCACCGTCGGTGCGCTCGGGGGCCTGCTGGCCGCCGCCCAGGGCGCCGCCCCCGGCGACCTGCTCTACCAGGTCAAGCGCGGCGGCGAGGCGACCCAGCTGGTGCTCGCCGGCGACAGCAGCCGGGGGGCGACGCTGCTGGCGTTCGCCAGCGCCCGGCTCGGGGAGCTCAACGAGCTGGCCGCCGCCGGCAACGGCGCACCCGTGGTCGAGACGTTGCGCACCATGGACCGGCAGACCACCGACGGCGCCGCCTGGCTCACCGCCCGCGCGGTCGCCGACGACGACGCGGCCGCGTTGCGCGCGCTCACCAGCTGGACCGCCGGGCAGCGCGCCGGGCTGGACGCGCTCGCCGACGACGTCCCGCCCGGCGCCGACGGGGCACTGGACAGCTCCCGCGAGCTGGTCGCCGCCGTCGCCGACCGCGCCGACGCACTGGGCACCGCCCTCGACTGCCCCGGCGGGCCGGCGGTCGCGGCCGGCGACGAGCTCGGCCCGCTCCCCGCACCGTGCCCGGCCGGCGCGGCGACGGCGCAGGAGTCCGCGGGCGGTGCACCCTCGCCCTCCCCGACCGGGTCGGACACCGAGCCCGCGGCGCCGGGCCGCGTCGCGCCACCGGTCGCCTCCGGGGCGACATCCACACCGCCGCCCGCCCCGGCCGAGGCCGGGGCAGCAGCCCCCGCGCCGGCACCGACCCCTGCTCCGGCCCCGCCGCCTGCTCCCGCCGTCCGGCCCGAGCCGGCCGCCCCGGCGCCGGCCGCCACCGCGACGCCGTCCCGGCCGCGGGTGGTCGTCGAGCTGCCGCCCGTCGTCCCGGGCCTGCGGGTGTGCCTGCCGCCGGTGATCTCGCTCGACTGCCGACCTGCCGCCGACTGAGCGGTCCGGCTCGCTAGGGTCGGGTGCCCAGTGCAACCCCGACCGGGAGGTGACCCGTCGTGCGAGTTCCCTTCCGCGGGCGGGGTGCGCGCCTCCCCGGCGGGCTGGCCGACGAGGAGACCCGCGCGCTCGTCGCCGGCACCGCGTCCGCCGAGGCCGCCGAGACGACACCGGCGCCGGTCCCGCACCCGGACCCGACGGGCGCGGCGTTCTTCGACGTCGACAACACGATGATGATGGGCGCCTCGCTGTTCTGGTTCGCCCGCGGTCTGGCCGCCCGCAAGTACTTCACCAGCCGCGACGTGGCCTCCTTCATCTGGCAGCAGGCGAAGTTCCGGATCGCGGGCAGCGAGAGCAGCATCGACATGCACACCGTCCGGGACAACGCGCTCGCCTTCGTCGCGGGCCGGCCGGTCGAGGAGATCAAGCAGGCCAGCGAGGAGATCTACGACGAGCTGATGGCCGACCGGATCTGGTCGGGCACCCGGCTGCTCGCCCAGCAGCACCTGGACGCGGGGCAGCGGGTCTGGCTGGTCACCGCCACCCCGGTGGAGCTCGCCTCGATCATCGCCCACCGGCTCGGGCTCACCGGCGCGCTGGGCACGGTGGCGGAGGTGGTCGACGACCGGTTCACCGGGCGACTGGTCGGTGAGCTGATGCACGGCGACGCCAAGGCTCAGGCGGTGCGGGTGCTGGCCGAACGCGAGGGCCTCGACCTGACCCGTTGCACCGCCTACAGCGACTCCAGCAACGACCTGCCGATGCTCAGCCTGGTCGGCACGGCGGTCGCGGTGAACCCCGACTCGGAGCTGCGCGCCATCGCCCGCTCCCGCGGCTGGACGATCAAGGACTTCCGCACCGGGCGGAAGGCGGCCAAGATCGGCGTCCCCACGGTCGGCGCGGCAGCGGTCTCCGGCGGCGTGGTCGGCGGGCTGGTCGCACTCCGGCGCCGCAACCGCTGGCCGTTCTAGCCGCCGGCGGTCGCCAGTCCGCCGCCCGCGCCGTCCTGGCGCAGCGGGTCGACGAGCATCATCCGCAGCAGCGTCTGCTCCCAGGCCGTCCGCACGGCGCAGGGCTGGTCGGCGAGAGCGCCCGGTGCCGACACGCGGACGCCGCGCACGTCGTCCACCACCGCGTCGAAGGCCAACCGGAACACCAGGTCACTGGCCTGGTCCGCGGACAGGCCGGCGCCCAGCAGCGGCTCCAGCACCCAGCCCAGACCGTGCTCCTCGACGTCCACCACGAACGGTCTTCGCGTCGGCCACCCCGTTCGGATGCACCGCGGGGCCGACGTCCCGTGTTCGTCGGCGGGTGGTGCGGCCGGCGCTCAGCTGAAGACGCTGCGGCGCTGCAGGAGGAGCCGGTAGATGGAGTGCTGGATCGTCTCCCGCACCTGGTCGGTGAGGTTGAAGACGATCATCGGGTCGTCGGCGGCGGCCGGTCCGTAGGACGCGGTCTCGATCGGCTCGCCGAAGGCGATGAACCACTTCGACGGCAGCGGCACCGCGCCCAGCGGCCCCAGCAGCGGGAAGGTCGGCGTGATCGGGAAGTAGGGCAGCCCGAGCAGCCGGGCGGCGGCCTTCGCGTTGCCGAGCATCGGGTAGATCTCCTCGGCGCCGACGATCGCGCACGGCACGATCGGCACCCCGGTGCGCAGCGCGGCGCTGACGAACCCGCCACGGCCGAACCGCTGCAGCGTGTACCGCTCGCTGAACGGCTTGCCCACGCCCTTGAAGCCCTCGGGGAAGACGCCCACCAGCTCCCCGGCCGACAGCAGCCGCTCGGCGTCCTCGTTGCACGCCAGCGTCGTGCCGAGCTTGCGCGCCAGCGCGCCGATGAACGGCACCTGGAAGACGAGGTCGGCGCCGAGCAGACGCAGCCGACGTCCGGCCGGATGGTGGTCGCGCAGCGCGACGGTCTCCATCAGCGCGTCGACCGGGACGGTGCCGGAGTGGTTGGCGACCACCAGCGCGCCGCCGGTGTCCGGCACGTTCTCCAGCCCCTGCACCTCGACCCGGAACCAGCGCTCGAACCACGGCCGCAGCAGCGGGAGGAACAGGTGGTCGGTCAGGTCGGGGTCGAAGCCGAACTCGTCGGTGTCGTACTCGCCGGTCAGCCGGCGCCGCAGGAAGTCCAGGCCGGCAGCGACCTCCGCGTCCCAGCCGGGCTGCGCGGCGGGCGGCGGGAGGGGCTCGTCGTCGGGGCGGAGTGGGATGACCTGGGCCTCAGGCATCGTGCACCGCCCGCAGGCCGGGCACCGACGGCGCGGGACGCCGGCGCGGGGTGCACAGGCTGGAGGCGGTGGTCAGCCCACCGGCGAGCCGGCCCACGGCCGTGCGCACCCCGCCGGTCACCCCCGCCACCAGCTGGGGGTCCACCACCGGGGGGAGGGTGCGGCCGTAGTCGGCCAGCGCCTCGGCGGTCGTGTAGTGCGGCGAGTACCCGAAGTCCTCGCGCAGCACGCGGGTGTCGACGACCCGGCCGAAGTTGAGGAAGCGCATCTGCTCCGGGGACCAGTCGACGAGTCCGGGGCGACGGGTGAGCCGGCCGAGCGACCCCATCGCGGCCTCGGGCAGCGGCAGCTGCACCCGGCCCAGCCGGCGGATGGCCTGGGAGAGCAGCACGGTGCCCTGGGCGCCGACGTTGACCGTGCCGACGAAGTCGCCGGTGGCCGCGCGGGCCAGCACCGCCACGGCGTCGTCCTCGTGGAGGAGCTGCACCCGGGCGTCGTAGCCGAGGGCGGTGGGGATCACCGGCATCCGGAAGAACCCGGACAGCAGGGAGTCGATGCGGGGGCCGATGAGGTTCGTGAACCGCAGCACGGCCACGCCCACGTCGGGGCGGCGCCGGGCGAAGGACCGGACGTAGCCCTCGATGTCCAGGCTGTCCTTGGCGAAGCCCCCACCGGGGACCCGCCGCGCCTGCATCGTCTCGGAGAACACCGCCGGGTCGCGGGGGCTGGCCCCGTAGACCGCGCTGGTGGACTTGAGCACCAGCCGGCGCACCCGCGGCGACCGCTGGCAGGCGGCCAGCAGCTGCATGGAGCCGATGACGTTGAGCTCCTTCATCGACACCCGCCCACCGGCGCTGGCCGGGGTCGCGCTGATGTTCATGTGGACCACGGTGTCCACCGCGGCCGACTCGATCACCTTCCCGATCAACGGGTTGCGGATGTCGGCGCGGACGAACTCGGTCCGCCCGAGGCGACGGAGCACCTCGGGGGCCGGGGGGACGGTGTCCACCCCGATGACCCGGTCGATGCCCGGGTCGGCTGCGAGCTCGGCCGCCAGCGCGCCGCCCAGCCACCGGCTCACACCGGTGACGAGGACGACCGCGGGCGGCACGAGCGTCAGCTCACTTCTTGTTGCGGCGCTGCACGCGGGTCTTCTTGAGCAGCTTGCGGTGCTTCTTCTTCGCCATCCGCTTGCGGCGCTTCTTGATGACCGAACCCATGTCCTGCTCCCGACGTCGTGGTCACGCGGCGCCGGGGGCGGTGACCGGGTGGTCACGCGGTTCCTTGTCCGGGCACCGTGCGAGGTGTTCAGCTCCAGCGCGGGCCACCCCCGTGCGGGGGTGGCACCGCTCAGCGCCCGAGACTACCTGGTGCCGTTCCGGGACGGCCGCCTCGCAGGGACACGCCCTGAGCAGGTGACCGGGTGGAACGGCCGCCTCGCAGGGACCCCCGAGCGTGCGAGGGGGGCGAGGCGGTCCTTCGTCAGGCGATGTCGGTGTAGGCGTCGCGCAGGTAGTCGTGCACGGCGCGCTCGGGCACCCGGAAGGAGCGGCCGACGCGGACGGCGGAGAGCTCGCCGCCGTGCACGAGGCGGTAGACGGTCATCTTCGAGACGCGCATGAGAGCGGCGACCTCGGCGACGGTCAGGAAGGCGACCGCGGCGCGGGGGGCCGGGACGGCGCCGGGGCGGCCGACCGGCGCGGCGGCCGGGTGGGCGGCCGGGACCGGACGCGACATGGCGGCGGCGGACATCGGCCGGCCCATCGGTCGCGGCGCCGGGACACCCGGGCGGGAGGTCTGCTGGAGCGGTGCGCGCTGGGGCATGGTCACGTCGATCATCTCCGGTATCAGCACATCTTCGCGGCCACCGGCTTCCCCACCGGCGAACAGAACGCTCATGTGCTGGCACTGACAGTAAGGGGACCTGTGGGACAGAAGCGATGGGTGAAACGAACAGGCGGACCGGTCCGTCCTGGGCACAAGTGGACAGAGACAACGCGTGACACACCCGTCACGGCGTGTTGTCCCCAAGTCGACTCGCCCCGACGACCCCGCTGTCCACAGAATCTGTGGAAAACCACACCGGTGTGATTCGGATCGGGAAACAGCGGACAGCTCGGCTGGGGACCGCCCTGGGGAGCCGCTGTGGGGAGTGCGCAACCGGATGGGGCACCGACGGGCGTCCCGCGGACGACCGACCGTCGGGTCCTGGTGGGCACATGTCGACACCACCTGTCGCCATGTCGACGTCGACATGGCGACTCGACGCCCGGCCCGGCTCAGTCCTGCGGGCGCCCCAGCTCCACCGACCGCTGGTGCGCGGCCTCGATCGCCGCGATCAGCGCGGCCCGCACCCCGTGCCGCTCCAGCTCGCGGATCGCGGCGATCGTCGTCCCGCCGGGGCTCGTGACCGCCTCGCGCAGCTGGACCGGGTGCTCACCGGAGTCCCGGAGCATCACCGCCGAGCCGTAGGCCGTCTGGACGATCAGGTCCGCGGCCAGCGACCGCGGCAGGCCGAGCAGGATCCCGGCGTCGATCATCGCCTCGACCAGGAAGAAGAAGTACGCCGGGCCGCTGCCCGACAGCGCCGTCACCGCGTCCTGCTGGCTCTCCGGCACGCGCTGGACCCGGCCGACCGGCGCGAGCAGCGCCTCGGCCTCGTCCAGGTGCTCCTCGGTGGCGTGCGCCCCGGCGGACAGCACGCTCATCCCGGCGTCGACCAGCGCGGGGGTGTTGGGCATGACCCGGACCACCGGGGTGCCGGCGGGCAGCGCGGCCTCGATGCGCGCGGTGGGAACCCCGGCCGCCACGGAGACGACCAGGTGCGCGTCGGCGGCCACGTGCGGGGCGAGCAGGGCCAGCAGCGCGTCGACGTCCTGCGGCTTGACCGCGAGCAGCAGCACGCGCGCGTGCGCGGCGGCCTCGGCGAGGTCGACCGTGCCCACCCCGTACCGCGCGGCCAGTTCGGCGGCCCGCTGCGGACTGCGCTCGACGACCCAGATGCCGGCCCCGCTCCCCGCCTGGCGGACCAGCCCGGCCAGCAGCGCCTCGCCGATCTTCCCCCCACCGACGACGGCCAGCCCGCGACGACTCCCAGCGATCATGTCCGCGACGGTAGCGCCCGGCCCCGGCCCGCTCCGACGAGGTGTGGGCCGACGAGGTGTGGGCCGGCGAGGTGTGCTCCGGGGCGGCCGGGGTAGCCAGCGCCCATGTCCGGAGAACTGAACGGCAAGCGGGTGGCCGTGCTGGCCACCGACGGTGTGGAGCAGGTCGAACTGGAGCGGCCCTGGCAGGCCCTGGTGGACGCCGGCGCCCAGCCGCAGCTGGTGGGCCTGGAGCCCGGGTCGATCACCATGTACCAGCACATCGACAAGGGCGACACCAAGCCCGTCGACGTCGTGGTGTCCCAGGCGGACCCCGGCGCCTTCGACGCCCTGGTCCTGCCCGGCGGGGTCATCAACGGTGACTTCGTCCGCGCCGACGCCGACGCGGTGGCCTTCGCGAAGGCGTTCTTCGACGCCGGCAAGCCGGTGGCGGCGATCTGCCACGCCCCCTGGGTGCTCGCCGAGGCCGACGTCGTCCGGGGCCGGCGGATGACCTCCTGGCCGTCGCTGCAGACCGACCTGCGCAACGCCGGCGCGGACTGGGTGGACGAGGAGGTCGTCGTCGACGGCAACCTGACCACCAGTCGCAACCCCGACGACCTCGACACCTTCAGCGCGACGCTCGTCCAGCAGTTCGCCAGCGCCTGAGCGCGGCGGACGACGGTCCTGACCCGGCGGGTGGCCGGGTCAGGACCCCGCGAGCAGCCCGGCGGCCGGCGCGATGGCCAACATCGTGCCGGCCAGCACCAGACCGGCCAGCAACGGGACGGCGAGCGGCCCCTGGCCCTGCCTCTTCCGCCACGCGGCCACCCCGGCGACCAGCCCGGTGACGACGAGCGGCGCGGCGACCAGCGCGGCGTAGGGCATCAGTTCCCAGAGGAACGTGAACGCGAAGTAGAGCCCGATGCCGACCGCGAGGGCCACGACGAGCTCACCGACGAAGCGGACCCAGGCCAGCGCCCCCTGCGGACCACCCGCCGCGTCGGCGTCGGCCCCCGGGACCGCCGGCTGCGGCCCGGTGCGGTGCGCCCCGGCACGCCGCTCACCGGTGGTCGGTCCGCTCGAGGGCTGCAGCGCCGGGATCGCCGCCGTCGAGGGCCCGGCCACCGCCGGACCGGTGGCGGGCGCCGGGGTGGGCGCCGCGGCGGCCGGGGCCGCCGGTGACGAGGGCGGCCCGTCCGCGACCCGGGCAGGCGCATCGGTGTGCCGCCGTCCCTGCTGCGCAGGGGTGGCCGTGGGCTCCACCCGGGCCACCGGCCCGGACGCGGCGAGATCGCCCAGGCCGCTGCCCCGTGGCCGGTCGTGGGCCGGGGTCCAGCTGGGGACGGGCGCAGGCGCTGCCGCCGACGAGGACCCGGTCCGCACCGGCGGCGCGCCGTTGCGGTTGGCGTCGGGCTGGCGCGGCTGCTCACCGCGACCGGGCGACCGCCCGGCTGCCGGGGCGTGGGCTGCCGCGGACTGTGCGCGTGCGGTGACCGGACGGACCCCGGGTGCGGGGGCGGCCGGGCGCCCGGGCGTGCCGGGCCGCGGCGACGGCGCACCCGGCGCGGGCCGCGGTGTGCCGGCAGCCGGACGGCCGTTGAGGTCCACGGGCGCGGAGCGGCCGGTGGGCGCGTCGTCGGGACCCCGGCGGCGGCGACCGGGGCGGGTGCCCTGCTCGCTCTCCAGGCCGTGTTCGCGCAGGATCTCGGCCAGCGAGCGGACGTTGTACGAGTCCGACGGCTCCCCCATCACGCTCCCTCCAGCGAGTCCAGGCGCCGGAGGATGATCCCCTCCCGTAGCGCCCACGGACAGATCCGCACGAACGGTACGTCCACCGCGCGCATCGCGGCCTGCGCCACGACGGCGCCGGCCGGGACCTGATGGGCACGCTGGACCGACACCCCCTGCAGCTCGGCCAGGGCGCCGGCCTCGATCCGGGACACGAACCCGAGCACCTGCCCCAGACCTGTCACGCTCAGCTCCCGGGGCACGCGCAGGCCCGCGGCGTAGGGCGCGGCGCCGGCGAGCCGGGCGAGGGTGCGGAAGGTCTTCGAGGTGGCGGCCACCAGGTCCGGCTCCCCCGCCGCGCGCAGCTTGCGCCCGGCCGGGGCGAGCACCTCCGCGGCGTGCTCCTCCAGCCGGGCCAGGGCGGCGAGGTCCGGGCGCCCCCCGGTCTCGGCGTCGGGGAGGAAGCGCCGGGTCATCCGCCCCGCACCGAGCGGCACCGACAGGGCGACGTCGGGGTCCTCGTCCAACCCGGTGGCCAGCTCCAGCGACCCGCCACCGATGTCGAGCACCAGCAGCCGGCCGGCGCTCCAGCCGAACCACCGGCGGACGGCGAGGAACGTCAGCCGGGCCTCGTCCTCCCCGCTGAGCACCTGCAGCTCCACCCCGGTCTGCTCGCGCACCCGCCGGAGCACCGCGGCCCCGTTGTCGGCGTCGCGGATGGCGGAGGTGACGAAGGCCAGCAGCTCGTCGCAGCGCCGGTCGGCGGCCTGCCGCTTGGCCTTCTGCACCGCGGTCAGCAGTGCCTTCTCACCCGCCTTGGACAGCTTGCCGTCCTCGCCCACGTGCTCGGCCAGGCGCAGCAGCCAGCGGTCGTCGTGCATCGGGGTCGGGTGCGCACCGCGGTGCGCATCGACGACCAGCAGGTGCACGGTGTTCGAGCCGACGTCCAGCACGCCCAGTCGCATGGAGGGCAGTCTGCCGGTTCACCCGCCGCCTACGCTGCGCCGGTGGACCCGAACACCCCCACCGACCCGCCACCCGAGGTCGGGCTGGACTTCCCCCGCGAGTGGATCGAGTTCCTCGACCCGGCCGACCCCGAGCACCTCGTGCGGGCGGACCTGACCTGGCTGACCAGCGCGTGGACCTGCGTCTTCGGTCGCGGTTGCGCCGGTGTGGTGGTCGGTCGCGCGGAGGACGGGTGCTGCAACCACGGCGCCTTCTTCACCGACACCGACGACCTGGAGCGGGTCGCGGCGTCGGTGGCCGAGCTCACCCCGCTGGACTGGCAGCGCCACCCCGGGCACGCACCGGCCCGGGAGGAGTGGACCGAGCCGGACACGCTCACCGAGCCCGAGCCCGGGGAGGCCGCCGAGGAGGCGTTGCGGACCCGGGTCGTCGACGGCGCCTGCGTCTTCCTCAACCGGCCCGGTCACCCCGGCGGCGCGGGCTGCGCGCTGCACGCGATGGCGCTGCGCCAGGGCCGTCACCCGCTGGAGACCAAGCCCGACGTGTGCTGGCAGCTGCCCGTGCGCCGGGAGCAGGAGTGGGTCGACCGCCCCGACGACACCCGGGTGCTGGTCTCCTCCATCGGCGAGTTCGACCGCCGCGGCTGGGGACCGGGCGGGCACGAACTGCACTGGTGGTGCACCGGTTCCCCCACCGCCCACGTGTCCGCGCAGCCACTGGTGGAGACCTACGGCCCGGAGCTGACGGCGCTGCTGGGCGAGGCGGCCTACGCCGAGCTACGCCGGCTCACCGAGGCGCGCCTCGACGCCGGCCTCGTCGCCCCGCACCCGGCCAGCCCCCGCCCGGTGCCCGTCGAGCTGCACCGGCGACGTCCCGACTGAGGCCGCCGGGGCGGTGCCGGCGCGGGCGGCCCGGAAGGTCTGCCGGTAGGCCCGCGGGGAGACGCCGCGGCGACGGCCGAACTGCTCCCGCAGCCCCGCCGCGGTGCCGAAGCCGACCAGCCGGGCGATCTCCTCCACCGGGGCGTCACTGCCCTCCAGCAGCGACTCAGCCGCGGCGAGCCGCTGGGCGAGCAGCCAGGCGTGCGGCGTCGTCCCGGTGGCGGCCTTGAACCGCCGCGCGAAGCTGCGCGGGCTCATCAGCGCCCGGCGGGCCAGCAGCTCGACGGTGATCTCCTCGGCCAGGTGCGCCCGCGCCCACTCCAGGACGATCCCGAGCAGGTCGTCCTCGACCCGGGCGACCGGCTCGTCGATGAACTGGGCCTGCCCGCCGTCGCGGTGCGGGGGCACGACCATGTCGCGGGCCAGGGCGTTCGCGGCCGCGGGTCCCCACTCCCGGCGGACCAGGTGCAGCAGGGTGTCGACGCCAGCGGCGGTGCCCGCCCCGGTGATCAGCCGCCCGCAGTCGACGTAGAGGACGGCAGGGTCGACGGTCACGGCCGGGAAACGGGCGGCCAGCTCACCGGCGAAGCGCCAGTGCGTGGTGGCCCGGCAGCCGTCGAGCAGGCCGGCGGCGGCGACGACGAAGGCGCCGCTGCACTGGCTGACCACGGTCGCGCCCCGGGCGTGCGCGTCCCGGATCGCGGCGATCAGGGCAGCCGAGGGCTCGACGTCGAACGCCTCCCAGGCGGTGACCAGCACGATGTCGGAGACCGCCAGCCGTTCCAGCCCCTCGTCGACCAGCAACCGGACGCCCGTGTCGGTCCGCACCACCCCGGGGACCTCGCTCACCAGCGCGAAGTCGAAGCGCGGGAGGCCCATCGCGGTGCGGTCGTAGCCGAAGACCTCCGACGTCACCCCCAGGCCGAAGCTGCCCACGACGCCGTCGGCGACGACGACGCTCACCACCAGCGGACGGTCGGTCGGGTGCACGACCACAGCATGGCAGGAAAGACGCGATCCCGGTCATCTCTGCCACTCGTCCGGTCGATCGCCCCGGCGGAGGCTCTGGGCATGTTCCTGATCACCTGCCCCGTCACCCGGACCACCGAGCTGGTGGCCGACCGGCGCGTCCGGTCGGTCGTCAACCACCCGACGCACATCGCGATGACGGTCGCCTGCCCGTGCGGCGGCGAGCACGTCTACCGCACCGGACGGAACTGGGAGGCGGCCGGCTCGCCCGCGAGCCGACCGGCCCCGGTTCGGGCTGCGGACCAGCCGGTCCCCGCGTAGCTTCGAACACATGAGCGAAGCGGACACCGGGCCCGACAGCCCGCGCAGCACCGAGAAGGACCCGTCGGACTGGGTGACCGGTGACGAACCGGCCACCGGCGCGCAGAAGAGCTACCTGCACACCCTCGCGCGCGAGGCCGGGGAGGACGTCCCCGACGACATCAACAAGGCCGACGCGTCCAAGAAGATCGACGAGCTCCAAGACGAGACCGGCCGCGGCCAGTGACCCACCGGGCGGGGCCCGGAGGGTCCCCCCGGTGAGTCACTGGAGCTGAGCTGCCGGTACGGACGCCGCAGGCGGTCCCCTCGCGCGGAGGCCCGGAGGGTCTCCCGCGAGGGGACGGGGATCGGCTCAGCGCAACGCACCCCGGCACCTGGCCGCGGTGGGAGGCCGGAGGCCGACGATCAACTACGCCTCGAACTTGTAGCCGAGCCCGCGCACCGTGACGAGGTACTTGGGGTTGGCCGGGTCGGGCTCGAGCTTGGCGCGCAGCCGCTTGACGTGGACGTCGAGGGTCTTGGTGTCCCCGACGTAGTCCGCGCCCCAGACCCGGTCGATGAGCTGGCCGCGGGTGAGCACCCGCCCGGCGTTGCGCAGCAGCAGCTCGAGCAGGTCGAACTCCTTGAGCGGGAGGGCGACGGGCTGCCCGTCGACGGCGACGACGTGCCGTTCGACGTCCAGCCGCACCGGGCCGGCCTCCAGCGTGCTGTCGGCCATCGGTTCGGCGTCGGTACCGCGGCGCAGCACGGCACGGATCCGGGCCACGAGCTCACGCGCCGAGTAGGGCTTGGTGACGTAGTCGTCGGCGCCCAGCTCCAGCCCGACGACCTTGTCGATCTCGGCGTCCTTGGCGGTGAGCATGATGATCGGCACCGAACTCCGGGCCCGCAGCGAGCGGCAGACCTCGGTGCCGGAGAGCCCGGGCAGCATGAGGTCGAGCAGCACGATGTCGGCCCCGGCCCGGTCGAACTCGGCGAGCGCGTCCGTGCCGGTGGCGGCCACGACGGTGTCGTAGCCCTCTCGCCGCAGCATGTAGGACAGCGCGTCGCTGAAGGACTCCTCGTCCTCCACCACGAGCACTCGGGTCATGACCGTCCTCTCCTCGTGGCCCCTGCGGGGCCGTCGTCGTGGGACCCGACCGCGGCGTCGTGGACGTCGAGGGGTCGGGCCGGGTGGAGCGGCGGCACGGGCGGCCGCTCGGGTGCGCCGTCGTCGTCCAGGGGCTGGTCGACGCCGGCGGCGAGGGGGATGCGCAGGGTGAAGGTCGACCCCAGGCCCTCCTCGCTCCAGACGGTGACCGAGCCGCCGTGGTTGCTGGCGACGTGCTTGACGATCGCCAGCCCGAGGCCGGTGCCGCCGGTGGCGCTGGCCCGGGACTGGTCGACCCGGTAGAAGCGCTCGAAGACCCGGGAGCGGTCCGAGCGGGGGATGCCGATGCCGGAGTCGGTGACGGCGATCTCGGCGAACCCCGAGCGGGCCCGAGCGCCGACGGCGATGGTGGTCGCGGCGGGACTGTAGGCGACCGCGTTGGCCAGCAGGTTGGTGAGGGCGGTGGCCAGCTGGGCCTCGACGCCGCGCACCACCAGTCCGGGCTGGGCGGCGACGGCGAGCTGGATGTCCTTGGCGGCGGCGGCGGCGCGGGTGCGGTCGACGGCCTCGGCCACGACGGTGGCGACCGCGACGGGCACGAGGTCGGGCATCGGCTCGGCGCCCTGCAGGCGGGACAGGTCGATGAGCTCGCGCACCAGCCGGGCCAGCCGGTCGGCCTCGTGGCTCATCCGGGCGGCGAACCGCTGCACCGTCTCCGGGTCGTCGGCGGCGCCCTGGACCGCTTCGGCGAGCAGCGCGAGCGCCCCCACGGGGGTCTTCAGCTCGTGGCCCACGTTGGCCACGAAGTCCCGCCGGACGGCTTCGACCCGGCGGGCCTCGGTGACGTCCTGCAGCTCCAGGGCGACCGGTCCGGCGGCGCCGAGCGGCGCGTTGCCGAGCCGGATGCCGTGCACGCCCACGGTGCGCGGCCCGGCGCCGACCAGGTCGCCGGGGAGGGCGACGTCGGTCCGCCGACTGCCGGCGGTCTGCGCGTCGCGGGCGACCTCGAGCAGCCCGGGCACCAGCAGGCGGCTGCCGCGGACGATGCCGAGCGCTCGCGCCGAGGGGTTGGCCAGCAGGACCGCGTCGTCCGGGCCGACGACGACCACGGCGGGGTCCATGAGGTCGACCAGGCGGCGGGCGAGGGCCGCTTCCTCGTCGGCTCGGGGGTCGATCTGGCCGCGCGGGCTCACCGCGCCCCCCTCGTCGACGGGACGGTGGCGGGCGCGGACCACGGTGAGCGCCAGCAGCAGGCCGGTCGCAAGGCCCGCCACCAGGGCGACCAGCGGTTCCACGGTGCTGATGCTAGACAGGGCAGGCGACCGCACGGTCCGCTGCAGAACGCATCACCCGTCCGGGCGGGACAGTTCATCGTGCCGTGCCCACCCGTTCACCTGGCGGCCTCCTGCGCTGCGTGGCACCGTCTCTAGGCTCGTGTGCACACGCGTTCCGACGACCACCCGGGCGTCCGGGCGGTGGGCGGAGACGCCACGCGCCGAGCGGCTGGGCCAGCCGGGCCCGGACCCGGCGCGGCGACTGGACGGAGGAAAGCGTGCTGCGGGAGAGCTACCGCGAGGAACTGGACGACATCAACGCCTGCCTGGTGGAGATGGCCAACTCGGTGGGGTCCGCGATGAGCACCGCGACCACCGCCCTGCTCGACGCCGACGTGGCGCTGGCCGACCTGGTGATCGCCGGCGACGAGCGGATCGACTCCATGCGGGAGAGCATCGAGGAGCGCTGCTTCACCCTGCTGGCCCGGCAGCAGCCGGTGGCCACCGACCTGCGCACGGTCACCACCGCGATGCGGATCGTCGGTGACCTGGAGCGGATGGGCGACCTGGCCGAGCACATCGCCAAGGTCGCGCGGATGCGCTTCCCGGAGCACGCGGTGCCGCAGGAGGTGCGCCCGGTCTTCCTGGAGGCCGGCCACGTGGCCGAGAGCCTGGTCGCCAAGGCCGGCACGGTCATCGCCAAGCGCGACGTGGAGGCGGCCGCCGAGCTGGAGGCCGAGGACGACGTCATGGACCAGCTGCACAAGCAGCTGTTCCGCGAGCTGCTGCTGCCCACCTGGGGCCACGGCATCGAGTCGGCCATCGACGTCACGCTGCTGGGCCGCTACTACGAGCGCTTCGCCGACCACGCGGTCAGCGTGGCCCGCCGGGTGGTCTACCTGGTCACCGGCGAGCGTGCGATGGCCGCGACGCACGACTCCTGAGGCAGGGAGCCCCCCGGTCGCCCGCCACCGGCGCGGGCGACCGGGGGCTCGGTGCCGGGCTCGGGCGGCGGCACCTGACCGACGACGAGGGCGCTGCCCGGTGCGTCAGCGCCCGTTCGACGGCTGACGAGCCGGGCCAGGCGGTCGGCGTCCGGCGTGCCCGGCGCGGGTGAGTAGACCACCATGCGCACGTCGTCACCGGGCGCCTGGAGGACGTCGCCGTCCAGGACGAGCAGTCCGACGTCCGGGTGCTCGACGTGCTTGCGCATGCCCCGGAAGCGGGCCGGACGCGCGGCGTCCCAGCGCTCGACGAACTCCGGGCTGACCTCGCGCAGTGCGGCGACGAGGTCCACCAGCTCCGGGTCGTCCGGGTGCTCGATCAGGGACACCCGCAGGTCGCCCACGATGGCGTCCCGGTAGTTCTCGTCCTCCCGGGGGTCGATCCACACCCGCGGGTTGGGCTGGGTCATCTCGAACCAGACCACGTTGCGCTCCCGGCCCTCCTGGGAGGCGGGGTCACCGAGCAGGGCCGACCACGCCCCGTTCCACCGCAGCAACCACCAGTCCGCCGAGTACACCGCCACCGGCCAGTGCTCGAGCCGGCCCACCATGCGCTCGACGCCCTCGGGCACCGCGCGGGCCACGGGTGCGGTGACGGGGGCCAGGCCAGCGGCACGGTGCAGGAGCGCGGACTCCTCGGCGTCCAGGCGCAACGCCCGGGACAGCGCCGCGACCACGGGCGCCGACGGTCGGGAGGACCGTCCCTGCTCCAGCTGGACCAGGTAGTCCACCGAGACGCCCGCGAGCAGCGCCAGCTCCTCGCGGCGGAGACCGGGGGCACGCCGGGCGGCGACCGCACCGACGAGCCCGGACGTGCAGCGGTCCCGGAACTCGCGGAGCAGGGGTCCGAGCCCGGCCGCGCTCACCGGTTCGATCCGTGGGCCCGCACGCGCCTCATTGTGCCGCCCCACGAGCCGGGCCCGGGGAGCGGTGGGTGGTAGCGCGAGTCCTACCGACCCACGTCGCCTTCCGGCCCGCTCCGCGGCGTCGCAGGCTCCTGCCCATGGACACCATCAGCCTCATCACCGGGGGCAACAAGGGCATCGGGCACGAGACCGCCCGCCGGCTCCGGGACGCCGGGCACACGGTCCTGATCGGCGCGCGCGACGCCGGCCGCGGCCGAGCCGCCGCCGACGAACTCGGTGTCGGTCTCGTGCACCTGGACGTGACCGACCAGGCCAGCGTCGACCGGGCGGCCGCGCAGGTGCGCGAGGACCACGGGCGCCTGGACGTGCTGGTCAACAACGCGGCCGTCAACAGCGTGGTCGCACCACTGGCGGGCACCACGGCCACCGAGGCCGCCGCCCTGCTCGACGTGAACGTGCTCGGCGCGATGCGGGTGACCAACGCCTTCCTCCCGCTCCTGCACGCGTCCCGGCACGCGCGGATCGTGAACGTCTCCTCCCGCGTCGGCTCGTTCGCGGCCACCATCGAGCAGGACATGTTCGACTGGCGCGTGGTCCCGCCCGTCTACGCGATCTCCAAGACGGCGTTGACGATGCTCACCCTCAAGTACGCCCGGGAACTGCCCGGGATCCTCGTCAACGCCGCCGACCCCGGGTACACGAAGACCGACCTGAACGACCACCAGGGCACCCAGACGGTGACCGAGGGCACCGACGCGATCGTGCACCTGGCCACGCTGGGAGCAGGTGGCCCCACCGGGACCTGCATCAGCCGCGAGGACGTGGTGCCCTGGTGAGCTGAGCGGTTGCGCGCGCTCGCCGGCGTGTGCACCGCTCGACGGAGCCCCCGGCAGCGGACTGCTGGGGGCTCCGTCGTCGGTCTCCTCGTCCTCGGACTACTTCTTGCCCTGGTTCTTGACCGCCTCGATCGCGGCGGCAGCGGCGGCCGGGTCGAGGTACTGGCCGCCCTTCTGCAGCGGGCGCAGGTCGGCGTCCAGTTCGTACCGCAGGGGCACGCCGGTCGGGATGTTCAGGCCGACGACCTCCTCGTCGCCCATCCCGTCCAGGTGCTTCACCAGCGCCCGCAGGCTGTTGCCGTGCGCGGCGACCAGCACGGTGTTCCCCGACCGCAGGTCCGGCACGATCGCGTCGTACCAGTAGGGCAGCATCCGGACGACGACGTCGGCCAGGCACTCGGTGGCCGGGCGCACCTCCGGCGGCAGCATCGCGTACCGCGGGTCGCCGTCCTGGCTGTACTCGCTGCCGGGCTCGATGGGCGGCGGCGGGGTGTCGTAGGAGCGGCGCCAGGTCATGAACTGCTCCTCGCCGTACTCGGCGAGCGTCGCGGCCTTGTCCTTGCCCTGGAGCGCGCCGTAGTGCCGCTCGTTGAGCCGCCAGGAGCGCCGCACCGGGATCCACTGCCGGTCGGCGGCGGCCAGTGCCAGTTCGGAGGTGGCGATCGCCCGCTTGAGCAGCGAGGTGTGCAGGACGTCGGGCAGCACGCCCTGCTCGGCCATCAACTGGCCACCACGGGCGGCCTCGGCCCGGCCCTTCTCCGACAGCGGGACGTCCACCCAGCCGGTGAACAGGTTGGCCTTGTTCCACTCGCTCTCGCCGTGGCGGAGCAGCACGAGGGTCGCAGCGGGGCTCGCGGTCTCAGTCACGCCGCCATCCTGCCCGACCGGCGTTCAGCGCGTGAGCAGTGGCCAGCACACCCACAGCTCGAACAGCACCGGGGGCACCAGCCCCACGAGCAGCCACGGGCTCCGGATCCGCCGTCCGGCGCCCCAGCGCACCGCGGCGACCATGCCGAGGCTGCAGGCGACCGCGACGGCGCCCCAGAGCGCCAGCCGCCCGGGGTCCGGCTGGAACAGCTGCACGACCAGCAGCTGGACCGCGCACAGCAGCAGGGGGTAGGCCAGCGCGGAGGCGGCGACCAGGCCGATGAGCGCCCGGCCCTGCCGGGCCGGCGCGGGCGTCTGGTCCACCATCGCCGCCCACGCTAGCCCGGCGGGGCAGGATCGGCCCGTGCGTGCGACGGAGCGGTGGGCGGCGGAGCTGGCGGCGTGGGCGATCGACCCCGAGCTGCTGGCCGCCGCGCCGGAGTCCCCCTACGGGTTCCCCCCGGGCCTGTTCGGCGCCGACCGGGGCGCTGCGGCGACCCTCGCCGCGGTGGGCGACGTCGGCCCGGGCAGCGTGCTGGACGTCGGCTGCGGGGGCGGGGCGGCCAGCGTGCCCGTGGGCGCGCCGGAGCTGCTGGGCGTCGACGAGTCCGCGGAGCTGCTGGCCCGGTTCACCGCCGCGGCGCTGCGCTCCCCGGCGACGGCGGTGCGCACCTGGGTCGGCCGGTGGCCGGACATGGCGGACCGGGTGCCGGCGGCCGACGTCGTGGTGTGCGCGAACGTCGCCTACAACGTGCCCGACGTCGCCGCATTCGTCACCGCGCTGACGGCGCACGCCCGCCGCCGGGTGGTGGTCGAGCTGACGGACGTGCACCCGTGGACGTCGCTGGGCGGGCTGTGGTGGCACTTCCACGGCCAGGAGCGGCCCACCGGCCCGACGGCCGCGCTCTTCGGCGAGGTGCTCGCGGAGCTGGGCGTCGCGGCGGAGCAGGTGACGTGGACGCGGGCCGACCCGTGGCGCGACGCCCCCGACGACGTGGTGCTGGCCTTCACCCGCCGGCGGCTGTGCCTGCCCGTCGAACGCGAGCCGGAGGTCGCCGCGGCGATGCGGCGCACCCCCGACGACCGGCCGCGCACCGCGACCACCTTCTGGTGGCCCGGCGGCGCGTGAGTCAGCTCATCGCGGCGGCGCGCTCGGGGGCGCGGGTGCGGCGGACGGCCTCGGCGACGAGCTCCCCGGCCAGCTGCAGCTGCTCGGGGGTGTGGGTCGCCATGGCCGCCAGGCGCAGCACGCCCTGACCGCGCGGGACCGCGGGCCAGCCGACGGCGTTGGTGTAGACGCCGGCGTCGTGGGCGGCGGCCCACGCGGCGCAGGTCGCCTCGTCGTCGCCGGTGGGGACGGCGATCACCGCGCCCGAGCCGGGCAGCGGTGCGGCGCCGTGCTCGGTCAGCACGCGGCGCAGCAGCGCCCCGTTGTCCCGCAGCCGCTGCATCCGCTCGGGTTCGCGGCGCAGCACCCGCAGCGCGGCCAGCGCGGCCGCGGTCGCTGCCGGGTCGCCCGCCGCGCTGAACAGATAGGGCATGGCGGTGGTCCGGATCCCGTCGGCCACCGCGCGCGAGGTCAGCACCGCGCCGCCGACGCTGGCCAGGGACTTGCTGAACGCGACGGTGACCGCGTCGACGCGGTCGAGCACGCCGGCGGCCTCGGCGGCCCCGCGACCCCGCTCCCCCAGCACGCCCAGGCCGTGCGCCTCGTCGACGACCAGCCGGGCGCCGAACCGCCGGCACATGCCGGCGATGGCGGCCAGCGGCGCGGCCTCCCCGCTCATCGAGTAGACGCCGTCGACGACGACCACCGCGCCGGCGTCGGGCGCCAGCCGGTCCAGCCGCCGTTCCAGGGACGCCACGGAGTTGTGGGTGAACCGCTGCACGGTGCCCCGGCTGGCGGCCGCGGCGGCGTGCAGGCTGGCGTGGGCGTGGGCGTCGACCAGCAGCACGTCACCGGGGGCACCGGCGCTGGCCAGCACCGCGACGTTGGCGTTGACCCCGGCGGAGGTCAGCACGGCGTCCTCGGTCCCGTAGTGGTCGGCCAGCTCCTCCTCCAGCGTGAGGTGCAGCCGGGTGGTGCCGTTGAGCACCCGGCTGCCGGCGGCGCTGGTGCCGTAGCGGCGCAGCGCCTCGACGGCGGCCTCGACGACCTGCGGGTCGCCGGCCAGACCCAGGTAGTTGTTCGTCCCCAGGTTGATCCGCGACCGGCCGTCGTCGAACAGGGTGACCGGCTGGGGCGCGCCGCCGGTGGGCACCGAGTGGGTCGCCCGCCCCTCACGGGTGTGCCGCCGCATGGTCTCCGCGCGCGGGCTGTCCAGCAGCGGGGCGAAGGCGTCACGTCGGAGCGCGTCGCGTCGGGCGGGAGGGGCGTCGGGCACGGGGACTCCGGGAGGTCGGCGCGGTGGTCGGCGCGCGGGGTCCGCGGCCGCCCTGACCCTGGCGGTCGACACGCTCCGTGGTCAACGGTTGTCACACGGTCCCGTCGGGTGTCACCTGACCGGGCGTGGGCGGGGCCACTGATCGACGCAGCGTCCGCAGCGGGGCACGCGCGCGGGCGTGGCCGGGTGACACCCGGCCGCGCAGGAGGGAGAGGTCAGACCGGCCGGCGACGGCCGGGCAGCCACACCAGCACGACCACCGCGGCGACGACCGCACAGCCGGCGGTGCCGACGGCGGTCAGGTGCATGGCCCCGACGAATGCCTCCCGGGCCGGCTCGACGACGGCGCCGGCCCCGGCCGCGGCCTCCCCGCCGGCGGCCCGGGCCCGTTCGACGGCGGCCAGCGTCCCGATGATCGACTCGCCGGCCTGCTCCCGGGCCGCGGGCGGCAGCGCGTCGACGTCGGCCCCGAGGCGGGTGGCGTAGGCGCCGGCCAGCACCGAGCCGAGGATCGCCACGCCCAGCGCGCCGCCCACCTGGCGCACCGCGTTGTTGACCGCCGCGCCGGCACCGGCCTTCTCCCGCGGGACGACGGACATGATCGACTCCGTGGCCGGTGCCAGCACCGAGCCCATCCCGATGCCCTGCAGCGCCAGCACGGTGAGCACCAGCCACACCGGGGTGTCGGCGTCCAGCAGCTGGATGCCGGCGAAGGAGACCGTGATGAGCGTGAACCCGGTGGCGCACACGGCCTTGGCGCCGAACCGCTCGGCGAGCCCCGAGCTGCGCGGGGCCATCAGCACGATGCCCAGCGCCACCGGCACCAGGCTGGCCCCGCTGGCCAGCGGGGAGTACCCGCGCACGCCCTGCAGGTAGTAGACGAGGTAGAACGTCGCCCCCTGCAGCGCGAAGAAGTTCAGCGCGAGCGCGCCGGCCGCGGCGGAGAAGGCCGGGTTGCGGAAGAGGGTCACGTCCAGCGCCGGGTGGTCGGTGCGCCGCTGCCACCAGACGAAGAGCGCCAGCAGCAGCAGGCCACCACCCAGCGGGGCCCAGGTCTGCGGCGCGCTCCAGCCGTCACTGCCACCCCGGATGATGCCGAACACCAGGCCCGCGAGCGCCACGATCGACAGCAGCACCCCCGGCACGTCCAGCCGGCCGGGCGCGGGGTCCTTCGACTCCGGGACGACCAGCAAGATGCCCAGCACCCCCACCGCCGCGACCGGGACGCCGATCAGGAAGACCGCGCCCCACCAGTAGTGCTCGAGCACCAGCCCGCCGGCCAGCGGGCCACCGGCGACCGCGAGGCCGGAGGCGCCGGCCCACAGCCCGATCGCCCTGCCCCGTTCCCGGGCCGGGAAGACGTTGGTGATCACCGCGAGGGTGGCGGGCTGGACGGCGGCACCACCGACCCCCATGAGCGCCCGCCAGCCGATCAGCTCCAGCGCCGAGTCGCTGAACGCGGCGAGCACCGAGCCGATGGCGAAGATCGTCAGCCCGGCCAGGAGCACCTTCCGCCGGCCGAACCGGTCCCCGAGCACGCCCCAGCTGAACAGCAGCCCGGCGAAGACGAGGATGTAGGAGTCGATCGCCCACTGGAGCTCGCCCTGGGTGGCGTCGAGCTCGCGCTGCAGGGTGGGCAGGGCGACGTTCAGGATGGTGTTGCCCATGATCACCATCAGCAGGCAGACGACCATGGTGGCCAGCACCCACCACCGCCGCTCGTAGCCGGCCGGCAACGAGGTCGTCGACGAGGTCGCGGCGGGCGGGGTCACCCGGGCGGCCGCCGGGTGGGGTCGGCGAAGGCGGCGAACGCCTCCAGGTTGCGCAACGACTCCCCGCGCTTGACCCGCCACTCCCACTCACGGCGGATCGAGCTGCCGAAGCCGATCTCCAGCATCGTGTTGAAGTGCTCGTCGGCGTAGGTGAGCACCGCGCCGAGGATGCGGTCGATCTCCTCGGCGGACACCGCGGCATGGGCGAAGGTGCCGGTCAGGTACACGTCGCCGACGCTGTCGATGGAGTACGCGACCCCGTACATCCGGGCGTTGTGCTGCAGCAGCCAGGCCCACAGCTGCTCCCGGTTCTCGTCGGGCTGGCGGCAGACGAAGGCCTCGACCCGGACGCCGTGCGCGCCGATGGTCATCCCGACGACGGTGCGCAGCTTCTTCACCCCGGGCAAGGTCACCACGAAGCGGCCGGTGCCGGGGTGCTCGTACTCCAGCTCGGCGGCGCGCAGGGCCTCCTCGACGACCCCGTCGAGCTCCGCCACGCTGCGCCGGCTCATCGACCCGCCGTGCCCCCGGAGAGGAGCCGCACGGCGTCCGCGCCGCGCAGCCGGGCCGCCCGCACCGGCCGCCGGGCCCGCTCGGCCATCTCGGCCATCTCGGCCATCGCCGCGGCGTAGCCGTCGACCAGGGAGTCGACGGTGCGGTCCCAGCTGAAGGCGGCGGCGTGCCGTCGGGCGCCGGCCGCCAGCAGCTCACGGCGCTCGAGCACCCGGGTGATCGCGCCGGCGTAGTCCTCGGGGTCCCGGCCGGTGACCAGCAGGCCGGAGACGCCGTCGTCGACCGCGGTCGGGAGACCACCCACGCGGGCGGCGACCACGGGCGTGCCGCAGGCCTGTGCCTCCAGGGCCACCAGCCCGAAGGACTCGTTGTGGCTCGGGACGACGGCGACGTCGGCGGCCCGGTAGTGGTCGGCCAGCTGCGCCGGCGGCTGCGGCGGCAGGAACCGGACGACGTCGGTGACCCCGAGCCGCACCGCCAGCTCCTGGAGTCGCCGCGGCTCGGCCAGCCCGGACCCGCTGGGGGCGCCGACCACGAGCACCTGCAGCCGCGCACGCAGCGCCGGGTCGCCGGCGAGCACCCGGGCGGCGGCGTGCAGCAGCATGTCCGGCGCCTTGAGCGGCTGGATCCGGCCGACGAACAGCAGGACGACGGCGTCGTCGGGCACGCCGATCCGCGCGCGGGCGCTGCGCCGGGAGCCGGGGCGGAAGGTGCGCAGGTCGACCCCGGGCGGCACCACCAGGGTGCGGCGGGGATCGGCGCCGTAGAAGTCGACGAGCTCGCGCGCCTCCTCCGCGGTGTTGGCGACCAGCCGGTCGGCCTCGGCGACGACCTGCTCCTCGCCGATCACCCGGGCGCGCGGCTCGGGCTCGTCGCCCTCGGCCAGCGCGGCGTTCTTGACCTTGGCCAGGGTGTGCGCGGAGTGCACCAGCGGCACGCCCCAGCGGTCCCGGGCCAGCCAGCCGACCTGGCCCGAGAGCCAGTAGTGGGAGTGGACGACGTCGAAGTGCCCGGGGTCGTGCTGCGCCTCCTCGCGCAGCACCGCCGCGGTGAAGGCGCACATCTGGGCGGGCAGCTCGTTCTTGCCCAGGCCCTCGAACGGGCCGGCGCTGACGTGCCGGACGGTGACGCCCGGGCTCATCTCGACCACCGGCGGCTGGTCGCTGGAGGTGGCCCGGGTGAACACGTCGACGGCGATGCCGCGCTCGGCCAGCCGGCGGGACACCTCGACGACGTAGACGTTCATGCCCCCGGCGTCACCGGCCCCGGGCTGCTCCAGCGGGCTGGTGTGCACCGAGAGCGTCGCGACCCGGCGCGGGAGCACCGGCGCCGTGGTGTTCCCGGCAGCGCTGTCCCGGGAGGTGCTGTCCCGGGAGGTCGTGTCCCGGGCCGTCGTCTTCCCACCCGTGGTGCTGCGCCACAGGACGCCGGGACGACCGGGCCGACGACCAGGCACGGTGCCACCTCCGCTCGGGCGTCCATGGCGCCCGCGGCGGACACCCTGTCGGTGGTTCAGTGTGCAACAAGGCCAGGATGGGCACATGTCCAGCCCCGTTGCCCCCTCCCCCTCCCGAGTGCCCTTCCCCGGTACGGGCCGGGTCGCCGTCGTCACCGGAGCCTCCAGCGGGATCGGCGCCGCGACCGCGGAGCGGCTGGCCGCCGAGGGGTTCGAGGTCGTGCTCGCCGCGCGCCGGCTGGACCGGCTCACCGCGCTGGCGGAGCGGATCGGCGGCCGCGCGGTGGAGCTCGACGTCACCGACCCGGCCTCGGTCGCGGCGCTGGCGGCGTCCCTGGACCGGGTCGACGTGCTGGTGAACAACGCCGGCGGCGCGTTCGACGCCAACCCGGTGGCCGAGGCCGACCTGAACTCGTGGGAGCGCAGCTACGACGTCAACGTGCTGGGCCCGGTGCGGGTGACGAAGGCGCTGCTGCCGGCCCTCACGGCCTCCGGCGCCGGCGACCTGGTGTTCGTCGGCTCCACCGCCGGGCTGGTCAGCTACGAGGGCGGCGCCAGCTACACCGCCGCCAAGCACGGGGTGCACACGCTGGCCGAGACGCTGCGCCTGGAGCTGGTGTACGACCCGGTGCGGGTCATCGAGATCGCCCCCGGGATGGTTCGCACCGACGAGTTCTCGCTGAACCGCACCGGCAGCCAGGAGAAGGCCGACGCCGTCTACCGGGGCGTGCGCGAGCCGCTGGTGGCCGAGGACGTCGCCGACGTCATCTCCTGGGCGGTCACCCGGCCGCACCACGTGAACGTCGACCTGCTCGTCGTCCGCCCGCGGGCCCAGGCCGCCCAGCACAAGGTCGCCCGCGAGGACGGGTGACCGCACCCTGGGGCTCGTTCGGACGGGACCGGCTGTCCACCGGCTGGTCGTGGCCGGCCGAGCGGGAGCAGGTGGCCGACGAACTCAGGGCCACCGGTGCGCGGGTGGGCAGCTGCACGTTCGCCGTGCCGGAGCTCGCAGCCGTCGGGGAGCCGCTGGTGCTCGAGGTGCGCTGGGCGCCCGGTGGGCAGCTGGCGCTGCGGATCTGGGCGGTACCCACCGCCGACGCGGCGGCCGTGGCCGCCGAGCTGGCGGGCGGCTGGCTGGCGCGCGCCTGCCGGTGGGCGGCGGACGCGCCGTCCCGCGACGCCGGGTGGACGGCGACCACGCACGCGCTGTTCGTCACCCGCCCCGCCGGCCGGCTCACCGCCCTGGAGGCGTGAGCAGGTTCAGGACACGAGCTTCAGGCCGATGACGCAGCCGACGATGCCGGCCAGCAGCAGCACCCGGACCACCGAGACCGGCTCCGCGCCGGTGGCCATCGCCCAGCCGGCGGTCAGCGTCGCCCCGATGCCCACCCAGACGGCGTAGGCGGTGCCCAGCGGCAGGGTGCGCATCGCGAGGGCGAGCCCGCCCATGCTGCCGGCGAGGGCCACGCCGAAGACGACGCTCGGCCACAGGCGGGTGAAGCCCTGCGACCGGTCGAGCGCGGTGGCCCAGACGGCCTCCAGCGCGCCGGAGACGACGAGGACGAGCCAGGCCATGACCACTCCCGAGAACGCCGTCTTGTCGCTGTCCGGGTACGGCGCCGCTCGTCCGGGAGCTCCGCTGCGGGGCTCACCTCCAGGCTCGCACGCACCGGTCGCCGTGGCCAGCGGCGTCGGACGGGGGTCGACGGACGGCGCCGTGTGGGGGCACCATCGCGGGATGCACGGGGACGGGCGTGAGACGAACCAGTACTCCCCGGCCGGCACGATCGGGAAGCTCGGCGAGCTGACGGGTGGCTGGGTCACCAACCCGCGCGGCCGGCGGCGGGCGCTGCGCATGCTGCTGTGGCTGGCCGTCACCCTGGCCGTGCTGACCGCGCTGGGGGTGGGGCTCGCCCTCCTGCTGGCCTGACCGCCGGTCAGGCGGCGTGGGCGAGGAGCAGCTCGTAGGCGGCCGCGACCTGTGCGGGCGCGGCCGAGGTACCGGCGGACGCCGTCAGCGCCCGGGCAGCCTCGACGTCGGTGCTGAGCAGGTCGCCGCCGTTGAGCAGCCGCGAGATCAGCCCGGCCAGCGCGCCGTCGGCCTCCACCCGGGCCATCCAGGCGGCCATCGCACCCGCGCCACCGCCGGCCGGCACCGCGGGCGCCCGCAACGTCTCGTACAGCCCACCCAGCCGCCGGGCGTCGTCCGGCCGCACGCTCACGGGCGCACCGGCTCGGGCACCAGGGTCACGCCGAACTGCCCGCGGACCGCGTCGACGACCCGGCCGGCGAAGGCCATCAGCTCCGCCGACGTCGCGCCGGGCTCGGTGGTCAGCGCCAGGCTGTGCCGCGGTGACGTGCCGACCCGCCCGTCGCGGGTGCCCTTGCTGAACCCGGCCGACTGCACCAGCCAGGCGGCCGAGAGCTTGAGCTGCTCGGCCCCGTCGGCGCCGATCCCGGCCGGCCAGCTCGGGCAGCCGGGCACCGCCGCGGCCACCGGCACGATCGGGTTGGTGAAGAACGACCCGGCGCTGCGGGTGTCCGGGTCGGCCGGGTCCCACACCATGCCCTTGCCGCGGCGCAGGCCGAGGACCGCGTCCCGCACGGCGGCCAACGGGGCGGTCTCCCCCAGCCCGACGCCGAGGGTCCGGGCCAGCTCGGCGTAGCTCACCGCACCCGACTGCGCCGAGGGCCGCAGCGCGAAGGTCACCGCGAGCACGACGTGGGCGCCGGGCTGGGACTTGAACCGGCTCTCCCGGTAGGCGAACCCGCACTCCTCCGGGGTGAACACCCGTTCGGTGCCCGCGGCGCGGTCCCAGGTGCGCACCGAGGTGATCAGCGCGGCGACCTCCTGGCCGTAGGCGCCGACGTTCTGCACCGGGGTCGCCCCGGTCGACCCGGGGATGCCCGACAGCGCCTCCAGGCCCGCCAGCTGCTGGCCCACGGTGGCCGCGACCAGGTCGTCCCACGGCTCGCCGGCCTCGACCTCCAGCTCGACCAGTCCACCGGCGTCCCGGCGGGTCACCCCGCGGGTGCGGACCAGCACCACGTCTCCGGACCAGCCGGCGTCCGGGCCGATCAGGTTGGAACCCCCACCGAGCACCAGCAGCGGGCGGCCGGCGTCGTCGGCATCGCGGACGGCCGAGACCAGCTCCTCCCGCGTGGTGACCTCGACCAGCCGGTCGATCGGGCCGCCGACCCCGAGGGTGGTCAGCTCCGCGAAGCGGGCGTCGCGGTGTACCTGCACCCGACCACCGTAATCCGCGGCGCGACTAACCTCGTCCACCGTGAGCGACCACACCCGGCGTGCGTCGCTGCCCCCCACCCGGAAGACGCCCCGGCTCGCCGCCGGCCGCGCCCGGGCGATGGGCCTGCCCACCCGCGGCACCACCAACGCCAACCGGCTGCGCCGGGTCGACCGCTGGATCGTGACCACCCAGGTGGCCCGGCTGCGCGACGCCGCCCGGCCGCTCGTCGTCGACCTGGGCTACGGCGCCTCCGCGGTGACCACGCTGGAGCTGGCCGAGCGGCTGACCCCCGAGGTGGCCGGGCTGGAGGTGGTCGGCCTGGAGATCGACCCGGAGCGGGTGGCCGCGGTCGCCGAGCACCGTGACCCGCCGCGGGTCGACTTCCGGGTGGGCGGGTTCGAGCTGGCCGGGCTGCAGCCGGTGCTCGTGCGGGCGTTCAACGTGCTCCGCCAGTACGACGAGGAGTCCGCGGCCCGCGCCTGGGACACCATGCGCGGCGCGCTGGCCCCCGGCGGGCTGCTGGTCGAGGGCACCTGCGACGAGTGGGGACGGCGGGCGACCTGGGTCGCGCTGGACGAGGACGGGCCGCTGACCCTCACCCTGGCCGCCCGGGTGTCCGACCTCGACCGCCCGTCGGACCTGGCCGAGCGGCTGCCCAAGGCGTTGATCCACCACAACGTGCCCGGCCAGCCGGTGCACCGGTTCCTGACCGCCTTCGACGCCGCCTGGGCGTCCGCCGCCGGGCTGTCCACCTTCGGCCCGCGCCAGCGGTGGGCCGCGGCGGTGGAGACGCTGGCCGACGAGGGCTGGCCGCTGGTCGGCCCGACCCGGCGGTGGAAGCACGGCGAGGTCAGCGTCCGCTGGTCCGCGGTCGCGCCGGTCTGACCCGCCCGGTCCCCGGGTCGGCCCGCGCGCGGGCGAGATAGGCCGACGGCGGCACACCGACGACCGCCCGGAAGTCCCGGCTGAAGTGCGACTGGTCGAACCAGCCGAGCGAGGCCGCCAGCCCGGCGAGGTCGTCGGCACCCGCGTCGATCGCCGCGGCGGCGTCCTGCAGCCGGTAGCGCGCGAGCACCGCCTTGGGCTGCACGCCGACCCACCGGGCGAACCGGCGCTGCAGCGACCGCACGCCCACCCCGGCCCGGCCGGCGACCTGGTCGACCCGGACCACGGACCGGTCGGCGACCATCTCCGCCAGCAGCGCGCTCAGCTCGACGAACTCCGCCGGCGGCTCGGGCACCACCGGCAGCAGGGCGGCCTCCAGCACCGCGACGCGGTCGGCGTCGTCGGCCTGGGCGAGGAGGTCGGTCACCAACCGGACGGCGTCGACCGGGAGTTCGTGGCCGAGCGGGGTGACCGTGCCGACCGCTGGCGGCCGCCCGGTGAACGCGGCCCAGCCGCCGGGGCGGAACTTGGCCGCCGTCACCCGGCCGGCGCCCACCAGGTCGACGGTGAACCGGCGGGTCACCACCCCGTGCACCAGCACCGCGGGCAGCTCGAACCCGAAGCGGGGGTGCGTGCCCTCCTCCACCGAGAGGTTCACGCTGGGGTGGCTGAGCACCTCCGAGCGGAACGGCGGCTGACCGGTGCGGTCCCAGCGCACCGACCACCAGCGCTCGACGAAGGGCGCGAGCACCGGGTGCACGGCGACGTCCCGGCGCAGGCCGGCCACCTGCTGGGTCGCCGCCGGCCGCAGCACCCCGCGGGAGAGCGGGTCGTCCCGCGGTGTCGTGTTCGTCCAAGACGGCACGGCAGGAGCCTAGGCAGGGTGACCGACATGACGATCGAGAACGGCCGTCCCGACGGCTACACGACCCTCACCCCGTTCCTGGTCTGCTCTCCGGCGGCTCGGGCCATCGACTTCTACTGCGCCGTGTTCGGCGCCCGGGTGGTCAGCCGGATGGACGCTGCCGACGGCTCGGTGCCGCACGCCGAGCTCGACCTCGGGCTGGGGCGGTTGCAGCTCGGGGACCCGAACGGGGCCTACGAGCTCGTCGCCCCGACCGCCGGCCCGGTCAGCGCCTCGACCTGCGTCTACGTCGCGGACGTCGACGCGGTCACCGCGGCCGCCATCGAGCGGGGCGCCACGCTGCGCGAAGCGCCCGCCACCTTCGTCACCGGCGACCGGTTCGCCTCGATCATCGACCCGTTCGGGCACCGCTGGGCGGTGATGACCCGCGTGGAGGACGTGAGCCCGGCCGAGGCCGAGCGCCGGCTGGCCGAGTGGGCGGCGAGCGGCGGGGTCTGAGCCGGCGTCCGGCAGGATGGCCGGGTGGGCCGGAGGAGGAGCGAGCACCTGACGCCGCTGCCCGGGCCGGTCGAGGTCGGTGGCGGGACGGCGGAGCTGCTGGCCGATGCCGACCGGGACGGCGCGTGGGAGCTGCACCTGGACGGCGTCCCGCAGTCGCACGTCGACCTCGGCGACCCGACCCACCTGGAGTTCGAGTACGTCCGCCGGATGGGGCACGTCGTCGACCTGGTCGCCCCGGCGGGTGCGCCGCTGGACGTCGTCCACCTGGGCGGCGGGGCGCTGACCCTGGCCCGCTACGTGGCCGCCACCCGGCCCGGCTCCGCGCAGCGGGTGATGGAGCTCGACGGGCGGCTCACCGACCTGGTGCGGTCGCGGCTGCCGCTGCCCCGGGGTGCCCGGGTCCGGGTGCGGGCCATCGACGCCCGGGCCGGGCTCGCCGCGCTGCCGGACGCCAGCGCCGACCTGGTGCTGGTCGACGTCTTCGCCGGCGCCCGGACCCCGGCGCACCTGACCACCGTGGAGTTCGCCACCGACGTCGCCCGGGTGCTGCGCCCGGGCGGGACGACGGCGTGGAACGTCTCCGACGGCCCGCCGCTGCGGTTCGCCCGCACCGAGGCCGCGACGCTCGCCGCGGTCTTCGAGCACCTGGCCCTGGTCGCGGAGCCGAGCACGTTCAAGGGCCGCCGGTTCGGCAACCTGGTCGCGGTCGCCTCGGACGCCGAGCTGCCGGTCGCCGAGCTGACCCGCCGCTGCCTGACCGACCCGATGCCCGCCCGGCTGGTGCAGGGCGCCGAGCTGGGGACGTTCGTCGGGCAGCAGGCGCCGGTCACCGACGTCGACGCGCAGCCCTCGCCGCAACCCCCGGCCGGCGTCTTCGGCTGAGGACGGCGGGTCTCACCGGAGCTGCACAGGTCGACCCGGTGCCCCTAGGGTCGGGCCATGACAGCTCCTGCGTCCCGCCGCCTGACCCGCGACTCCCGGCACAAGGTGATCGCGGGGGTGTGCGCCGGCCTGGCCCGGCGGTTCGGCCTGTCCCGGAACGGCCTGCGCCTGGCGTTCGTCGTCTCCTGCGTGCTGCCGGGCCCGCAGTTCATCGCCTACATCGCCCTGTGGGTGCTCATGCCGTCGGACCGCCGCGGGTACTGACCCACCGGGTCACCAGCTGGTGTCGTTCCCGCCCCGCCGCAGCCCGCGCACCGCGGGGCGCACGTCGACCAGGTAGACCACGGCCGCGATGACCGCCGGCAACCCGAACAGGTTGAGCGGCCCCTGCCACCACAGCAGCAGCGCGGCCAGGCCGGTGATCGCCATCCAGCCGGGCTTGGTCAGCTTCCCCGCGGCCACGAAGGCGGGCGCCGGGCGGATCACCGCGTCGACGAACGCCCACAGCGCGAGCGCCAGCGTGCCCAGGCGGACCAGCTCGTAGACGAACCCGTCGAAGCCCATGCCCCCGAGGATAGGCGTCCCCGGGCCCGCTCCGGCGGGTCTGCCCGCGGCACGTCGGCGACCTGACCCGCCCGGGTGAGACGCACGCCGCCCCGGCACCCGCGACGATCGCGGGTACCGGGGCGGCGTGCCGGGCGGAGGTGCCTTACTCGGTGTCGCTGCTCTTGGCCGGGACGGCGAGCGGGTCGGGCACCGGGGTGCTGCTCTGCGCGGCGGTGTCCGGTGCTGCCGCCTTCTTGGCCGGGGACTTGCGGGCGGTGGCCTTCTTCGCCGGCTTCGGGGCGCCGTCCCGGACGCGCCGCTTCGTGGCCGCGGCGGCCTCGGCGGTCTCGTCGGTGACGGTGTCGAGCGCGTCGTCGGCGCGGGCCGCCGTCTTCTGCGCCACCGAGGTGACCTCGTTCGACGCGGCGTCGACGGTCTCCTGCACGGTGTCGGCGGCGTCGGCGACGGCATCCTCGACCGTGTCGACGGCCTGCTCGGCGCGCCCGGCGAACCGCTGGAACGTCGGGCCGACCAGCGTCGCGCCCCGGTCGGCGAGCTCGCCGATCGTGGTCAGCGCCTGGGTGCGGGCGGTGCCGACCAGGCCGGTGACCGTGCCGAAGACCGTCTCCGGCCGCACGGTGGCGGCGGCGTCGACCGCCGCGGTGCGTGCCTGGGCGGCGGCGACGCGGGCCTGCTGGGCCGCCGCGGCGGCCTGCTCGCGGGCCTGACCGGCGCGGGCGCGGGCCTCGGCGGCGGCGTGGGCGGCGCGGGTGCGGGCGTCCTCGGCGCGGGTGCGCGCCTCCTTGCCGGCGAGGTCGGCCTGGACCTGGGCCTCACCGGGCAGCGCCTCGGCGCGGGAGCGGAACTGGCCCACGACGGTGCGGGCCCGGTCGACGGCGACGTCGCCGGCGCCGAGGGCGGCCAGCAGGCCGGTGCGGACGACGTTCTCGCCGTGCTTGATCAGGGTGTCGGTGCGGCTCATGCCGTCTCCTCCTGAGGTGACTGGGGTGACTGGGTGGGTGACTGGGGTGCGGCCGGCTGCGCTGCCGCGGTGTGTGCCTGCTCGGTGCGCGCCTGCTCGGTGCGCGCCTGCTCGCGGGCGTAGGTCTCGTAGAGCTCCAGCAGCACCGCCTTGTGCCGCTCGGAGAGCGCCGGGTCGGCCCGGATGGCGGCGACCGTGCCGGCGGTGCCCGACCGGCGGTCGAGGATGCCGGCCTGCTCGTAGAGGGTCTCGGCGGAGATCTTCAGGCCGCGGGCGATCTGGGCCAGGATCTCCGCCGACGGCTTGCGCAGGCCGCGCTCGACCTGGGACAGGTAGGGGTTACTCACCCCCGCGGCGCGGGCCAGTTCGCGCAGCGACACCTGGGCGGCGCTGCGCTGGCTGCGGATGAAGTCGCCCACGTGGGTGCCCACGCTGGCCGGCACGTGGCCGGCCTCGGCCGCGGCCGAGGTGACCGTCTCGCGGACGGCGCTCACCTGGTCGCGGACGAACTCCGTGGGGCGTGGCACGACTCCACGGTAACCTCGTGTGCTAGCTCTTGCAAGCGCAGTGCTAGCACCTGTCGGTCGTCAGGCGAGCGATGCCGCCGCCCGCACCTGGCCGACGACGCCGTCGCCTCCGCTCACCGGCGTGAGCAGCCAGCGGGACAGCGACTGGGCCGGCAGCCCCAGCCGCAGCAGACCGGCGGTCAGCGCCGGCAGCCGCCCGCGGTCACCGCCGTCGTCGAGCTTGAGGGCCACCGCACCCGCGCCGGGCAGGGCGGCGACGTGCACGCCGTCGGCACCGCCCTTCACCAGGAGTCCGGGCACCCCCTGCATCAGCTCGGTGTCGTCGCGGCCGGTGCCGGCGACCAGCCAGGGGTGGGCGCGCATCGCGTCGGCGACCAGGCGCTCCGGCGTGCCGGGGTCGGCCTCCACCAGCGACAGCACCCCGCGCGCCAGCCCGGTCAGTGACAGGGCGTGCTGCGGGGCGCCGCAGCCGTCGACGACGACGGCGCTGACCGGCTCACCGGAGGCCTCGCCGAGACGCGCCTCGATCGCCTGCTGCAGCGGGTGCTCCCGCTCCAGGTAGCCCTGGGTCGGCCAGCCGGCCGCCACGCAGGCGGACAGCATCGCCGCGTGCTTGCCCGAGCAGTTCATCGCCAGCCGGTCCGGCGACCGGCCGGCCACCAGCCACTGCGCCCGGGTGCCCTCGTGCTGGGGCAGCGCGGGCGGGCAGCCCAGGTCGTCCGGCCCGAGACCGGCCACCGCCAGCACCTGGGCGGCGAGCTCCCGGTGCTCGTCCTCGCCGTTGTGCGAGGCGGCACCCAGGGCCAGCTCCCGGTCGTTCCGGGGCCGCCAGCCGGCCGCCAGCAGCGCCGTCGCCTGCACCGGCTTGTTCGCCGAGCGGGGCAGCACCGGGCGGCGGACGTCGCCCACCTCCAGCAGCGGGGCGCCAGCGGCGTCCAGCACGACCAGCGAGCCCCGGTGCACCGACTCGAGGAAGCCCGAGCGCCACACCTCGACCAGCACCGGGGAGTCCGGCCACGCGCTCTGCTGGCCCCCGTGCAGGGGCCCGGGCCGAGCCTGCGAGGCCTGGGGAGCACGGGGGTCCTTCATCACGCGCGGTGCCGCGACTCGTCGGCGAGCAGCTGGGCGACGTCGGCCAGCCCGTCCCGGTACCGCCGGCCCAGCTCCCCGGCGAGCGCGTCCATGACCTGCTGCACCCCGCGCCGGCGCTCGGACAGGCTGCGCTCGCCCTCACCCAGGGCTCGCGCCGCGCGCTCGAGGTGGTCGTCCGGCAGCGCCGGGACGTCGGAGAGGTCGACCCCGGGGGCCAGCCCGTTCACCCAGTGCTCGTGCTGCTCGGGGGCGGTCGGCTGCACCGTCTGGTGCCGGCCCAGGCCGTGCGCGGGCCCACGGCCCTTCTCGGCCAGGATCTCCGGCAGCAGGTCGACCAGCGAGCGGCCGTCGTGCTCCGCGCGGCGCTGCAGCTCGCGGCGGACGATGTCCAGCCGGCCCTGCAGCAGGCGGCGCGTGTAGGAGAGGTTGACCTCGGCCTGCTCGGCCTGCTGGCGCAGCGCGCGGACCTCGGCCATCGGCAGGTGCTCCACGCCGTCGAGGAAGGACGGGTCGAGCAGCGCGTCGACGGCGGCGCCGCCGGCAGCGGTCGGGCTGGTCACGAGGAGACCTCCGCGGGGGTGTGGGACGGACCGGTTCGGGGGGACGGGGGTGCGATGCCCAGCAGCTGCCGGGCCTGCCCCGTGGACAGCGGTGGACGCTGGGCGATCCGGGCGAGCCCGGCCGCACGCGCCACCAGCTGGGCGTTGTCACGCACCGGCTCACCCGGTGCGTAGGTGAGGGTGTCCTCCATGCCCACGCGCAGGTGCCCGCCGGCCGACAGCGCGGCCAGCATCACCGGCAGCGAGGTGCGCCCCACGCCGGTGGCGGCGAAGGTCGCGCCGGGCGGCAGCGCGGGCAGGCAGGCGGCCAGCGCCGCCGTCGTCCCGGGCATGCCGCCGGGGACGCCCATCACCAGGTCGACGTGCACGTGGCCACCGTGCGGCGGGCCGTACCGGTCGAGCAGGCGGGTCAGGGTGGCCAGCTGCCCGAGGTCGAACACCTCGTACTCGGGGACGACGCCGCGCTGCTGCATCTGCGTGTGCAGCTCGACGATCAGGTCCCACGGGTTGTAGAAGACGCCGCGGCCGAAGTTCACCGTGCCCAGTGACAGCGAGGCGGCGTCCGGCTCCGCGTCCAGGACGGCGAGCCGCGCGTCCGCGGGGTCGGTGACCGCCCCGCCGGTGGACAGCTGCACCACCAGGTCGGTGGCCTCGCACACCGCGGCGACCACCTCGCGCACGCGGGGCAGGTCGAGCGTGGGGCGGGTGTCGGTGCCGCGCACGTGCAGGTGCAGGACGCCGGCGCCCAGCGCCTGGCAGTCCCGGGCGGTGGCGACGACCTCCTCGACCGTGACCGGCAGCGCCGGCACGTCGGCCTTCGCCGACTCGGCTCCGGTGGGGGCGAGGGTGATCAGCGTCCCCTCGACCCCGCCGGCAGCACTCACCCCCGCATCGTCGCAGACCGCACGGCCTTGACCCGGTTGCGGGCCGCCGCCACGTCGGCGTCGACCTCCTGCGGGGCGTCGTCGGGGTCGATGCCGGCGACGGCCTCACCGACGTGCAGCGCCGCGTCCGGGGCCACGGACTGCTTGACCAGGGCCAGGGCGATGACCCCGAGCTCGTGGTGGCGGACCACGGTGCCGACCCGGCCGACCTCGCGACTGCCGGAGGTGACCGCGGTCCCGGGGGCGGGGAGCGTCTCGCTCATGCCATCGAGGTGCAGCAGCACCAGCCGACGCGGCGGGCGGCCCAGGTTGTGCACCCGGGCGACCGTCTCCTGACCGCGGTAGCACCCCTTGTCCAGGTGCACCGCGGTGCGCAGCCAGGGCAGCTCGTTGGGGATGGTGCGGTGGTCGGTGTCGACGCCGGCCCGCGGGCGCCGGGCCTCCACCCGAAGCGCCTCGAACGCCTCGAACCCCGCCGGGACGGCGCCGGCGGCGAACAACGCATCGGCGCGGGCGGCCAGCTCGGCGCGCGGCACGAGCAGGTCGACCACCGCCGCGGTCCCGTCGCCGATCGCGGCCGACCGGCGGGCCCACCCGCCGTCGGGCAGGGCGACGACGGTGCCCACCACGCCCGGCACCGGCCAGCCGGCCGCGGTCAGCACGTCCTCGGCGCGCGGCCCCACCAGGCTCAGCAGCGCCCAGGCGTCGGTGACCAGCGCCGGGTCCACGCGGAGCATGAACCGCATCTTCTGCAGCCACCCGGCCAGCTCGGCGCCCGCCTCCGGCTCGACGTCGGCCCAGGTCGTGCCCGCCAGCTCGGCGAGGACGGCGTGGTGCTCCACGTGCCCGTTGGGGCCGAGGAACAGCGCCTCGGTGCCGGCGCCGTCGGCCAGCTCCCGCAGGTGCTGGGAGCTGAGGTCGTGCAGCCAGGACAACCGGTCGGCGCCGGTCACGGTGAGCACGTCGCGGTCGCTGCGGTCGACCAGCCCGGCGCCCTCGGCCAGGCGGCGCTGCTCGGGCAGCGGCTCGCCGTAGTGGGCGGCGACCGTGCCGGTGCCGCCCTCGGGGAGGGCGAGCGCGACGGCGCCCGGCCGGGACAGCAACGGGGAGGGGGTGGTCATGGGTGCTCCGTCCGGATCGTGTCGGCACAGGCCCGGCAGGTGCCCGACAGGGCCACGTGGCCCACGTCCAGGGTGAAACCCAACTCGGCCCCCAGACGTTCCGCGGCGCCGTCGAGCACCGCGGGGTCGACCGAGCTGATCTCCCCGCAGGTCTGGCAGACCACGTGGACGTGCCGGTGCTGCTGGCCCGCGTGGTAGATCGGAGCGCCCTTGCCCAGGTGGGTGTGCCAGACCAGGCCGAGCTGCTCCAGCAGCTCCAGGGTCCGGTAGACCGTGGAGGTGTCCGGCGCGGCGCCGTCCGGACCGGCCTCGGCGCGCAGCCGGGAGCTGATGTCCTCGGGGGTGCCGTGCGAGAGCGCGGTGACGGCGGCGAGCACCCGCTGGCGCTGGGTGGTCAGCCGCAGCCCCCGGGACCGCAGCTGCTCGGCCAGCGGTGCGGTGCTGGGTCCCTCGGACGGACTGGGTCCCTCGGACGGACTGGGCTCCTCGGACACGCCGCCCAGCCTAGGACCGCCGTACGGCAGGGTGGAGCCGTGACGAGCGCGCGCGTGGCGGTCTGGACCGACGGTGGGGCCCGGGTGGTCGACCCCACCGAGCCGGTGGTGACGGCGCTGGACCTGGGACTGGGGCGCGGTGACGGCTGCTTCGAGTCGGTGCTGGTCACCGGCGGCTCGACCCCACAGCTGGCCGGGCACCTGACCCGGCTGCGCCGGTCGGCCGCGCTGATGGAGCTCGCCCACCCCGGCGACGACGCGGTCCGCGCGGTGGTCGGCGCGCTCGTCGCGGACTGGCCGGGCGAGGTCGACGGCGCCTGCCGGGTCTTCCTCACCCGCGGGCTCGGCGACGGCACCCCGCCGACGCTGCTGGCCCTGCTGGCCCCGGTGCCGGCCGAGACCCTCCGCCAGCGGGCGCAGGGCGTGGCGGTGGTGACGCTGACGCTGGGCCTGGCCGCCGACGTGCGGGCGGCGTCGCCGTGGCTGCTCGGCGGGGCCAAGACGCTCTCCTACGCGGTCAACATGGCCGCGCTGCGCGAGGCCCACCGGCGCGGCGCCGACGACGTCGTCTTCACCTCCCTGGAGGGGCAGCTGCTGGAGGGCCCGACGTCGACCGTGGTCTGGGCCGCCGGCGGGCGGCTGCACACCCCGCCGCCGGAGACCGGCATCCTCGCCGGCACCACCCAGGCGCGGCTGTTCGCCGCCGCCGAGGCCGACGGCTGGCCGACCGCGGTCACCCCCGGCACGGTCGCCGACCTGCACGCCGCCGACGCGGTGTGGCTGCTGTCCGGGATCCGGGGGGCGACGGCCGTCGTCCGGCTCGACGGCGCCCAGCGCGGGGACGCGGGGCTCACCCCGCGCGTGCGGGAGCTGCTCGCCGGCTGACCGTCGTCCAGCGGGTGACCCTCGTCGCCGGTAGTGTGGCCGGGAGGTGCGCCGGGAAGTCTGGTCGGCAAGTCCATTCCCGACCCCGCACAACGGAGCCGCCTCGTGAGCACACCCACCCGCCTGTTCAGCCGGGGGTCGTACCCGGAGGCCACGCGCATCGCCGCGATCCTCCGCAAGGAGACCATCGGCGGGGCCCTGTTGCTGGTGGGCACGGTCATCGCCCTGGTCTGGGCCAACTCGCCGTGGTCGGAGGCCTACGAGTCGCTGCGTGACACCCGGGTGGGGCCCGAGTCGCTGCACCTGGACCTCACGCTGGGCACCTGGGCGGCCGACGGGCTGCTGGCGATCTTCTTCTTCGTCGTCGGGCTGGAGCTGAAGCGCGAGTTCGTCGCCGGCGACCTGCGCGACCCCCGGCGGGCGGCCCTCCCGGTCGCCGCGGCGGTCGGCGGCATGGTCGTCCCCGCCCTGCTGTTCGTCCTGGTGAACCTCGGCACCGGTGACGGCGCGCTGCGCGGCTGGGCCATCCCGACGGCCACCGACATCGCCTTCGCCCTCGCCGTCCTCGCGGTGATCAGCACCCACCTGCCGACCGCGCTGCGCACCTTCCTGCTCACCCTCGCGGTGGTCGACGACCTGCTGGCCATCACGGTCATCGCGGTCTTCTACACCTCCAGCCTGGCGATGACACCGCTCCTGCTGGCGCTGATCCCGCTGGCCGTGTTCGGCTTCCTGGTGCAGAAGCGGATCCGCTCCTGGTGGCTGCTCGTCCCGCTCGCCGTCATCACCTGGGTCCTGGTGCACGAGTCCGGGGTGCACGCCACCGTCGCCGGCGTGCTGCTGGCCTTCACCGTGCCCGTGGTGCGCAGCCAGGCAGCCGGTGGACCGGACGCCGGGCCGGGCCTGGCCGAGCACTTCGAGCACCGCATCCGGCCCATCTCCGCCGGCTTCGCCGTCCCGGTGTTCGCCTTCTTCGCCGCCGGCGTCACCATCGGCGGGTTGTCCGGGCTGGTCGAGTCGCTGTCCGACCCGGTGGCCATCGGCATCGTGGTCGGCCTGGTGGCCGGCAAGACGATCGGCATCACCGGCGCCACCTGGCTGGTGTCCCGCTTCACCCGCGCCGAGCTCGACGAGTCGCTGGGCTGGCCCGACGTCATCGGCCTGGCGATGCTGGCCGGGATCGGGTTCACCGTGTCCCTGCTCATCGGCGCACTGGCGTACGGCGAGGGCTCGCTGCGCGACGAGCACGTGAAGGTCGGCGTACTGGTCGGCACCCTCACCGCCGCGCTGCTGGCGTCGATCCTGCTGAAGTCGCGCGACCGCCGGTACCGGCAGATCGCCGTCATCGAGAGCGCGGACGTCAACGCGGACGGCGTGCCCGACGTCTACCAGACCGAGGACGGGCAGCAGGTCCACACGGTCGACGACAAGGCCCGCCACGACCCGGACTGGGAGGGCAGGACGCCGCCCGGGCGCACCGCCGGTCCGTCCGCCGACAGCTGAACGAATGTCGTTGCCGACCTCCCGGCAGCCGTCGTACCGTCTCAGGTACACGAGAGAGGAGGTGGTCCAGAAGTTGCATACGTTCAGGACTCGTGAGGTGGCTGTCCGCTAGCCGCCGTCCAGATGGGCCGCCCGTTCAGGTGCTGCTGGAGACCGGCAGGAACTGAACGACGGCAATCCCGCCCGTCCGTCGTACGGCGGCGAGCGAGAACCGGACAGTCACCCGACCCCCGGGCCGCCGACCGTTGTCCAGTCGGCCCGCGTGCAGCTCCCCGCTCCGGCGGGTCCAGCGCCGCGGAACAGCCCGGGGGTTGTCCGTTCCCTGGGAGACTCGACGCCGTGCAGTTCGCCGGGCGCGCGGTCGCGCTGGACACCACCGCGGGCCAGTGGCTCGCCGACGCAGCCCGCGGCGCCCGCCCGGACACCGTCGGGAAGCTGGTCCCCGGCACGTTCCCGGCGCTGGCCCGGGTGTTCCACCCCGCCGTCCGCTACGTCGGGGACGACGACGTCGAGGTCCCCTGGTCCTCCGTCGCCGCCGCCAACGGCACCGCCGCCCACCCGCTGATGCAGTGGGGCTCGGTCACCGGGGCGATGGACTACTTCGAGAACGACGACCAGGCGCCGCTGTGGCACGGTGCACCCGCGCGCGGGCACCTGCCGGTGCCGGTCGCCGAGCGGCTCGTCGAGGTGCTCACCCGCTGGACGCGCACGCCTGACGTCTGCTGGTTCGGCGTCGCGCTGGGCGGCGCCGTGCTCACCGACCACCCGACCCTGACCCTGCCCGAGCGGGAGTACTGGCTGGTCAACGGGCCGATCACGCTGGCCGCGGAGAACTTCGCCGCCGAGCCCTACGAGCAGAGCGCCAACCTGTGGTGGCCCGCCGACCGGGCCTGGTGCGTGGCCACCGACATCGACCTGGTGACCACCTACGTCGGGGGCAGCGCGGCCTGCATCGCCGAGCTGCTGGAGCTGGCGGAGCTGGAGACCGCGCCGGCAGCCGCGACCGACCGCACGACCTGGGACGCCGACGAGGTCAACCCCGTTCCCGCCGACGCCCCCGACTGAAGAAGGACCCCCTTCCTCCCCACCCTTCGCACGCTCAGCGCGGGCCCCTGGAAGGAGGCCTCACAGCTGGGCGAGCTCGGCCTCGAGGTCGTCCAGGCCCAGGCTGCCCTGGGCGAGGGCGGCCATGTGCCAGGCCTTGAGGTCGAAGTCGGCGCCGCGGGCCTGCTGGGCGGCCGCGCGGCCGGCGAGCCAGGCCCGCTCCCCCAGCTTGTAGCTGATCGCCTGCCCCGGCATGCCCAGGTAACGGACCAGCTCGCTGTCCAGGAACTCCGGGTCGCGGCCGCAGTTCTCCCCGAAGAACGCGCGGGCCAGCTCCGGGGTCCACGGCCGGCCGCGGTGGTCGGCGACCGCACCCTCCGCGTCGTCCGGGATCGGCAGCTCCAGGTGCATGCCGATGTCGATCACCACGCGGACGGCGCGCATCTGCTGCGCGTCCAGATAGCCCAGCCGGGCGCCGGCGTCGCCCAGGAAACCGAGCTCGTCCATCAGCCGCTCGGCGTAGAGCGCCCAGCCCTCCGCGTTGGCGCTGACCATGCCCAGCGACGTCTGGTAGGTCGACAGCTCGCCGGAGACGTAGGCCCACTGGGCCAGCTGCAGGTGGTGGCCGGGAACGCCCTCGTGGTACCAGGTGGAGACCAGGTCCCACAGCGGGAAGCGGTCCTTGCCCATGGTCGGGAGCCAGGTGCGGCCCGGGCGGGAGAAGTCCTGCGTGGGCCGGGTGTAGTACGGCGCGGCCGCACTGCCGGGCGGAGCGATCATCGCCTCGACCCGGCGCACCGGCTCGGCGATGTCGAAGTGCACGCCGTCCAGGGCGTCCACCGCCTCGTCCATCATCGACTGCAGCCGCTGCCGGACGGGCTCGACGCCCTCGACCGCCTCGCCGTGCTCGTTGAGCCAGCGCATCGCCTCCATCGGCGTGCTGCCCGGCAGCACGAGCTCGGCGAGGGTGCGCTGCTCGGCGAGGATCCGCTGGTGCTCGGCCCAGCCCCAGGCGTAGGCCTCCTCGAGTCCACGGTCGACGCCGAGGTCGCTGCCGTTCCAGGACCGGGCGAAGCGGACGTAGCGCTCCCGGCCCACGGCGTCCGGGGTGCCCTCGGCCCGCGGCGCGTACTGGTCGCGGAGGAAGTCGCGGACCTCGGCGACCGCGGCGTCCGCGGCCTGCGCCGCGGCGTCCAGGTCACCGCGCAACTCGTCCGGCCCCGCGGCGACCAGGCCGGCGAAGTAGGGCCCGGTCAGCCACTCGTCGAGCTGGCCGACGACGGTGTGCACCTGCCGCGGTGCGGCGAACAGCCCCTGGGCCGCCCCCGCCGACAGCGAGGCGCAGTACCCGCGGTAGGCCTCCGGCACCCGGGCCAGCCGACGGCCCAGCACGGCCCAGTCCTCGGTGCTCTGCGTGGGCATGAGCGAGAAGACCTGCCGGATGGCGTGCACCGGGGAGAACAGGTTGGACACCGAGCGGAGGTGCTCGCCCGCCTCGTGCAGGTCCAGCGCGGCGGTCAGCCGCTCGCGCAGCAGCCGGGCGCACCGGCGCTCCACCGGGTCGTCGGCCAGCGCCGGGTCCTCGGCCAGCACCCGGTCGAGCTCGGTCAGCGTCCGGCGGAGCAGCTCCGCCTCCGCCTCGGCGCCGGCCGGACTGGTGTCGGGCAGCCGGTCGTCGCCGGGCCGGGTGCCCAGGCCGGTCGCCACGAGCGGGTCGAGGTCGGAGATCGCCTCGACGTAGGCGTCGGCGACCTGCCGCGGTGTGCGGGGGGCGGGGCTGGTCACGGTCAGCGGATCCTCTCCAGGCGGGCGGACATGGTGGGCCGCAGCGGCTGGTCACCGGCGGCCCGGTCGATGGCGTACATCAGCGCGCCGTCGACGATGCCGTAGAGCCGGGTGGCGCGGCTGGTGTCGGGGTGGTCCGGGGTGCGGGCCAGCACGTCGCTGACCAGCTCCCAGCTCGTCGTGGTCCGGGCCGTGCCGGCGTAGATCTCGACGAGGCCGGCCGGGGAGGCGACCAGCAGCTCGACCTCCTCCTCACCGCGCGGGCGCCAGAAGCCGGACTCCCGCTGGTCGGCGCCGGCGACCTCGCCGTCGACCCCGATCCGCCAGGTGCGCGACTCGTAGAAGAGGAAGCCCCGGCCGTCGTGGGCGAAGCGCATCCACTGGCCGAAGCGGTGGTCGCCCTCGGCTCCGGCCGCCTGGCCCTCGCCGTGCCACTCCCCCAGCAGCGGGAGCAGCGACAGCAGCTCGTGGGCGACCTCCGGGCCCTCGCGGACGTCGACGGTGTCGGGCACCGGCAGCTCGGTCGGCCCGGCGGCCGGCTGCTCGGGCAGGCCGGGCGGGGTGGCGGCGGTCATCGGGCGCGCTCCGGACGCTCGCGGCGCGTCAGCCGCCACGCGGACACCGCGCAGCCGGCAGCGG
Organism: Modestobacter roseus; assembly: GCF_007994135.1. Classification (NCBI taxonomy): domain Bacteria; kingdom Bacillati; phylum Actinomycetota; class Actinomycetes; order Geodermatophilales; family Geodermatophilaceae; genus Modestobacter; species Modestobacter roseus. The sequence goes on from NZ_VLKF01000001.1 coordinate 3,161,083, forward strand.
TCAGCGCGGTGCACGCGACCAGGAACCAGGCGGAGAACAGACCCATGCCGTCACGGTAGTGCGCCGCCCCGCCGGCCCCAGGAACGGGTCGCGCTCGTCCGCGCGGGGCACACCGGGCTCGACCGCCGCGTGCTCCCCGCCGACGTACGGGTCGGCACGGGCGGGGAGACGACGGCGAGCGGGATGCGCTGACCGCGCCGGGTAGGCACCGGCCCGGGGCCTACGCCGCCGGCCGGCCCGTGCTGGGCGCGGACGCGCGGTTGCCGGCCGTCGTGCCGGCCTGAGCGGTCGCCCGCACCACGTCCTCCCACGGCGTGGCCCGCAGGCCGAGGACGGCGGTGGTCTCGCTGCCGTCCATCACGAAGTCGGCGTCCCACTGGTGCCGGATGGCGACGAGCTCGCGCATCTGGGAGTCCACGACCCCGAGCGCGCGCAGCACCGGCCAGGGGATGCCGCTCACCCGCGCCGGTCGGCTGCCCATCGCGGCGGCGAGGTCGGTGAGCACCTCCCGCTGGCTGCGCGGTGCGCCGCTGGGCACCAACCAGGCCCGCCCCTCCGCCTGCGGGTCGGCACCGAGGGCGACCAGGGTCGCCGCGACGTCGGGGAGGTAGGTCCAGCTGTGCCGGGCGTCGGGGTCCCCGATCACCCAGGCGCGCCGGCCGGCACGCAGCGTGGCCAGCTGCCGGACGACGTGCGACTGCGGAGCCGGGACGGTCGGTCCGACGAAGTCCGAGGCCCGCGCCTCGGTGACCCGCACCCGCCCGGCGGCCCGGGCGGCGAGCGCGTCGCTCCACATCCGCGCCTTGAGCCGCCCCTTGACGTCGGTGGCCGCCAGCGGGCTGCCGGCGGTGATCGGACCGTCGGGACGGCCGTACCCGTAGAGACTGCCCATCACCACCAGCAGGCCGGTGCGCTCGGCCGCGCTGAGCACTGCGGCCGCGATCGGCGGCCAGTCGCGGGTCCAGCGGTCGTACCTCGGCGGGTTGATGGCGTTGTACAGCACGTCGGCCGCGCCGACCGCGGTGGTGAGCGCTCCGGCGTCGGCGGCGTCCACGGCCCGGTGCGCCACGGCGTCCGTGCTCACCCCGCCGCTGCGGGAGAGCACGACCACCTCGTGCCCGCGCTCGGCCAGCAGCTGCGCGGTCGCCGTCCCGACCGGGCCCTTGCCCAGCACCACGTGTCGCCCCATGACGTCCTCCGATCGACATCCGAGAGCGGTGCTCTCGGTCATGTCGTGACCGTCCTCGCCGTCCGCCCGCTTGTCAAGAGCAGTGCTCTCCTTTGCGTGCAGTGCTCTCGTCGCGCACACTGGGCGGATGCCGACCGCCCGGGACCGCGCCCGCGCCGAGCTGACCGCCGAGATCACCGATCTCGCGCGGGCCCAGCTGGCCACCGTCGGTGCCGCCGGCCTGTCGCTGCGCGCCGTGGCCCGGGAGCTGGGCATGGCGTCCTCGGCCGTCTACCGCTACTTCCCGAGCCGCGACGAGCTGCTCACCCGGCTGATCGTCGAGGGGTACGACGCCCTGGGCGCGGCCGCCGAACAGGCCGACGACCCGACGGCGTCGCCGATGACCCGGTGGCTGGGGGTCTGCCGCGCGGTCCGCCGGTGGGCGCTGCGCCACCCGCACGAGTACGCCCTGCTCTACGGCTCACCCGTGCCCGGGTACCGGGCGCCCGAGGACACGGTCCGGCCGGCGATGCGGGTCGCCGCCGTCCTGGGCGGCATCCTCGGCGACGCCGCCCAGGCCGGCCTGCTGCCCCCGTCGGCCGGCCGGTCGCCCGGTCCGGTGAGCCCGGCCGTGACGCCGGTGCTGGGCGGGGAGCACCCGGCGCTGGACGACGCGGTGCGGGCCCGCGGGCTGCTGACCTGGAGCAGCGTGTTCGGCGCGATCAGCTTCGAGCTCTTCGGCCACTTCACCGGCGCCGTCACCGACGCCGATGCGTTCTTCGACGAGGCGATGCGGGACCTCGCCGGGCTCATCGGTCTGCCGGAGACCTGACCAGGGTCCTGGGCCGCACACGACAGCGCCCGCCCCGGCCGGGGCCGGGACGGGCGCTGGGTGATCGCGCGTCAGGAGATGGCGAGGGTGGTCTCGTTGAGGCCCACCTCGGCGTCGACCTTCCGCTCCGCGCGCCCCACGGGGGCCAGGGTGCGCAGGGTCCACGTGCCCGGCGCCGCGAAGAACCGGAACTCACCCTCGGGGCTGGTCACCACCTCGGCGGTGAACTCGTCCGTGGCGTCGAGCAGGCGCACGTAGGCGCCGGCCACCGGGGAGCCGTCGTGCCAGACCGAGCCCTGGATCACCGTCTGGGTGGTCAGGTCGATCCCGGCCAGGGCCCCGCCCTGCTTCGGGGCGCCGCACACGTCAGGCGCCCTTCGCGATCGGGACGCCGACCAGCGAGCCGTACTCGGTCCAGGAGCCGTCGTAGTTCTTGACGTTCTCCTGGCCGAGCAGCTCCCGCAGCACGAACCAGGTGTGGCTCGAGCGCTCGCCGATGCGGCAGTAGGCGATGGTGTCCTTGCCGCTGTCCAGGCCGGCGTCGGCGTAGAGCGCCCGCAGCTCGTCGTCGCTCTTGAAGGTGCCGTCCTCGTTGGCGGCCTTGCTCCACGGCACGTTGATCGCACTGGGGACGTGGCCGGGGCGCTGGGCGCCCTCCTGCGGCAGGTGCGCCGGGGCGGTGAGCTTGCCGGAGAACTCGTCGGGCGAGCGGACGTCGACCAGGTTCTGCGTGTCGATCGCGGCCACGACCTCGTCGCGGAACGCGCGGATCGAGGTGTCCGGCTCGGCGGCGGCGTACTGGGTGGCCGGGCGCTGCACGGTGTCGGTGGACAGCGGGCGGCTGTCCAGCTCCCACTTCTTGCGGCCGCCGTCGATCAGCTTGACGTCGCGGTGGCCGTAGACCTTGAAGTACCAGTAGGCGTAGGCGGCGAACCAGTTGTTGTTGCCGCCGTACAGCACGACGGTGTCGTCGTTGCTGATGCCCTTGGCCGACAGCAGGGCACTGAAGCCCTCGCGGTCGACGAAGTCGCGGGAGTCGGTGTCCTGCAGGTCGGTCTTCCAGTCCAGCTTGACAGCGCCCTCGAGGTGGCCCTTGTCGTAAGCGCTGGTGTCCTCGTCGACCTCGACGAAGACGATGCCGGGGTCGCCGAGGTGCTCCTGGGCCCAGTCGGCGGTGACGAGCACGTCGCTACGGCTCATGGGTCGTGTTCCTCCATCGGTAGGTGGATGGTGCGCGATCTGCGGTGCGTTCGCGGGGCCGGTACCCACTCGACCGCCGGCACACGGGCTCGGGCGGGAGGGGACGGCGGGGTGGCCGGAGGGAGGTGGTTCCTCAGCAGGCCGGACAGAGGCAGCTGCCGACGCGGCACAGGTCGACTGTGCGTCGCGAGGTCAGCAGGATGCCCACGGCCGCCGAGCCTAACCGATCAGCGGACAGCAGGTGCGTGCGCGTCGACCAGGGCGGTCAGCTCCTGCGGCCGGGGCGCCCCGGAGAACCGCGCCACGACCGCCCCGGTCCGGTCCAGCGCGATGAGCGTCGGGGTCACCCGGACCCCCAGCGCCCGGACCGCCGCCAGGTGGCTCTCCGCGTCGACGTGCAGGTGCCGCAGGCCCGGCCGGGTGGCCTCGAGCTGACGCAACCGCGCGCGGGTGGCGCGGCAGGGCCCGCAGAAGGCGGTGGAGAACTGGACCACGGTGAGGTCGACCTCCTCCCAGCGCGCACCGAGCTCGGCCAGGACGGCGCGGGTCGGCACGGGGTCGGTCACCTCCGGGGCAACGCCGCCCCGCGCCGGGGGCATTCCGTCGCGCCGGTCAGCCGCCGAGGACGGTGTCGGTCGCCTCGGCCCGCACCCGCACCCCGTCGTCGCGCGGGTCCACGCCGGTGAGCACCAGCCCGAAGGGCAGCTCCGGCACGGTGTACCGGAAGTCCAGCAGGTCGGCGGCGCGGCCGACGACGAACGCCGGGAGGTCGACGCCGGCGGCCGTGGCGTCGTCCACGTCGACCACCAGGTCCCGCCCGTCGAGGGTGACCGTGCCGGTGGCGCTCAGCGGCACCGCCGTGCCGAGCACGTCGACCGTGCGGGTGATCTGCAGGCCGTCGCCCGACCGCTGGAGCACGCTGTCCCCGCCCAGCTGCTGGCTGAGCAGCTCGTAGGAGAGCGTCGCCGCGCCGTCGACCCGCTCGACCGGGACCTCCTGCACCGAGCCGGAGACCACGTCGGACAGCGGCAGGTGGACACCGTGCAGCGTGACGTCGGCCGTGGTGCCGGCCGGCTGCCCGAGCTCCTCGGCGGTGGCCTGCACGCGCACCTCGTCGTACCGGCCGCCGATCACCTGGGTCAGGAACGGGAAACCGGCGATGTCCACCTCCGGCTCCCCGGCGAGCCCACCCTGCTCGACGAGCTGGCCGGCCACCTGGTCCTCGGCCACGAGCACCGCCACCCGGTCGGCCACGACGAGCAGGACCGCCAGGACGAGGAGGACGACGAGCAGCTTGCGCACCCCGCTCAGCCCGTCGCGTAGAGGGTCAGCGCGTACCCGAACGGCGCCGCGGCGGCGAAGGGGAGCACGGCCTGCACGACCGGGAGCGCCCAGCTGGGCTCCGCCCGCTCGACCACGACGTAGGAGGCGCCCACCGCGGTCAGCGCGGCCACACCGGCGAGCGTCGCCCCGTAGAGCGCCGCCCAGAGCTGCTCCACCAACGCCCCCCCGCCGTCGGCCAGCAGGGCGACGGCGACCCCGGCGAACACCGCGAGCACCAACCCGACCAGCCCGCGAGGCACGCCGGCGGCCAGTTGCGGGCGGGGCAGCAGGAGGTCGACCAGGTGGCCGACCACGAGCGCCGCGCCCACCACGAGCACCCCGGTGGCGGCCGCTTGCGGGCCGTCGTCGACCCGGGCGACGCCCAGCTGCACCGCCAGGGCGCACACCGAGGAGAGCAGCAGCAGCACCCCGGCCAGCGACGCCACCAGGTACTCCCGCGGCGCGCGGCGGGTCATCTGGTGGACGACCGCGGCGAGGAAGCCCAGCCCGAGGACGACCAGCAGCCCGTCGAGCTCCGGGCGCTCGGGCAGCAGCAGTGCGACGTCGGCCCCGGCGGCGGCCAGCACCCCGAGCACGGCCGAACCGACCGCCCCGCGGAGGCCGGTGGCCACCACCCAGCCGCCGACGAGCGCCAGCTGCAGCACCGCGACGGCAGCCACCCGGCCGGCGTCGTCGAACAGCGCCGGGAGCCCGGTCAGCAACGCGGCCACCGCGATCACGGCGCCGGCGGCGGGCAGGTGGTGGCGCGCCGACGACAGCTGCGGCGACGGCAGGGCGTCGGGCGCGGCGGAGGTCACCGGTCGATCGTCGCAGAGTGCGCCGTCACCGTCGGGACACCCCGGTCGGACGTGTCGGCGCCGGCCGCGACCGCCCAGCGGCCGATCCGCCCGGCGAGCGGGGCCGTCACGCCGTTCTCCGCGTGCCCCATGCCCGGCTCCACCCAGACCGTGGCGGCGGGGCCCGCCGCCTGCGCAAGGCTGCGGAAGTGCTCCAGCGGGAAGTACTCGTCCCGGTCGCCGTGCACCAGCAGCAACGGCACGGGCGCGATCGCCGCGGCCACCCGCGCCGGCGCGAGCGGCAGCTCGGCCCACGGCGCACCGAGGCGCAGCCCGAGCAACGGCGCGACCAGCCGCCGGCCCGGGGTGGTCTCCAGCAGCCAGTGCACCCGCCGCATGGGCGGGGTGTCCCGGACGTACCAACGGCTGACCGCGCTGACGCTGACCACGGCGTCCGGGCGGTGCGCGCCCAGCGCCGCCTGGCGCAACGCCACTCCACCACCCATCGAGAAGCCCACGGTCACGACCCGCCCGGCGCCCGCCTCCCGGGCGGCGCGGACCGCGGCGTCGAGGTCGAGCACCTCGGGGTCGCCGCCCACCGTGCTGGCCCCGGCCGAGCGGCCGTGCCCGCGGAAGTCGACGGCGCGCACGTCGCCGAACGCGCGCAGCCACCCGACCAGCCGGCGGAACGGCTCCGCGTCGACCGAGCCGGCGAACCCGTGCGCCAGCACGAACGTCGGCCCGGCCGCGCCGGCCTCCGGCCGGGCGGGTGCGGTGAAGCCGGAGAGCTGCACGCCGTCGGCGGTGCGCACCCGCAGCCGCGCGCCGCCGCTCGGCAGGGTGGACCGGGAGCGCACGTCCGCTATCCTGCCTGCTCACCTCGACATCGCCGTCGACGGCCCGCCAGATGGCAGCACGCTGAGGAGACCCCCATGCGACTCGTGCTCATGACCTCGGCCCGGCAGGCGACCACCGAGGTGCTCCCGGCCCTCGGCCTGCTCGCCCACCAGGTCCGCATCGTGGCCCCCGAGCTCTCCAGCCTGCTCGACGGCGACGCCGGCGACGTCGTCCTGGTCGACGCGCGGCACGACCTGGTCTCCGCCCGCACGCTCTGCTCGCTGCTGGCCTCCACCGGCGTAGCGGCCTCGCTGGTCGCCGTCCTCTCCGAGGGCGGCCTGGTCGCGCTCTCGGCCGACTGGGGCGTCGACGACGTGGTGCTCGACACCGCCGGCCCCGCCGAGGTCGACGCCCGGCTCAAGTGGGCCACCGCCCGCCGGCTGGCCGCGGCCACCCCGGTCGACGGCGGCGACGGCGGGGTGACCAAGGCCGGCGAGCTGGTCATCGACGAGCACAGCTACTCGGCCAAGCTCCGCGGGCGGCCGCTCGACCTGACCTACAAGGAGTTCGAGCTCCTCAAGTACCTCGCCCAGCACCCGGGCCGGGTGTTCTCCCGGGCCCAGCTGCTGCAGGAGATCTGGGGCTACGACTACTTCGGCGGCACCCGCACCGTCGACGTCCACGTGCGCCGGCTGCGGGCCAAGCTCGGCACCGAGCACGAGGCGCTGATCGGCACCGTGCGCAACGTCGGCTACAAGCTCGACCAGCAGGTCGCCGACGCCACCGCCGCGGCGAGCACCTCCCCCACCGCCACCGACGCCGGCTCGCCGGTCGCCTGAGCGGCGTGCCCGCCCCGCTCCAGATCACCGACGCCGACCGGCTCCCCCCGGAGGCCGTCGCCGAGGTCCGGGCGCTGCTGGCAGCCGCCCTGGGCACCGACGGCGTCCGGCCGGTGTCGGAGGAGGGCGAGCTGCGGCTGCAGCACGGCGGCCCCGCCGGCGGCCGGGACGTCGTCGCCCGGGCGGCTGACGGCACCCTGCTCGGCTACGCCCGGCTGGAGGCCGACCCGGCCGCGCCGGAGGCCGAGGCCGAGCTGGTGGTCGCGCCGCCCGCACGGCGGCGCGGTGTCGGCAGCGCGCTGCTGGCCCACCTGGAGACGCTCGCCGGGGGCCGCCCCCTGCGCGTGTGGGCGCACGGCGAGCGGCCGGGGTCGGCCGAGCTGGCCGCACGCCGTGGCTACGGACGCGCCCGGGTGCTGCTGCAGATGCGCCGCCCGCTGACCGACGTCGACCCCGATCCGCGGCCGGCGCTCCCGCCGGGGGTCACGGTGCGCACCTTCCGCCCGGGCGCCGACGAGTCCGCCTGGCTGCGCGTGAACGCCCGCGCGTTCGCCACCCACCCCGAGCAGGGCCGCTGGACCACCGAGGACGTCGCCCTGCGCGAGGCCGAGCCGTGGTTCGACCCGGCCGGCTTCTTCCTGGCCTGGCAGGGCGACCCCGATGACGGCGGCCGGCTGCTCGGCTCGCACTGGACGAAGGTGCACCCGGCCGGGGACGAGGGGCCGGACCCGGTGGGCGAGGTCTACGTGCTGGGCATCGACCCCGACGCGCAGGGCATGCGGCTGGGCCGCGCCCTGACCGACCTCGGCCTCGCCCACCTGCGCCGCCAGGGACTGGACACGGTGCTGCTCTACGTCGAGGAGGACAACACCCCGGCGGTGCACCTGTACGAGCGCAGCGGGTTCGTCCGGCACGCCGTGGACGTCGCCTGGCGGCGGGACTCCACCCCTTCCTGACGGCCGCACGGCGCCGGCACCCCGGAGAGTGAGCCACGCCACGCATTACCGTAACGAAGGGATAACGGCCACCGCGAAACGAGCTCGTTCACCCATTGGACGGACAACGTCCGCACACCGGGCACTCAAGCTCCGTCGGTCGTTCATCGCGCGTTCACCGACGCACCCGGATCCGTCCACCTGGCCTGCTTAGCGTCGTCGTCGTTCGGTTCCCGCTGCCCGGCTCCGACGTCCGGGCACACCAGCGAAAGGCACTGAGTTGAAGCTCAGCACGACGACGCGCGCTGCGGCCCTGTCCGCGGGGCTCGCCGCCACCCTCGCCCTCGCCGCCTGTGGCGCCTCCAACGAGGAGAGCTCCGCGTCCACCTCCGGTGGCGGCGACTCCTCCGCCGAGCAGCTCAGCGGCACCCTGGTCGGCGCCGGCGCCAGCAGCCAGCAGGCCGCCATGCAGGGCTGGACCGCCGGTTACTCCAGCGTCCAGCCCGACGTGACGGTCAACTACGACCCGGTCGGCTCCGGCGGTGGCCGCGAGCAGTTCCTCGCCGGCGGCACGGACTTCGCCGGGTCGGACGCCGCCCTGGACGAGGAGGAGCTCGCGCTGGCCGAGGAGCGCTGCGGCGCCTCCGGCATCTTCGAGCTGCCGAACTACATCTCGCCGATCGCGGTCGTCTTCAACCTCGAGGGCGTCGACGAGCTGAACCTCCCCCCGGAGGTCCTCGCCGGCATCTTCAACCAGCAGATCACCAACTGGAACGACCCGGCGATCGCCGAGGCGAACCCGGACGCCACCCTCCCGGACCTGGCCATCACCCCGGTGAACCGGTCCGACGAGTCGGGCACCACGGAGAACTTCACCGAGTACCTGGTCGCCGCCGCCGGCGACGCGTGGCCGCACGAGGCCAGCGGTGACTGGCCGGTCTCCGGCGGCGAGGCCGCCCAGGGCACCTCCGGCGTGGTCAGCGCCGTCGGGGCCGGCAACGGCGCCATCGGCTACGCGGACCTGAGCCAGGCCGGCGACCTCGGCGTGGCCAGCATCGGTGTCGGCGAGGAGTTCGTCGCGCCGTCCGCCGAGGCCGCGGCCGCCGTCGTCGAGAACTCCGAGACGCTGGAGGGCCGCGGCGAGTACGACTTCGCCATCGAGCTCGCCCGCGACACGACCGAGTCGGGCAACTACCCGATCGTGCTGGTCAGCTACCACGTCGGCTGCATCGAGTACGACGAGCAGGAGACCGCCGACCTGGTCAAGGACTTCATCGGCTACGTGATCAGCGAGGACGGCCAGCAGGCGGCGGCCGAGGCCGCCGGCAGCGCGCCGATCTCCGACGCCCTGCGCGAGCAGGCGCAGACCGCGGTCGACGCGATCACCGCCGGCAGCTGATCGAGCCCGTTCCACAGCGCGGTGCGGCGGCCCGGAGTGTCCCCTCGGACACCCCGGGCCGCCGTGGCGCGTGATCCACTGCCCCCGTCCCCGCACCAAGCACCACGAGCCCCCCGGAGCGATCGGTGACCTCGACCACCAGCGCACCACCCACCCGGCAGCAGCCCAAGCGCCGGCCGGGTGACCGCGTCTTCGCCGGCACCGCCAAGGGCGCCGGCATCCTGATCCTGGTCATCCTGGCCGGGGTCGCCGTCTTCCTCATCAGCGAGTCGGTCCCGGCGCTGACAGCCTCCCCGGACGAGCTCCCCGGCGACGCAGGCCTGGCCTCCTACATCGGCCCGCTGGTCTTCGGCACGCTGCTCTCTGCGGTGATCGCCCTGCTGGTCGCCACCCCGCTGGCGGTGGCCATCGCACTGTTCATCACGTTCTTCGCCCCGCGCCGACTGGCCGCCGGGCTGGGCTACGTGGTCGACCTGCTGGCCGCGATCCCGAGCATCGTCTACGGCTTCTGGGGCATCGCCTGGCTGGCGCCGCGACTGGTGCCCTTCTACCGCTGGCTCGAGGAGAACCTCGGGTTCATCCCGTTCTTCGCCGGCCCCGTCTCCTCCACCGGCCGCACCATGCTCACCATCGGGCTGGTGCTCGCCGTGATGATCCTGCCGATCATCAGCGCCATCTCCCGCGAGGTGTTCAGCCAGGTGCCGACCCTGCACACCGAGGCCGCCCTCGCGCTGGGCGCCACCCGGTGGGAGATGATCAAGATGGCCGTCATCCCCTACGGCAAGTCCGGCATCATCGGCGGGGCGATGCTCGGCCTCGGCCGCGCGCTCGGTGAGACGATGGCGGTCGCGATCATCCTGTCCGGCTCCGCCGCCGGGATCACCTGGGCACTGATCTCCAGCGCCAACCCGCAGACGATCGCGGCGAACATCGCGCTGCAGTTCCCGGAGTCCACCGGCCTCGCCGTGAACACCCTGATCGCCAGTGGCCTGGCGCTGTTCGTGATCACCCTCCTGGTCAACATGCTCGCCCGGTGGGTCGTCAACCGCCGGGCCGACTTCTCCGGAGCCAACTGATGAGCACGTCGACGCAGCAGCCCAGCACCGCGCCGGCCGGCCCGGCGCAGGAACAGGCCGAGCTGGGCCGTCACGCGAAGCAGGCGCCGTGGGTGCCGTGGGCGGTGTTCGGCGCCGCTGCGGTCGTGTCCCTGGGGATCGGGCTGCTGACCGGCTTCAACGTGGTGCTGTTCGTCATCTACACGGTCGTGTTGGGGACGGTGGGCACCTACCTCCTCTCCCGGGCCACCGAGGGCCGGCGCAAGGCCACCGACCGCCTGGTGACCTGCCTGGTGGTCAGCGCCTTCGGGATCGCGATGGTGCCGCTGGTCTCGCTGGTCTACGAGGTGGTCCGCCGCGGGGCGGAGCGGTTCGACGGCGAGTTCTTCGGCGCCTCCCTGGTCGGCATCATCGGCCCGGGCGGCGGCGCCTACCACGCCATCATGGGCACCCTGATCATCACGCTGCTGACGACGCTGATCTCCGTGCCGATCGGCCTGATGACCGCCATCTACCTGGTCGAGTACGGCACCGGCCGGCTCAAGCGGTCCATCACCTTCCTGGTCGACGTCATGACCGGCATCCCCTCGATCGTCGCCGGCCTGTTCGCCTACGCGCTCTTCGTGCTGATCTTCGGCCCCGGCGTCCGACTGGGCATCATGGGTGCCATCGCACTGTCGGTGCTGATGATCCCGGTGGTCGTCCGCTCGGCCGAGGAGGTGCTCAAGCTGGTGCCGAACGAGCTGCGCGAGGCCTCCTACGCGCTCGGCGTCTCCAAGTGGCGGACCATCGTCAAGGTGGTCATCCCGACCGCGATCGCCGGTCTCGGCACCGGCGTCACCCTGGCCATCGCCCGGGTCATCGGTGAGACCGCACCGCTGCTGATCACCGTGGGCATCACCAACGCCACCAACTTCGACCCGTTCGACGGGCGGATGGCGACCCTGCCGGTGTACGCGTACTACCAGCTCACCCAGCCGGGCGTACCGCCGGAGAACGCGATCGACCGGGCCTGGACAGCGGCCCTGGTGCTCATCATGCTGGTCATGGGCCTCAACGTGGTCGCTCGTCTGATCAGCCGCTTCTTCGCCCCCAAGACCGGTCGCTGACCGACCCGATCCGGAGGATCTCCCCGTGGCCAAGCGCATCGACGTCTCCGACCTCGACATCTACTACGGCAACTTCAAGGCCGTCGAGGGCGTCAACCTCTCCATCGAGCCGCGCAGCATCACCGCGCTGATCGGCCCCTCCGGCTGCGGCAAGTCGACCTTCCTGCGGTCGCTCAACCGCATGCACGAGGTGATTCCCGGCGCCCGCGTGGAGGGCAAGGTCGTCATCGAGGGGCAGGACCTCTACGGCGGTGACGTCGACCCGGTCGACGTCCGGCGGCAGATCGGCATGGTCTTCCAGCGGCCCAACCCGTTCCCGACCATGTCGATCTACGACAACGTGGTCGCCGGCGTGCGGCTGAACAGCAAGAAGATGAAGAAGTCCGACATGGACGACCTCGTCGAGCGCTCGCTGAAGGGCGCCAACCTCTGGGCCGAGGTGAAGGACCGCCTCGACCGGCCCGGCTCCGGCCTCTCCGGTGGCCAGCAGCAGCGGCTCTGCATCGCCCGCGCGATCGCCATCGAGCCCGAGGTGCTGCTGATGGACGAGCCGTGCTCGGCGCTCGACCCGATCTCCACCCTGGCCGTCGAGGACCTGATGATGGAGCTGAAGGAGCGCTTCACCATCGTCATCGTCACGCACAACATGCAGCAGGCCGCCCGGGTCAGCGAGACCACCGGCTTCTTCAACCTCAACGGCGTCGGCCAGCCGGGGCGCCTCATCGAGTTCAACCCCACCGAGAAGATCTTCAGCAACCCGGACCAGAAGGCGACCGAGGACTACATCTCCGGCCGCTTCGGCTGATCGCAGGGCCACCTCCGTCGCCGCCCCCGGCGCCGCGCCCGCCCGGGCGCCGCGCCGGGGGCGGTGTGGTGTCCGGGGGCGGTGTCGTGTCCGGGGCCTGCCGCCCACGCCAGTGTGCGCTGGACGTCGGTCTCCGCCCCCAGGACCGACGACCACTGCACAACGGCGGGCCGGCCGATGCGACGGCGCCCGTGTGGCGGGGTCAGCCGCAGTCGGCGGAGCCCTCCGGCACCGGCGCGGGGGCGGCCGACGACGGGACCGGGGTGCCCAGGGCAACCGGCACGACGCCGGTGAAGTCGGGGCCGATCACCAGCTGCACCGCGCCCCCCACCAGGTCGCTCTCGACCAGGACGGCACCGGGGACGGCGGCGGCCACGGTGCGGGCCGGCTCCAGCGACGCCGGGCCGTACCGGACGACGGTCCGTGCGACCGCGGCGGGCTCTGCCCCCTGCGCACCGACCCGGAAGCCCTGCGCGGTCAGGGCGCCGACGGCCTCCGCCGTCCGCTGACCGCCGGTGGCGTCGAGCACGTCGACGGTGACGCCGGCCGGTTCGACGCTGACGGTCGTCCCCGCCGGCACCGGGTCGGTCTCGGTGGGCACCGGCAGCTCGTCCGCCGGCGCAGCGCCGGCCGCCCCGCCCTCGGCCGGTGCGCCCTCCCCCGCGACGTCCTCGGCGGCGGCGTCCGCGGGCACCGGCAGCCGGCCGGTGTCGATGACCGCGTCGAAGAGCTGCCTGGTGGCGGCGGCGTCGACCACGACGGCCGCCTGGTCGCTGCCCGCGGGGACGTACCCGATCCGGCTCACCGGCAGGTCGGCGCGCTCGACCGCCTCGGCGCCCAGGTCGGCGAAGGTGGTGCCGAAGGTGCGCACGTCGCCGAGCGTGGTGTCGCCGTCGACGGTCAGCGCATCGGCAGCGCGGGTGAGGAAGCGGGTCAGGGTCATCGGGTCGGCCAGCGTGCCGCCGGCCGCGGCCGTACCCAGGGTGGCGGCGAGCACCCGCTCCTGGCGCTGCGCCGTCGCATTGCCGGTGACGTCGTGCCCGTCCCCTCCCGGACTCAGGTACCCGCCGGCCTCGTCGCCGGTCAGCCCGTGCGCACCGGCCGGCAACGGGAGGGCCGAGCCGGTCGTCGGCCCGGGCAGACACACGGTCACCTCGTCCAGTGCGTCGACCAGCTCCGGCAGCCGCGCCGCGTCCACCTGCAGGTAGTGGTCGATCCGCAGGCCCGACACCTGCTGCACGGCCCGGACCAGGCAGGCCGGCCCCCCGTCCAGCAGCGCGGCGGCGAAGGACTCGGTGACCGCCTCCCGGACCTCGCCGTCGGCGCCCAGACAGGTGGGCGTGTCGGTGAGCGCGGTGGGCGGCACGGAGACCAGCACCGCCGAGCTGCCGTCGCCACCGACGTGTGCCACGAGCGTGCTCACCGCGGCCGGGCCCGTGCGCCCGGGCAGGTCGGTGCCGACGACCAGGTAGGTGCGGGACGTCTCCTGCAGCTGGGGGGCGAGCACCTCGGGGCCGTCGGTGGCGAGCGCGTCGACCCGCGTCATGCTCACGTCGGCGTAGAAGTACAGCCCCACGTAGAAGGTCAGCACGGTGGCGAGCAGGGCGGCCGCGACGACGCCGGCCCGGCCGAGCCGACGTCGTGCCGGCCCGGCCGGCGCCGCGCGGCGGTGCACCTGAGCGGGCGGCTCGGGCGGGGGCGGGGCGGCGGGGGCATCCCGGCCGGGGATCGGCGGCACCGGGAGGCTGCGGCGCACGCCGGGGACCGGGACGGACGGCTGGGCGGGCAGCGGCGGACGGGCGGGCACGACGGGCGCGGAGGCCGACGCCGACCGGGACACCGGCGGATGGGACGCGGGCGGCTGGGACGCCGGCTGCTGGGACACCGGCGCCACGGCGGGCCGGGGCTGTAGTAGCCGTCCGGGCTGCTCGACGGGCCGTTGCGCCGGCCGGGGCGGCTCGGCGAGCTGCGGCGGCGCGGCGGGCTGCGGCGGCGCGGCGGGCTGCGGAGGCGCCGTGGACCGCGGCGGCACCGGCTCGGGCGGCGCCGTGCGGGGCGGCCGCTGCGGCGCTGGCGGGACCCGCTGGGCGTCGGAGGAGGGGCGGGCCCGACGGGGCCCGGCGTCTGCGGGGCGGGGGACGGCCGCGGCGGTGCACCGGGCCGACCGCCCGCCGCAGGCCGCGGGGCCGGCTGGGCTCCCGTGCTCGGTGCACCGGGAGGGCGCACGTGCGGCGTCGGCCGCGACGGGGGCGCCGGGTGGGGTGCGGGCGCAGCCGGCTGGAACCACGTGGCCGGCCGGGGGTCGCCGGTGGTCACCGGCTCGACCGGCAGGGCCGGCTGCCAGCCGGTGGGCAGGACGGCGGGTGCGGAGGGGCCGGGCGAGGCGCACCGTTCGGCCGCCCCGGCGGCGGCGAGCCCGGGGCGCCGCCGGTCCCCGGGTCGCGCACCACAGGGGTCGCCCCGGTGCCCTCCGCGGCCTCCCGCCGTTCCGCGCGCCGGCGGCGCACGCCGGCTCCCGCGCCGGTCCGGGCCAGCAGCTCGTCGACCGTGAGGGGAGCCGCCGGCCCGGCCGGGCCCGGCGCAGCGGGCCCCGACGGTGACCGGTCACCGTCGAGGCCACGTCGCCTGGGGTCGTCCGCCACCGGTCTGGGCACTCCATCGTCTGGTCCTGCGGCACCGCGTCCGGGCCGCCCGCTCGCTCGATCCCGCGCCGGCCGGTGACCGGTCGAGCACGGACCGTTCCACGATACGGGTGCCCGGCGCTCCTTCCACGCCGAACGCGCGGTGCGTACCGGCCGAGTCGGCCCGGCCGCGGTGGCGTCGTCCCCACCGTTCGACCGGCGCGGGCCGGGATGCCTCAGTAGCGTCGCCCCGGTGAGGACGCCGTGAAGCTGCCGATCCCCGGGCCATCCGACCTGCTGGGCGCCGTCGACGGGCTGCGCGAGGGCATCACCCAGGCGCTCGCCCTGCTGCCGCGGGCGGTCGGTGCGGTCGGGCAGGCCGAGCAGCTGCTCGTCCGGGTCGGCGGCCTGGTCGACCGGGCCGAGCTGGCCGTCGAGCGGGCCGAGGCAGCGATGGTGCACATCGACGCCACCCGGTCGCGCGCCGACGCCGCCATCACCGCCGTGGACGGCACCCGGCAGCGCGCCGAGCAGGCGATCGACGCCGTCCGGACCACGCAGCTCGCCGCCGGCGAGCTGGTGGCAGCGGTGGGCCGCACCACCGACCGGGCCGGGGAGCTCGTCACCAAGGTCAGCACCACCACCGACCGGGCCGGGGAGCTCGTCACCAAGGTCAGCACCACCACCGACCGGGCCGGGGAGCTCGTCACCAAGGTCGACACCACCACCGACCGGGCCGGCGACCTCGTCACCAAGGTCAGCACCACCACCGACCGGGCCGGTGAACTCGTCACCAAGGTCAGCACCACCACCGACCGGGCCGGTGAACTCGTCACCAAGGTCAGCACCACCACCGACCGGGCCGGTGACCTCGTCACCAAGGTCGGCACCACCACCGACCTGGCCGGTGAGCTGGTGACGGCGGTGGGCGGCACGACCGCCGACGCCGATGGCCTGCTGCGCCGCAGCGAGGCGCTGCTCGCGGCCTTCGCCCCGCTGCTGGACGCCTACCGCCCGGCCCTGGGCGAGCTCGCGCCGGTCGTCACCCGGCTCGCGGAGGAGCTGGACGAGTCCGAGGTGCAGGCGCTGGTCCACCTGGTCGACCGGCTGCCCGCGCTGGTAACCCACCTGGACGAGGACGTGCTGCCGGTGCTGGTCACCCTCGGCGACGTCGCGCCCGACGTGCACCAGCTGCTGGACACGGTCCAGGACATGCGCCAGGTGGTGAAGGGCTTCCCCGGGTCCAAGCTGTTCCGCCGCCGGGGCGCGGAGGAGATCGCCGAGGAGGAGTCCGACAGCGAGGCCCCGCCGCAGTGAACGGACGCCCGCACGCACGACCGGCGTCGCCCCCCAGGGGACGACGCCGGTCGGGGAGCTGTCGGGCTCAGGTCTCGGTGGGGTACCCCAGCGCCCGGACGACGTCGCCGATCCGGTCGTAGGACTCGCCGGCCGGGAGCTTGGCCAGCTCATCGGCCACCGCGTCGGGCGCCCGGTGGTCGCGGGCGGCCTCCACCAGGTCCCCGCCAGTGGCCGGGAAGTCGGCGCGGTCCAGCCAGCGCGCGAGCTCGGCGCGGGCGACCACGGCGTCCGCGGTCGTCCCCTGCGGAACGCCACCGGTCAGCGTGCCGGCCGGGTCGGCGTCGATGTCGGGCTGGTCCTCGCCGACGGGCTCGACCTCCCGCCACTCCTCCGAGCGGGTCGCCCGCTCGGCCTTCATCATCCCCTGCACCTCGTGCTCGAGCTCCTCGTCCAGGCGCGGGCTGTGCTTGGTGCTCCGGCTCGATGCGGCGTCGAAGCCTGCGGTCTCGCTCACGTCTCCTCCTCTCGCGCGGCCCCCGGCCGCGACGGTCAGTCCTTCTCGAGTGCGCCGGGCTTGTGGACGGCGGTCCCGCCGCTCTTCTCGCTCTTCACCTCGTACTGCGGGTCGTCCTCGCTGGCCCGCACGGTCCGGCCGGCGGCCTTCGTGTCGGAGGTGATCTCCCGCTGGACCGTGCCCTCCGCCTCACCGCCGTGGCTCTTCCACGTGACGTGGTCGCCCTTGCTGAACTCCTCGGCCATCCGGCCTCCTCCGTGCGGTGGGTCCCCGGCTCGGCACCCGTCGTGCGGGGGTGCCTGCCCGGGCCGGCGGCGCGGCACACATCAGCGGCACACCCGGCTGCCGGGCGCACCTCGGGGTCCCTCCAGCGCTCACCCCATCGAGGGGGGTCACCCGGCCGGGGAGTGCCGGGGCGAAGATCGTCACGTAGCGTGCTCACAGACGGAGGTCCTGGGACGTCTTCCCTGGCCAGTGCCGCGCACTGGTCACGTTCCGTGAGACCTCGTCCGCGATCGCCGGCCCGGCTGGCCCCTTTCCCCCGGGGCCGGTCGGGTCGGCCCGCTTAGGCTGGCTGACCGTGAGCGCCCCCGTCGACCCGCCGCCCGCCAGCACCGCCCCGGACGCACGCCCGGTCGACGTCCTCACCGTCACCGCCGTCCGCGACGTCACGCCCGCCGTCCGCCGGGTGACCCTGCACGCCCCGGCGCCCGTGGTCGCGGCCGCGGGTCCCACGCTCTCCCTGCTCGTCCCCCGCGTGGGCGACCCCGACCCGCGCTGGCCCGCCGTGGCCCGGGACGGCCGGATCGTCTGGCCCCAGGGCAGCCACGGCGTGAGCCTGCGCAGCTACACCTCGCGCCGGCAGGACCCGTCCGCCGGCGAGGTCGACGTCGACTTCGTGCTGCACGGCGACGGGCCGGCCGCCTCTTGGGCCGCCGCGGCCGCGCCCGGCGCCCTCCTCGGCGTCGCCAGCGCGGCGCCGCTGGGTTCGGCACCCGCGGGGTGGCTGCTGCTGGCCGGCGACGAGACGGCCATCCCGGCGATCAGCCGGGTGCTGGCCGACGCCGGCCCGGACACCCGCGGGGTCGCTCTGCTCGAGGTGGCCGGGCCGGCGGAGGAGCAGGGCCTGCCCGCCCCCGCCGGGGTGGAGCTGCGCTGGCTGCACCGGGGCGGCACCGAGCCGGGCCTCAGCTCGCTGCTCACCGATGCCGTCGCGGCGCTGCCCCGTCCCGAGGGGGACGACGTCTTCGCCTGGGTGGCCGCCGAGTCCTCGGTGGTCCGGGCGGTCCGGGCCGACCTGCGCACCCGCTGGGGCCTGCGCCGCGGACAGCACCACGCCATCGGCTACTGGCGCCGCGGCCGGGCGATGTCCCCGACCGCGTGACCCCGCCTCGCAGCGTTCTCACAGGTAGCGTCCAGGCCGGACGCAGCCACGGCGACGACCGTCGCGGCATGACGACGGCCGGACCGGCTCCATCGGGGGGAACAGTGACCGCCAGCAGCTCGACCACCGCGGCACCCGAGGCCCGGCTGCTCGTGGTCGACGACGAACCGAACATCCGCGAGCTGCTCTCGGCCAGCCTGCGCTTCGCCGGGTTCGAGGTGGCCACCGCCGCCGACGGCCAGCAGGCGCTGGCCATGGCCGAGGAGTTCCGCCCCGACCTGCTGGTCCTCGACGTGATGATGCCCGGCCTCGACGGTTTCGGCGTCGTCCGCCGGATGCGGCAGAACGGCCGGCACACCCCGGTGCTGTTCCTGACCGCCCGCGACGCCGGCGAGGACAAGGTCACCGGCCTGACCCTGGGCGCGGACGACTACGTCACCAAGCCGTTCAGCCTCGACGAGGTGCTCGCCCGGATCCGGGCGGTCCTCCGCCGTGCGCAGGGCGTCCAGCAGGTCGCGGAGTCGCCGAAGCTGGTCTTCGCCGACATCGAGCTGGACGAGGAGTCGCACGAGGTCATCAAGGCCGGGAAGCTGGTCAGCCTCTCCCCCACGGAGTTCAAGCTGCTGCGCTACCTGATGACGAACGCCGGCCGGGTGCTGTCCAAGGCGCAGATCCTCGACCACGTGTGGAACTACGACTTCAACGGCGAGGCCAACGTCGTGGAGTCCTACATCTCCTACCTGCGGCGGAAGATCGACACCACCGAGCCCCGGCTGCTGCACACCCTGCGCGGCGTGGGCTACTCGCTGCGCCTGCCGCGCGGCAGCTGAGCGCGTGACGGGCACCCCGACCGGACGGGTGCCGGGGAGCAGCAGCTCGGCCGGCACGCTCACGTCCAGCCCGGACGACGGGCAGGACGCCGCCGACGACGTCGCTCCGCCGGCGGCCGGGCAGCGGACGGCCGGTGCCCCCCGCATCCCGCTGCGGGTCACCCTGGTGGCGCTGCTGGTCGCCCTGGTCGCGCTGGCGCTGACCGCGACCGGCTTCGCCGCGACGTCACTGCTGCGCAGCTACCTGCTCGAGCAGCAGGAGCAGCAGCTGGGCAGCCTCGTCCGGGAGGTGACCAACGACCCGACGCTGGTGCAGCAGGCCTGCAGCGGCGAGGGCATCGACGTCACCGGCCGGGGCGTCTACCTGGCCTGCCTGGGCCCCGACGGGCTGATCGGGCAGTACGCCGCCCCCCAGTCCGACGACGAGCTGCCCGACCTCGGCGACCTCACCGCCGAGACGGCCGCCGGCTACGGCAGCAAGGCGTTCACCCTCCCCGCCGTCGACCACCGCAGCTCCTGGCAGGTCGCCCTGGTCCAGGTCGCGCCGGACCGCACCCTGGTGATCGGGCAGGACCGCGCCGGCGACCAGGCGGCGCTCGAGTGGCTGGTCCGGATCCAGCTCCTGGTCGGGCTGACGGTGCTCGTCGTCCTCGGCGTCGCCGGCTACCTGCTGGTGAGCAACAGCCTGCGGCCGCTGGAGGAGGTGGAGGACACCGCCCGCGCCATCGCCGGCGGCGACCTGTCCCGCCGCGTGCCGGCGGGTGACGACCGCACCGAGATCGGCCGGCTGTCGGCCGCGCTCAACGGCATGCTCGGCCGGATCGAGAGCTCCTTCCGCGCCCAGCAGTCCTCCGAGGAGCAGGCGCGGGCCTCGGAGGCGCGGATGCGCCGGTTCGTCGCCGACGCCAGCCACGAGCTGCGCACCCCGCTCACCTCCATCCGCGGGTTCGCCGAGCTGCACCGCCAGGGCGCCGTCCGCGGCCCGGAGGACACCGGCCGGCTGATGCAGCGGATCGAGTCCGAGGCCACCCGGATGGGCTCCCTGGTCGAGGACCTCCTGCAACTGGCCCGGCTGGACCAGCAGCGCCCGCTCTCACTGGGCCCGGTCGACCTGGCACAGGTCGCCGGCGACGCCGTCCACGACGCCCGCGCCGTCCAGCCGGAGCGCGCGGTCAGCCTGCACCTGGACGACTCGCTGACCGACGCACCGGTGGTGCGCGGGGACGAGGCCCGGCTGCGCCAGGTGGTCGGCAACCTGGTCACCAACGCCCTCACCCACACCCCGGTCGACGCCCGGGTCACCGTGCGGGTCGCCGAGGACGCCGAGGACCCGGACTCCGTCGTGCTGGCGGTCTCCGACGACGGACCGGGCCTGGCCCCGGCCGACGCCGACCGGGTGTTCGAGCGCTTCTACCGCGCCGACGCCTCCCGCACGCGGGCCGCCGGGGGCACCGGCCTGGGGTTGTCGATCGTCGCCTCGCTGGTGGCCGCGCACGGCGGCCGGGTGGAGCTCACCACCGCCCCCGGCGAGGGCGCGACCTTCGCCGTCCGACTGCCCCGCTCGGGCCCTCCCGAGGTGGCCACCGAGGGGTCCGGCGACCCGGCGGAGGAGCCGGGGGCCTGACGAGTAGGGCCATGACGGACACTGGTGCCGGGAATCCCCACCACGTTGATGTGGTTGGCCCACTGAACCGCCGCCCCTGCCGCCGTCCCCGGGAGCTCGACAGCGTGACGCCGCTCGACGCACTGCCCGACCACCGGCTCACCCAGCTGCAGACGCTGGAGGCCGAGTCCGTCCACGTCATCCGCGAGGTGGCCGCGGAGTCCGAGCGCCCGGTGCTCCTGTTCTCCGGCGGCAAGGACTCCATCGTCATGCTGGAGCTCGCCCGCAAGGCGTTCGCCCCGGCGCGCATCCCCTTCCCGGTGATGCACGTCGACACCGGGCTGAACTTCCCCGAGGTGCTGGAGTTCCGCGACAAGCGGGTCGCCGAGCTCGGCGTGGAGCTGGTGGTCGCCTCGGTGCCCGACGCGATCGCCGCCGGCACCGTGCGCGAGGAGCCCAACGGTTCCCGCAACCGGATCCAGACCCCGGTGCTGCTGGACGCGGTCGAGCAGCACGGCTTCACCGCGCTGTTCGGCGGTGCCCGCCGCGACGAGGACAAGGCCCGCGCGAAGGAGCGGATGTTCTCCTTCCGCGACGAGTTCGGTCAGTGGGACCCGAAGAACCAGCGACCGGAGTTGTGGGACCTCTACAACGGCCGCACCCACCAGGGCGAGTCGATCCGGGTGTTCCCGCTGTCGAACTGGACCGAGCTGGACATCTGGGGCTACATCGCCCAGGAGGAGATCGCCATCCCGCAGCTCTACCTGGCCCAGGAGCGGGACGTCGTCGACCGGGCCGGGATGCTGTACGCGGTCAACGAGTTCATCACGCCGAAGGACGGCGAGACGGTACTGCACGAGAGCGTGCGCTACCGCACCGTCGGTGACGCCAACCTGACCGCCGCGGTCCGCTCGACGGCCACCACGGTCGAGGAGGTCATCGCCGAGATCGCGGTGACCCGGCTGACCGAGCGGGGCGCCACCCGCGGCGACGACAAGGTCAGCGACGCGGCGATGGAGGACCGGAAGAAGGAGGGGTACTTCTGATGAGCGCTCTCTCCCAGGCGGCCGCCGAGATCGCCACCGCCCGCAAGGACATCCTGCGGATCGCCACCGCCGGCTCGGTCGACGACGGCAAGAGCACCCTCATCGGGCGGCTGCTGTTCGACAGCAAGGCCGTGTTCGAGGACCAGTACGCCGCGATCGAGCGGGCCAGCCGTGGCGACTACGTCGACCTGGCGCTGCTCACCGACGGCCTGCGCGCCGAGCGCGAGCAGGGCATCACCATCGACGTCGCCTACCGGTACTTCACCACCCCGCGGCGCACCTTCATCCTGGCCGACACCCCCGGGCACGTGCAGTACACCCGGAACATGGTCACCGGCGCCTCGACGGCGGACCTGGCGATCGTGCTCGTCGACGCCCGCAAGGGCATGGTCGAGCAGAGCCGCCGGCACGCCTTCCTCGCCTCGCTGCTGCGGGTGCCGCACCTGGTGGTCGCGGTCAACAAGATGGACCTCGTCGACTGGTCCGAGTCCGTCTACGAGGGCATCCGCGAGGAGTTCACCGCCTTCGCCACCAAGCTCGAGGTCCCCGACGTCACCGTCGTCCCGATCTCGGCGCTGCAGGGCGACAACGTCGTCACCCGCTCGGCGAACATGCCCTGGTACGAGGGCACCTCGCTGCTGCACCACCTCGAGCACGTGCACGTCGCCAGCGACCGGAACCTGGTCGACACCCGGTTCCCGGTGCAGTACGTCATCCGCCCGCAGGTCCTGGGTCCTGACAGCGCTGCGTTCCACGACTACCGCGGCTACGCCGGCCGGGTCTCCGGCGGTGTGCTGCGCCCCGGTGACGAGGTGCAGGTGCTGCCCAGCGGCCTGACCACGACGATCGCCGGCATCGACGGCCCCGACGGCCCGGTGGAGGCGGCGTTCCCGCCCATGTCGGTCACCGTCCGGCTCACCGACGACCTCGACGTGTCCCGCGGCGACCTGATCTGCCGCCCGCAGAACGCCCCGCAGGTCACCCAGGACCTCGACGCGATGGTCTGCTGGATGTCCGACCAGCCGTTGCAGGCCCGGCAGCGGCTGGCGGTCAAGCACACCACCCGCTCGGTGCGCGCGATGGTCAAGGACGTGCAGTACCGGCTGGACGTGAACACGCTGCACCGCGACCTCGAGGCGGGCAGCCTCGGGCTCAACGACATCGGCCGGGTCACGCTGCGCACCACGCAACCGCTGTTCGTCGACGACTACCACCGCAACCGGGCGACCGGGCGGTTCATCCTCATCGACGAGTCCACCAACGCCACCGTCGGCGCCGGGATGCTCACCCCCGCCCGCTGAGGCAGCGCCCTCCGCCGTCCCCGGCCTCCGCCCGATCCAGCTCTCGGCGCCGAAACCCAACCCGGTTTCGGCGCCGAAACCTGGCCGGGTTTCGGCGCCGAAACCGGGTCAGGACGACGCGGCGGCGGTCTCCAGGGCGCGGCGGGTGAGCAGCCGGGCCAGGTGCCGGCGGTAGTCGGCGTCGGCGTGCATGTCCGACGACGGCGACAGGCCCTGGTCGGCCAGCGCGGCGGCGTCGGCGATCGACGCCCCGCCGGCCAGCGCCTCCTCGGTCGCGGTGGCCCGGACGACGGCGCCGGCCATGTTGGCCAGCGCCACCCGGCCCTGCACCGCGGCGGCGGCGACGATCGGCCAGTCGTTCTCCCGGCGGGTGAACTTCTCGTAGCCCCAGCCCGCGGCCCCGGTGCGCGGCACCCGGACCTCCACCACCAGCTCGTCGGGCTCCAGCGCCGTCTCGAAGAAGCCCAGCCAGAACGCGGTCACCGGCACGGCGCGCCGCCCGCCGGGGCCCTGCAGGACGACGTCCCCGCCCAGCGCGAGCAGCGCGGTGGGCAGGTCGGAGGCGGGATCGCTGTGCGCGACCGTGCCGCCGAGGGTGCCCCGGTGGCGCACCTGCGGGTCGCCGACCCGGCCGGCGACGTGCGGCAGCAGCGGCACCTCGGCAGCGGCGACGGCGGAGCGCTGCAGCTCGTGGTGCCGGGTGCCGGCGCCGATGGCCACCTCCTCCCCCTCCACCCGCACGTAGGAGAGGTCGGGGATGCCGCTGATGTCGACCAGCACCGCGGGCACGGCCAGCCGCAGCTTCATCAGCGGCAGCAGCGAGTGCCCACCGGCCAGCACCTTGGCGTCGTCGCCGTGCTCGGTCAGCGCGTCCAGCGCCTCCTCGACCGACCGGGCGCGGACCAGCTCGAACGGCGCGGGGATCACCGCTGCACCTGCGCCTGGGGCACCTGGCCGGCGGCCGGGCCGGCCTGCGCCGCGGCCTGCACCGCACGGACGATGTTGTGGTAGCCGGTGCACCGGCAGAGGTTGCCCTCCAGGCCCTCGCGGACCTCCCGGTCGCTCGGGTCGGGGTTGTCGGCGAGCACCCCGATCGCGGCCAGCACCATCCCGGGGGTGCAGAAGCCGCACTGCAGCCCGTGCTCGGCGCGGAAGGCGGCCTGCACCGGGTGCAGCTCGCCGTCCGGACCGGCCAGCCCCTCCAGGGTGGTCACCTGCGCCCCGTCGGTCTGCGCGGCGAGCACGGTGCAGCTCTTCACCGTGAGCCCGTCGACGACGACGGTGCACGCGCCGCAGGACGTCGAGTCGCAGCCGATGTTGGTGGCGGTCAGCCCGCAGGCGTCCCGCAGCCAGTGCGCCAGCAGCATCCGCGGCTCCACGTCGTCGGTGCGCTCCTGGCCGTTGACCGTGATCGAGACCTTCACCGGTCCCCCTCCTGCCGTGCCTGCTGGATCGCCCGCCACACCCGCATCGGGGTGGTGGGCATGTCGATGTGCCGGACGCCGAGGTGGGCGACGGCGTCGATGACGGCGTTCTGCGTCGCCGGGGTGGAGCCGATCGTGCCCGCCTCGCCGATGCCCTTGGCGCCGAGCGGGTTCACCGGCGTCGGGGTGGCCATCTCGACCAGCTCGAAGCTGGGCAGCTCGGTGGCGGAGATGAACGGGTAGTCCGCCAGCGTCGAGGTGGTCGGGTTGCCGTCGGCGTCGTACAGGACCTCCTCCAGCAGGGCCTGCGCGACGCCCTGGGCGAGCCCGCCGTGGCGCTGCCCGTCGGCCAGCAGCGGGTTGAGGATCGTGCCGGCGTCGTCGACGGCGACCACCCGGACGACCTCGGCCTTGCCCGACTCCACATCGACCTCGACGACGACGACGTGCGCGCCGAAGGGGAACGTGGGCGCCGCGGCGGAGAAGGTGGTGCGCACCAGCAACGGCTCGTCGGCCGCGAGCTCGGCGAAGCCCACCCCGCTGCCCGGGGAGCCCTTCACCGCCATCCCGGCCAGGCCGAGGTCGACGACGAGGTCGGCGGGGTCCACCTCCAGCCGCTCGGCGGCGCGGGCGCGGGCCAGCTCGACCAGCTCCCCGGCGGCCTGGTGCACCGCCGCACCGCCCTGCTGGAGGCTGCGGGAGCCCATCGTGCCGCCGCCCCTCGGCACCAGGTCGGTGTCGCCGTGCAGCACCGTGATCTTCTCGATCGGGATGCCGAGCTGGTCACTGGCGATCATCGCCCAGGCTGTGGCGTGACCCTGCCCGTGCGGGGAGGTGCCGGTGAGGATCGTCGCCGTCCCGTCGGGGTGGACCTCGATCGACGCGTCCTCGGTCGGGGCGCCCGACTCGCCGCCGGCGCCGGTGATCTCCACGTAGACCGATAGCCCGATGCCCAGCTGGCGGACCTCGCCGGCCGACCGCCGGCGGGCCTGCTCGGCGCGGAGCTCGGCGTAGCCCGCGGCGTCGAGGGCCTTCTCCAGCGCGGCGGCGTAGTCGCCGGTGTCGTAGGTCGCGCCCATCGCCGTGGTGTGCGGGGTGTCGAACGGCGGGACGACGTTGATCCGCCTCACCTCGGCCGGGTCCATGCCGATCTCGGCGGCGAAGAGGTCGACGGCCCGTTCCACCGCCGCGGTGGCCTCCGGCCGGCCGGCGCCCCGGTAGGCGCCGATCGACGTCGTGTTCGTGGCCAGCACCCGGGCCTGGGCGTGCACCCGGGGGAAGGCGTAGACACCCGGGGTCATCAGCATGGTCAGCGTCGGCAGCACCACGGCGAACCGCGGGTAGGCGCCGGCGTCCTGGTCGGCGACCAGGCTGTAGGCCTCGATCGTCCCGTCGCGCCGCCCGCCGATGGCGATCTGGTGGTCCTGACCGCGGCCGTGCAGCATCCCGACGAGGTTCTCCGAGCGGCTCTCCGACCAGCGGACGGGGCGCTGCACGAGCTTCGCCAGCTGGGCCACGAGGGCGAACTCGGGGTCGGCGCCGATCTTGGCCCCGAACCCGCCACCGACGGCGGGGGTGATCAGGTGCACCAGGTCGGGGTCCAGGCCGAGCCAGCCGGCCACCTGCGCCTTGGCCATCTGGGCACCCTGGTTGGAGCACCACAGGGTGACCCGCCCGTCCTCGCCCCAGACCGCGGATGCGGCGCGGGTCTCCAGCGGCACCGGCGCGACCCGCTGGTTCACGATCCGGTGCCGGACGACGACCTCGCAGCCGGCGAAGAAGTCCTCGGGCGCCGGTTCGCCGAAGGAGGCGACGAGGTTGGTGCCGACCTCCGGGAACAGGACGACGTCGTCGCTGGCCGCCGCTGCCGTGCCGACGACGGCCGGCAGGGGGTCGATGTCGACCGCGACGAGCTCGGCGGCGTCCTCGCCCTGGTAGCGCTCCTCGGTGAGGACGACGGCGATGACGTCGCCGACGAAGCGCACCACGTCGGAGGCCAGCCAGGGACGGGTGAACGACTCGTGGACGAACGGGAACCCGGTCGGGATGGGCGCCAGGTCGGTCAGGTCGGCCGCGGTGACCACCGCGACCACCCCGGGCGCCTCCCGCGCCGCGGCGGTGTCGACCGACAGCACGCGGCCGTGCGCGACCGGCGAGCGGACCAGCGTGGCGTGCAGGGCTCCGGTGAGCCGGTCGTCGGCGAGGTCGTCGGTGTACACCGCCCCGCGGGTGAGGAACAGCGGGTCCTCCGTGCGGACGACCCGGGTGCCGAGGATGCTCATGCGCCTGCCTTCGTCGACGATGACGGGACCGGCACACGGTGCCACAGCGTGTGAGCGTGGCCACAACGCGCTCCCGCCTGGCGGGAGACCGGCCCGGCAGACGCGGCCGGCTGCGGGGTCTGACGACACCCGCAGCCGGCGCGGTCACGGCTGTGGTGCCTGCGAGGGGTCACCGTCCCAGTCCCGGCCGGCGCGATCGGCGTTCTCCGACGCGCTGTCCGTGGAGCCCTCGACGGCCTCCACCATCTCCTGGTCGGTGAGCTCCTCACCAGCCGGCTGCACGTTGCTGGGCTCGGTCATCAGGACTCCTCGTCGTCCGCGGGACTGCTGTCCCAGCGGCCCTCCCCGCTGCCCCGGGGGCGCAAACCAGGCGCTCAGCCGGCCGGTGGCGGCTCGCCGGCGGCCACCGGGGCCAGCTCGAACCACACCCGCTTGCCGCCCCGGTGGTCCTCGGCCCCCCAGCGGTCGGAGATCGCCGCGACCAACCGCATGCCGCGGCCCCGCTCGGACTCGTGGTCGAGCTCGCGCACGACCGGGCGGACGGCGGAGCCGTCGACCACGCCGATGCGCAGCCAGGCACCGCCCAGCGTCAGCTCGAGGGTGAACGAGCCGTCCCCGGCGTGGTCGACGACGTTCGCCACCAGTTCCGTCGCCAGCAGTTCGGCGTCCTCACGGTCGTGCGGGGCGTCCCACGTGCGCAGCACCTCGCGGACCAGCCGGCGGACCAGGGGGACGCTGGCGGGGGCGACCGGCAGGTCGATGCTGGCGGTGAAGGTGGACATCTGGCCCCGTTCGTACCGAGTCAGTCGCGGCCGACTGGATCGGGGCCAACGATGACAGTGACGCTGCGCATCTGCAACCCCCATTGCGTGCAATGGGCGTGTCGTTGGATAGTGTGCAATCGAACGACGGTCCCCGACCCCGACCGCTGATCGGACGGACATGAGCGGATCTGCCGACGAGCCCGCCACCCGCGCGCTGACCCACCTCGTCGCCGAGCTGGACGCCTGCGTCTCCGCGCTCGAACACGCCCGGAATCGCGCGGAGACCCTGCTCGACGCGCGCGAGGCCGGCCGCCCGTGGCTCGACGTCGTGAGCGAGGAGCAGCGCCCGCTGGTGGTCGAGAGCATCAGCACCGTGCTGGGCACGCTCTCGACCGCCGGCCACGCCTGGCGGCGCGAGCAGGCGGCGGCGCTCCGGGCGGAGGGCGTGAGCATCAACCGCATCGCCGCACTGTTCGGCGTGACCCGGCAGCGGATCTCCGCCCTGCTCCGGGAGGCCGGCGACGACCGGCCCTGACGGCCCGGGTCAGGGCAGCAGCTGGTCGATCGCCTTGTAGACCCGCTGCTCGGAGACCGGCCGGGACGTGCCCACCACCTGGGCGAAGAGCCCCACCCGCAGCTCCTCGACCATCCACCGCACGCGCGCGACCGGGTCGTCCGGCGCCCCGGTGGCTGGCACCTGCCCGCGCAGCTGCTCGTACTCGGCGGTGACCGCCGCGACGGACTCCATCAGCAGGGCGTCCCGGACGGCGTTGGCCGGCAGCCGCTCCAGCCGGTGGGCCATCGCGGTGAGGTAGCGGACCAGGTCCGGCAGCCGCCGACGACCGGCCGCGGCGACGAAACCGCGGTGCAGCAGTCCGCCCATCTGGGCGCGCAGGTCGGCGATCGCCGCCTCCGGCACCCGGCGTCCGGGCGCGGCACCGATGGCGATGGCGACCTCGCGGGCCTGGGTCAGCACCGCCTCCACCCGGCGGACGGCGTCGGAGGTCAGCGGCAGCAGCTGCTCGCGCGCCGAGGCGACCAGCGCGGTGAACGCCGCCTCGGTCCGCGGCGGACCGCCGCCCGCGGCGATGAGCTCGTCGGCCGCCGCGTCCACGCAGTCGGCCACCAGGTCGGGGATCTCGCCGTCCGGGTTGAACTGCAGCGCCAGCCGGCTGCGCGGGCCCAGCCCCTTGACCACCTGCTTGACCGGTGCCCCGGCGACCAGCACCAGCAGCCGCCGCGCGCCGCGCCAGCCCAGCCGGGTCGCCTCGGCCTGGGTGGCCACCACCCGGACGCCGACCGTCGCGCCCTCGTCGACCAGCGCGGGGTACGCGGTGACCACGTGGCCGCCGCGCTGCACCTCCACGGTCGCCGGCAGGTCCCCGAAGGTCCAGCTGGTCTGGCCGGTGCGCTCGTAGGTGGACGCCGCCCGCGCCAGGCTGGCCCGGGCCTGCGGTGCCACCTCGGCACGCAGCGCGGTCAGGTCCTTGCCCTGGGCCAGCGGGCGCTGCTGGTCGTCGAGCACCCGGAAGGTCGCCCGCAGGTGGGCGGGCACCTCGGCCGGCTGCCAGGCGTCGGGCGGGATGACGACCGAGGTGGCCCGGCGCAGTTCGCGCTCCAGCGCCGGCAGCAGCGGCTCGGTGGGGTCGATGTGCGGCAGGACCTCACGCACCCGGTCGGGGATGGGCACCAGGCCGCGGCGCAGCTGCTTGGGCAGGGAGCGCAGCAGCTCGGTGACCAGCTCCGCCCGCTGCCCGGGCACGGTGAACGCCAGCGACTCCCCGGAGGTCGCGGCCAGGGTGTCCAGCACGCCCAGCGGGACGTCGACGGTGACGCCGTCCCCGGCCGCGCCCGGGTCGAAGGCGTAGGACAGCGGCAGGGTCAGCCCCTGGGTCAGGCGCACCTCGTCGGGGTAGTCCTCGACCTGCACCTGCCCGGCCACCGCGGCGTTGGTCAGCATCTCCGGGGTGAAGGTGAGCAGGTCCGGGGTGTGCCGCCGGGCCTCCTTCCACCACCGGTCGAAGTGCCGGGTGGACACGACGTCGGCCGGCACCCGCTCGTCGTAGAGCTCGAACACCGTCTCGTCGTCGACCCGGATGTCCCGGCGGCGGGCCCGCTCCTCCAGCTCGGCGACCCGCTCGATCGCCGCCTGGTTCTCCGCCCAGAACCGGTGGTGGGTCGTCCACTCGCCCTGCACCAGGGCGTGCCGGATGAACAGCTCGCGGGAGACGCCCGGGTCGATCGAGCCGTACTGCACCCGCCGGCCGACCACCAGCGGCAGGCCGTAGAGGGTGACCCGCTCGGTGGCGACCACCGAGCCGCGCTTGGCGTCCCACCGCGGCTCGCTGTACTGCCGCTTCACCAGGTGGTCGGCGAGCCGCTCGACGACCTCGGGGTCGATCCGGGCGACGGTACGGGCGAACAGCCGGCTGGTCTCGACCAGCTCGGCGGCGACCACCCAGCGCGGCGGCTTCTTGGCCAGCGGCGTGCCCGGGGCGAGCACGAACCGGGTGTTGCGGGTGCCCAGGTACTCGCGTCCGGGCCGGCCGGGCTTGCCGCTGCGGTCCTTCACCGGCTCGGCCTGCACCCCCACCTGGCTGAGCAGCCCGGCCAGCAGGGACGCCGTCACCCCGCGCTCGTCGGGGGCGTCGGCGAGCGTGCCGGTCGTCATGCCCAGCCGGCGGGCGGTGCTGCGCAGCTGGCCGTGCAGGTCCTGCCACTCGCGGATGCGCAGGTAGTGCAGGAACTCCCGCTTCACGGTGCGGCGGAACTGGTTGCCGGAGAGCTCGTCCTGCTGCTCCCCGAGGTACCGCCACAGGTTGAGCAGCGCCAGGAAGTCGGAGTTCTCGTCGGCGAAGCGCTTGTGCAGCTCGTCGGCGGCCTGCTGGTGCTCGGCCGGGCGCTCCCGCACGTCCTGCACGGTGAGCCCGGCGGCGATGACGAGCACCTCCTCCAGCACCCCGCGCCGGTCGGCCTCCACGACCATGCGCGCGATCCGCGGGTCCAGCGGCAGCGCGGCCAGCGACCGGCCGGTCTCGGTGAGCTTCCCCTCGCCGTCGAGGGCGGCGAGCTCCTCGAGCAGCGCCAGCCCGTCGGCCACCGCCCGGCGGTCCGGCGGGTCGATGAACGGGAAGTCCGCGACGTCACCCAGGTCGAGCGAGGCCATCTGCAGCAGCACCGAGGCCAGGTTGGTGCGCAGGATCTCCGGGTCGGTGTACTCGGGGCGGCCGTCGAAGTCGGCTTCGCTGTAGAGCCGGATCGCGATGCCCTCGCTGGTGCGCCCGCACCGGCCGGCGCGCTGCCGGGCAGAGGCCTGGCTGACCGGCTCGATCGGCAGCCGCTGCACCTTCGTGCGATGGCTGTACCGGGAGATCCGCGCGGTGCCCGGGTCGACGACGTACGTGATGCCCGGCACCGTCAGCGACGTCTCGGCGACGTTGGTGGCCAGCACGATCCGCCGTCCGGTGTGCGCCTGGAAGACCTTGTGCTGGTCGGCGGCGCTCAGCCTGGAGTAGAGCGGGAGCACCTCGATCGGCGCACCGGACCGTTCCGTCACCCCGCCCAGCGCCTCGGCGGTGTCCCGGATCTCGCGCTCACCGGCGAGGAAGACCAGCACGTCGCCCGGGCCCTCGGCGACCAGCTCGGCGCAGGCGTCGACGATCGCGCTCACCTGGTCGCGGTCCGGATCGGCGTCCGGGTCGTCGGGGTCGATGACGGGCCGGTAGCGGACCTCGACCGGGTAGGTGCGCCCGCTGACCTCGACGACCGGCACCTGCGCGCCGTCCTGGCTGAAGTGCTTGGCGATCCGGTCGACGTCGATGGTCGCCGAGGTGATGACCAGCTTCAGGTCCGGGCGGCGGGGCAGCAGCCGGGCGAGGTAGCCCAGCAGGAAGTCGATGTTGAGGCTCCGCTCGTGCGCCTCGTCGATGATGATCGTGTCGTACTGGCGCAGCATCCGGTCGCGCTGCACCTCGGCCAGCAGCACGCCGTCGGTCATCAGCTTGACCAGGGTCCGGTCGCCCACCTCGTCGGTGAAGCGCACCTTCCAGCCGACGACGTCGCCCAGCGGGGTGCCGATCTCCTCGGCGATCCGCTCGGCGACCGTACGGGCGGCGATCCGCCGCGGCTGGGTGTGCCCGATGCGACCGCGCACGCCGCGGCCGAGCCCGAGCAGGATCTTCGGCAGCTGGGTGGTCTTCCCCGAGCCGGTCTCGCCGGCCACGACCACGACCTGGGAGTCGCGGAGGGCCGCGGCGATGTCGTCCCGCCGCTGACTGACCGGCAGCTCCTCGGGGTAGCTCAGCACCGGGACGGCGGCGCGACGGGCCGCGAGGCGGGCCTCGGCGGCGGCCACGTCCGCGGCGATGCGGTCGCGCTGGCCGGCGCGGGCGGCCGGGTCCTTGGTGCGCCGGGTGCCGTCCAGGCGCCGGCGGAGCCGGTGCTCGTCGGCGAGGGTCAACGCGGGCAGCCGCGAGCGCAGTTCGTCGTGCGGGGTGCTCACGGTCGTTCGGGGTTCCTCTCCGGTGCGGGCTCCCTCCAGCGTCCCATCCCGGCCCCGGACGTCGTCCGCGTCACAGTCCGTGCTCGGCGCAACTTGTTGCATGCATGGCGCAACGGCTTGTAGGGTGCAACCGTTCCCGGCGCAGCGCGGCGCCGTCGGCACCCCCCGATGACCCTCCTGACGACCGGAGACGCCGTGACCGACCTCGCGTCCGCACCGGGCCCCGCCCCGGCCGCCGAGACGCCCACGACCCTCTCCGACGAGCTGTCCCGCCTGATGCGCCTGATGCACGCGCTCAAGGCCGCCGGCCCCACCGGGGCGGCGGGCGGCGACGCGCGCGAGCGCGCGGCCCACGTCCTGCTGTTCCCGCTGACCCGCCTCGGCCCGCTGCGCCAGGGCGCGCTCGCCGAGCTCGTCCACGCCGACCCGTCCACGGTGAGCCGGCACGTCACCCTGCTGGTCGACCGCGGGCTGGTGCGCCGGGTCGCCGACGAGCAGGACGGCCGGGTCAGCCGCCTGGTCGTCACCGCGGCCGGCGAGGCCGCCCTCGACCAGCTCCGCCAGGAGCGCGACGCGCTGCTCACCGCGGTGACCGCCGACTGGGCGCCGGGTGACCTGGCCGGGTTCACCGCCCAGCTGCGCCGGTTCGTGCAGGACCTCACCGACCACCTCCCCACCCTGGGCTCCGCCACCGGCGGCGCCCTCACCTCCAGCGGCGCCCCCACCGGCACGACCTCCCCCGAGAAGGACCGATGACCCAGACCAGCGACCGCGCGTCCGCGGCCGACCGGCGCGGTGCCCGCGCCGCCGCCGCCGCGCCCGACGCCTCCGGGGCGTTCACCCACCGCCAGATCATGACCATCCTCGGCGGCCTCCTGCTCGGCATGTTCCTCGCCGCGCTGGACCAGACCGTGGTCTCGACCGCGATCCGCACGATCGCCGACGACCTGGAGGGCTACGACCTCCAGGCGTGGGCGACCACCGCGTTCCTGATCACCTCGACGATCACCACCCCGCTCTACGGCAAGTTGAGCGACATGTACGGCCGCCGGCCGTTCTACCTGTTCGCCATCGCCGTCTTCGTGGTCGGCTCGATGCTGTGCGGCCTGGCCGACACGATGTACCAGCTGGCCGCCTACCGGGCGGTCCAGGGCATCGGGGCCGGTGGCCTGATGTCGCTGGCGCTGGCGATCATCGCCGACATCGTGCCGCCGCGGGAGCGCTCGAAGTACCAGGGCTACTTCATGGCGGTCTTCGGCACCTCCAGCGTGCTGGGCCCGGTCATCGGCGGGTTCCTCTCCGGCCAGTCCTCGATCCTGGCGATCACCGGCTGGCGCTGGATCTTCTACGTCAACGTGCCGCTGGGCATCCTGGCCTTCGCCGTCGTCTTCAAGGTGCTGCACCTGCCGCACACCAAGCGCGAGCACCGCATCGACTGGCCGGGCGCGCTGGCCCTGATCACGTTCCTCGTCCCGCTGCTGATCGTCGCCGAGCAGGGGCGGACCTGGGGCTGGGGCAGCACCGGGGCCCTGGTCTGCTACGCCCTCTCCGCCGTCGGCCTCGTGCTCTTCGTGCTCGCCGAGCGGGCCTACCGGGACGACGCCCTGCTGCCGCTGCGGATGTTCGCCAACCGCACCTTCGCGGTGAGCAGCCTCAGCAGCATCGTGCTGGGCGCCGGCATGTTCGGCGGGATCCTGCTGCTGCCGCAGTACCTGCAGATCGTGCACGGGTCGACCCCCACCGAGGCCGGCCTGGAGATGATCCCGCTGGTGCTGGGGATCATGCTCGGCTCGGTCATCGCCGGTCAGACCATCGCCCGGACCGAGAAGTACAAGCTGTTCCCGCTGGTCGGCGTGGTGTTCATCGTCGCCGCGCTGGTGTCCCTGTCGTTCATCGTCGGCGCGGACACCTCGGTCCTGGTGATGTTCCCGTTCATGCTGCTGATGGGCCTGGGCCTGGGCTTCAACTTCCAGCCGGTGATCCTCGCGGTGCAGAACGCGGTCAGCCCCCGGGAGATCGGCGTCGCCACCTCGTCGGTGACGTTCTTCCGCCAGATGGGCGGCACCCTGGGGACGGCGGTCTTCCTCTCCGTGCTGTTCACCCGGCTGCCCAGCGACATCGGGAACGCCGTCGCGGACAGCGCCGCGGCGAACCCCGAGCTGGCCCCGCAGCTGCAGGCCGCGGCGGGGAACGCGAGCGACCTGTCGGACACCTCGTTCATCCAGCAGCTGCCCAGCGCCGTGGCCCTGCCGTTCAAGACCGGCTTCGCGGACTCCATCGACATGGTCTTCCTGATCGCCGCGGGCGTGGTGGCCCTGGGCTTCTTCGTGCTGCTCTTCCTGCCCCAGCTGCCGCTGCGCACCCAGTCGGGCATCCAGGCCCAGCAGGCGGGTGAGGGACCGGCCAGCGACCCGGCCGCGCACGACCCGGCGCTGGCCAGCGCGAACGCCGCCGGGGCGGCCGCACCCACCTCGACGCCGCCGCCGGTGGACGACGCCGACCGCACCGACCGGCGCCTGACCGAGGGCGGTGGCCGCCACGAGGCCGCCGAGGCCGAGGACGACCGATCCGAGGGTGGCCGGCACGAGGCGGCGCCGGACCAGCCGACCGGGCTGGCCAGCGTGCCCGCCGACCACCTGCCGGACGACGTCCGCAGGGGCTGACCCCGCACGTCGGCGGCCCCTCTCCCTGCCCGGGAGAGGGGCCGCGGTGTCGTCCTCGATGGGCAACCGCCGGTTGATCATGGGCGAATGGCCACCGACACGCCGTCGACCGGCGTGTCTCGCGTCCAGACGCCCATGATCAACGGGCGTGGGGTGGCCGTGTTACGGCGTGAAGACCGCCCGCACGCAGCCGTCGGTCTTGTCCTTGAACATCTCGTAGCCCCGGGGCGCGTCGCTCAGCGGCAGCACGTGCGTGGCGAGGTGCTCGGTGACCAGCTCGCCGCGCTCCATGTGCCCGAGCAGCTCGGGGATGTAGCGCTGGGCGTGCACCTGGGCGCCGCGGAAGGTCAGGCCCTTGTTCATCAGCGCGCCGAGCGGGAACTTGTCCACCATCGCGGCGAAGACGCCCAGGCTGAACACCGAGCCGCCCTTGCGGCAGGCCATGATCGCCTCGCGGATCGCGGTGGGCCGGTCGGTCTGCAGCCGCAGCTGCTGCTTGACCTGGTCGTAGACGCCCGGGCCGCCGGGGCTGTGCGCCTCCATGCCGACGGCCTCGATGCAGACGTCGGGGCCGCGACCCCCGGTGCGCTCGCGCAGCTCCGCGAGCACGTCGGTGCTGGTGTAGTCGACCGCCTCGGCACCGACGTGCTCGCGCACCTGGGCCAGCCGCTCGGGGAGCCGGTCGATGACCACGACCTGCTCGGCGCCCAGCAGCATCGCCGCGCGGGCGGCCATCTGCCCGACCCCGCCCGCGCCCCACACGGCGACGACGTCGCCGGGCTTCGTGCCGCCCAGGTGGGCCCCCATCCAGCCGGTCGAGGCCGCATCGGAGGCGAACAGCGCCCGGGTGTCGGAGACGCCCTCGGGGACGACGAAGGTGCCGACGTCGGCGTAGGGCACCCGCATGTACTCCGCGTGGCTGCCGGCATAGCCGCCCATCGCGTGGGAGTAGCCGAAGCAGCCGCCCGGGCTCTGCCCCCACAGCCCCTCGGTGATGCCCGGGTTCGGGTTGCCGTTGTCGCACAGCGAGTACTGCTCCTGCGCGCAATACCAGCAGTTGCCGCAGGCGGCGAACGGCGCGACGACGACCCGGTCGCCGACCTTGCGGTCCCGCACCGCGGAGCCGGTCTCGACGACCTCGCCGATGAACTCGTGGCCGAGTACGTCACCGGACCGCATGAACGGGATGTAGCCACCGAGCAGGTGCAGGTCCGACCCGCAGGTGACCGACTGCGTGATCTTCAGGATGACGTCGTGGTCGTTGAGCAGCGTCGGCTCGGGAACCTCCTCGACGGAGACCTCGTTGACGCCGGTCCAGGTCGCGGCCTTCACGATGCCACCCCGCTCCCGCGGTCGCTCCGCTCCTCACTCGCAGAGCTCGCTGCGATGCTCACTCCCTGTCCGCTCACAGCACGCCCTCCTTCGGTGCGGCCTTCGTCATGCCCTCCAGCGCCTCGCCCTGCGGCGTCGGCTTGCGGTGGCCGTGCGGTTGCGGGTCGACCCGGAGCACCTCGCCCACCTCGACCAGCTGCTTGGCCTCGCGCAGCGCCGACCGCAGCTCGCCGATCTCCTCCTCGGTGACCGGGCCGCGGAAGCGCGCGGCCAGCTCGGCCCCGCGGTCGCCCGGCGCGGGCGTCACCCGCACCTCCAGGCGGTCGCCGAACGCGGCGAGCGGCGCCGGCGTCGTCGTCCGCAGCTGCTCGGGGTCGGTGCGCACGGTGACCGCGCGCCAGCGGCGGGCCGACGTCCCCGGGTCGTCGGTGACCGAGGCCTGGCCGACCCCGGGCACCCGGATGTGCTGCAGCTGTTTCAGGGCGGTGCCGCCGGCCTGGCTGGCCAGCCCGGCGGCACGGGCCACGATCGTGGACAGGTCCATGGGCGGGTCGGTACCCGGTGACCACCGGGAGAACACCCGGCCTAGCCTGGCGGCACGGGCCTCGGCCCGCCGACACCGCCGTCGCCAGGAGGAACCCGTGCCCGCGTCGTCGATCCTCAGCGCCCGCGACCTGGAGTTCCTGCTGCACGAGTGGCTGCAGGTCGAGACGCTCACCGAGCGCGAGCGGTACGCCGAGCACTCGCGGGAGACGTTCGACGCGGTGCTGGAGCTCGCCGCCGAGATCGCCACCGACCACTTCGCGCCGCACAACCGCGCCGCCGACGAGCACGAGCCGCACGTCGTCGACGGGAAGGTGGTG
Organism: Modestobacter roseus; assembly: GCF_007994135.1. Lineage (NCBI taxonomy): Bacteria > Bacillati > Actinomycetota > Actinomycetes > Geodermatophilales > Geodermatophilaceae > Modestobacter > Modestobacter roseus. The sequence goes on from NZ_VLKF01000001.1 coordinate 3,197,809, forward strand.
CTCGTCCCGGAGGTGGCCGCCGCGCTGCGGGTCTTCGCCGACGCCGGGATGACCGCGGCCGCCCTGCCCGAGGAGCTGGGCGGGCTGCAGCTGCCGGCGGTGGTGAACCTGGCGGTGCACGCCTGGTTCCAGGCGGCCAACATCGGCACCTCGGCCTACCCGTTCCTCACCGCGGCCAACGCGAACCTGCTGGTGGCGCACGGCACGCCCGAGCAGGTGCGGACCTACGTGCCGCCGATGGCCGAGGGCCGCTGGTTCGGGACGATGGCGCTGTCCGAGCCGCAGGCCGGCTCCTCGCTGGCCGACATCACCACCCGCGCCGAGCCGCAGGACGACGGCAGCTACCGGCTGACCGGCACCAAGATGTGGATCTCGGCCGGTGACCACGAGCTGACCGAGAACATCGTCCACCTGGTGCTGGCCAAGGTCCCCGGCGGCCCGGCCGGGGTGAAGGGCATCTCGCTGTTCATCGTGCCCAAGGTGCTGGTCGGCGAGGACGGCGCGCTGGGCGAGCGCAACGACGTGGTCCTGGCCGGGCTGAACCACAAGATGGGCTACCGCGGGACGACGAACACCCTGCTCAACTTCGGCGAGGGCGGGCACACCCCCGGTGGGCGGCCCGGCGCGGTCGGCTTCCTCGTCGGCGAGGAGCACCGCGGCCTGACCTACATGTTCCACATGATGAACGAGGCGCGGATCGGCGTCGGGGTGGGCGCCACCGCGCTCGGCTACACCGGCTACCTGCACGCCCTCGACTACGCGCGCACCCGCACCCAGGGCCGCCCGCTGGCGGGGAAGGACCCCGCTGCCGCCCCCGTGCCGATCGTCGAGCACCCCGACGTGCGGCGGATGCTGCTGGCGGCCAAGTCCTACGTGGAGGGCGGGCTGGCCCTCGGCCTGTACTGCGCGCGGCTGGTCGACGAGGAGCGGACGGCGGGGTCGGCGGCGGACCGCGACCGCGCCCACCGGCTGCTGGAGGTGCTCACCCCGATCGCGAAGAGCTGGCCCTCGCAGTGGTGCCTGGCCGCCGACGACCTCGCCGTCCAGGTGCTCGGCGGCGCCGGCTACACCCGCGACTTCCCGGTCGAGCAGTTCTACCGGGACAACCGGCTGAACCCGATCCACGAGGGCACCCACGGCATCCAGGCCCTGGACCTGCTGGGCCGCAAGGTGGTGGCCGACGACGGCGCGGGTCTGGCCCTGCTGGCCGAGACGATCGCAGCCACCACCCAGCGGGCGCGGGGCACCGAGTGGGCCGACCTCGGCGCCACCCTGGACGAGCTGGTGGCGCGGATCGGCGCGGTCACCGGCGCGCTGTGGGCCGACGGCGACCCGGAGCGGGCCCTGGCCAACGCCACGGTGTACCTGGAGGCCGTCGGGCACGTCGTCGTCGGCTGGTTGTGGCTGGAGCAGGCGCTGGCCACCCCGGACCAGGGCGAGGGCCGGGAGGGCGCGTTCTACGCCGGCAAGCGCCAGGCGGCCCGGTTCTTCCAGCGGTGGGAGCTGCCCAAGGTGGGGCCGCAGCTGGCGCTGCTGGCCACCGGGGACCGGACGGTGCTGGACACCTCACCCGCCTGGCTCTGACGCCGGTTGGGCTCCGGACGCGACCAGGTCCGGACGCCACGACGGCGGCCTCCCCACCGGGGAGACCGCCGTCGGATGCTGCGAGGAGGGCTACAGGGTCGCTGCGGCCCGCGCGCCCTCGGGGGCCGCGTGCCGGGCCCGCGGGGCGGACGCCGCCCGCTTCTCCGCCTCCCACCGCGCCGTCGACTGCGTGCCCATGGCGATCACCAGGGCAGTCAGGACCAGGAAACCGACCAGGGTCACCGCCGGCCACAACACCATCTCGTCTGCTCCACGTTGCTCTCGGGGACCGCCGGGGGGAAGCCAGCGGGTGCCGTTCTGGACGGGTCGATGCCCGCTCCACCGCGGCCGAACCCCATTCGGGCCGAGATCTTCCGCGTATCGGTGTGACCTCCGTCGCTCCCGACCCTCGAGGAACAGCCGTTACCGGAATGCCGCCTCCGGAGGCGTGACCGGTGTCCGGACTGGGAACCGCACCCCCGACCCAGACCAGCGGCACACCGGAGGGCCTGATGGCCGGAGCACGAGCACGCAGCGCCCAGCAGGGCGCCCAGGGGGACTCGTCCTCACACGATCCGAACGTCGCCCGCGACATCGCACCCGGCGACGACAACATCACCCACGAGCGAGCCGACTACGCGCCCACCGGCGCCGACCCCGAGCCCACCACCGGTGGCACGCTCAAGCGGACGTTGAAGGAGTTCAGCGAGGACGGCCTGACCGACTGGGCCGCCTCGCTCACGTACTACGGCGTGCTGGCCCTCTTCCCCGCGATCACGGCGCTCGCCTCCATCGTCGGCCTGCTCACCACCCCGCAGCAGCTCACCGACGCGCTCACCACCGTGGTCCCCGAGTCCGCGGCGGAGACCCTCGACCCGGTCATCCAGCAGGTGGCGGGCAACTCGACCGCCGCCGGGTTCGGGCTGATCCTCGGTCTCGTCGGCGCGCTCTGGACGGCGTCGGCCTACGTGGGCGCCTTCACCCGCGCGGCGAACGTCGTCTACGAGACGCCCGAGGGCCGCAAGATCTGGAAGCTCAAGCCGCTGCAGCTGCTGATCACCCTGGTCGGCATCCTCTTCGCCGCGCTCATCCTGGCCATGCTGGTGCTCAGCGGTCCGGTGGTCGACGCGATCGGGCAGTCCATCGGGCTGAGCGACACCCTGCTGACCATCTGGAGCTGGGCCAAGTGGCCGGTGATCCTGGTGCTGCTGGCGCTGATGATCGCCGTCCTCTACTACTCGACGCCGAACGTGAAGCTGCGTGGCTTCAAGTTCGTCAGCCCCGGGGCCGGCGTCGCGATCCTGGTCGCCGTCGTCGCCTCCGCGCTCTTCGCCTTCTACGTGGCGAACTTCGGCAGCTACAACGCCACCTACGGCGCGCTGGCGGGCGTGGTGATCTTCCTGATCTGGTTCTGGCTGATCAACCTCTCGCTGCTGTTCGGCATCGAGCTGGACGCCGAGGTCGAGCGCACCAAGGAGCTGAAGGAGGGCGTGCCGAGGGCGGACAAGGAGATCCAGCTCGACGCGCGCTCGGACCCCAAGCCCCAGCAGACGACCTGATCACCCGCGGGTGATGATCACCCGCGGGTGACCGTCGGGCCCGGCTCCACCCGTGGAGCCGGGCCCGACGCACGTCAGCCGGCGGAGCGGCGCATCGACCACATCTGCGCCGGCCGCTCGTACTGGCTGGCGGCCTCCCAGCCCAGCTGCGGAGGACCGGTCTCGGTGCGGAAGCTGGTGACCGCCAGCCGGGCGAGCTCGGGGTCGCGGGCCACCCGGGCGGCGAGCTCGTGCGCCCGGTCCTCGACCGCGTCGTCGTCGTGGGTCTCCCAGGCCAGGCCCAGCCGCACCGCCGCCGCGCCGTCGAGCTCCTCGCCGAAGAGCGCCAGCGCCGCCGCCGCCTCCCGGCCGACCAGCCGGGACAGCAGCACGAAGTGCCCGCCACCGGGGTGCATCCCGCGCTTGAGGAAGCCGCAGAGCAGCCGCGCGTCCCGCGCGACGATCCGCAGGTCGGCGGCGAGCAGCAGGTTCATCCCCGCACCCACCGCCGAGCCGCGGACGGCGGCGATGGTCGGCGCCTGCACCCGGCCGAGCCGGAGGAACGAGTCGTAGATGGCCCCCATGTCGGCGTAGGCCCCCGGCTCGGCCGGGTCCCGCCCGGCGTCGGTGAGCGTCTGCACGTCCCCACCCGCGCAGAAGGACCGGCCGACCCCGCGGACGACCACGGCACCGACCTCGGGCCGCGCGTCGGCCTCGTCGAGAGCGGCGACCAGCTCCCCGGCCATCGCCGGGGTCAGCGCGTTGCGCCGCTCCGGGGCGTTGAGCGTGACGACGGCGACGCCGTCGGCCACCTCGAGCAGGACCTCACCGGACATGCGGCTCCTTCGACAGGACCGGCGCCGGTGCCGGCCGTTCGCCCCGATCAGACCACGCCGGCACCTCGCCGGCCCCGGCTGTCCGCGTCCTCAGCCGGTGACGAGCACGCAGCCCGCATCCCCGAACGGCTCGACCGCGAACCCCAGCGACTCCAGGCAGCCGGCGACCGCCACGTTCATGGTGGCCTGCACCGCGGCCGACACGTCCGCGCCGTGCACCTGGTCACGGCTCATCCGGTCGTGCTGGTGCCAGCTGACCAGCACCCCCGGGCGCCCCGGCTCCGGCGTGAGGCAGACCCCGCCGGAGGCGCCCTCCCCCGCGCAGTCGTGCAGCGACAGCCCCGCCTCGACCAGCGCCGAGGCGATCTCCACCACCAGCGTCACCAGCTCGTCCTCGTCGGCCAGCGGGCTGTCCCACTCCGCGGGCAGCCGGTCCAGCTGGGTGCCGAGGTCGGCCAGCCACGTCTGCTCCCCCGGCAGCGGCCGGCGCAGCAGCCGGCCGTCGGCCCGCAGCACCCCGTGCACGGCCTGCGCGGAGCCCGCCCGCCCGCCGGCCAGCGCCGCCCAGTCGGCGTCGACCCGGTCGGGGAAGGGCCCGGCCAGGACCTCCTCGCCGGACCGGCCCACCGGCTCCACCAGCCACCACGCCGTCGCAGCCGCCGGGCCGCCGGCCCGGGTCCCGGCCGGGTGGTTGGCGACGCGGACGGCCGCGGCCTCGCGCTGGACCGGCTCGGCGCCGGACGCCGACTGCGCCGGAGCCGCGGCGACCGCGGCGGCGGGGACGGGATCCACCTCCGCCACCCGGCGCTGCCCCTGCACCTGGTTGCGCTCGAACTCGTAGCGCGCCGTGGAGCTGGTGGCCAACGCGACGACCAGCGCGGCGAGGAGGAAGAAGCCGCCGACGGCGACGGCCGGCCACAGGAGGGTCACTGCCCGACCTCCGCGGGAACGCGCACCGGACGGGTGGTCCACTCCTCGGCCGTGCCCGGGACGGCACCCCAGTCGGCAGCCCGCCGCGACCAGGCGCCCAGCCGCGCGCGCAGCGTCCCCACGACCTCGCGGAGGCTCGGGCGCGCCGCCGTCGCGACACCGTGCGCGCCGTCCGTGGCGTCGTCCACGTCGTCATCCGCGGCGGTGAACAGCTCCCAGAGCGCCGCCAGGTCGGTGTCGACGTCCCCCGGGTGGGGCGACGTCCTGGTGGGCAGGTCGACGAACGTGGTCACGCGGGGGCTCCTCGGTGCTGGACGCCGCGGCTGGGGAAGTGCTGCGGACGTGCCGAAAGGTAGGGCCCGGGAGGCCCCGTCCGCCGCGCTCGGCGGCACGTTCGCCGGCGCCGTCACCTGATCGTTGTGCAGAGCACCGCTCAGGTCGCCGACCGCGTGCGGATGCCCCCTTGTCGACAAGCGGCACCGCGCCGACCTGGGCTTTCGCCGGTCACCGACCGTCGGCGGCCCGGATGACGGCCGGGCCCGGCGTGGCGCGCGGACCGCCTCCACCGCGTGTCCGGTTGAGTTCCGCCTCTCGGCTCAAGGAACTGCGTCGTCCACCCGTTGATTGGGCACGACGGGACGAACTCGTTCCGCGAATCGTCGGCACGGATGCCCCGATCGGAACGGAGTCCCTCCTCATGAAGCACCGCGCACCCACCCCGGTCACGACCCGCCGCCGCATCGGCGTGGTCCTGACCGCCAGCGCCCTCATGATCAGCTGCGGCGTCGCCGTCGCCGCCTGGACCAACAGCGGGACCGGCGCGGCGAACGCACGGGCGACGACCGCCGGCGCGCTGGTCGTGACCGCGGGGACCCCGGTCGGCACGCTCTACCCGAAGCCTGCGGGCGGGTACAGCTCGACGACGATCGGCGCCGTCTACACCACGGTCGCCAATCCGAACCCGTACCCGGTGCGCGTCCTCACCGCCACCTTCGGCACCGTGGTGATCACACCGCTCCCCGGGCAGACCTGCGCGGCCGGCAGCGTCGTCCCGTCGACGGCCGGCCCGATGACGCTCGGCGCGCCGGTGGACCTGCCGGCCAACGCCCCGGCCACGGCGGTGACCGTCCCCGGCGCCATCGAGATGGTCGCCACCGCCGAGGACGGCTGCCAGGGCGCGTCGTTCACCGTGCCCGTCACCCTCACCGGCGCCTCGTCCTGACCCACCGGCCGGGGTGCGTGACCGTCGCACCCCGGCCCCGATCCCGGAGGGCACCCGTGCGCGCCCGTCTCACCGCCCTGGCCGCCGTGGTCGCGGCCGTGCTCGCGACCGTCCTCGCCCTCGGCCACGCCACGCCGGCGCACGCCCAGTGGCACACCAGCGGCGCCGGCCCGGCCCGGCAGGCGGCGGTGCGGATGCCCGCCGGCCCCGTGCCCACCGTGACCATGCGCGTCGACGTCCGGCTCGGGTACGTGTACACGCTGACCTGGCCCACCGCGACGCTCCACGACGGGCAACCGGTGACCGGCTACGTCGTCTCCCGCGACCGCGGCGGGGCACTCCTGGCGACCGGGACGTGCGCCGGGCCGACGCTGCTCGGGATCGGCCTGACGGGCTATGCACCCACCGACCCGGCGGCACCCACCCAGAGCTGCACCGACGTCACCCTGACCCCGCTGGGCGCCGTCCGCTACACGATCACGCCGGTGTACGGCCGCTGGAAGGGAACCGCCTCGTCCTGGTCGCTCACCGTCTGAGAGGCGCCTCCGGCGAGGCCGTCGCCGGCGTCGGCTGCGGGAAGAGCCGGCGCAGCACGTCCGACAGCGTGATCACACCACGGACGGCGCCACCGTCGGTGACCACCGCGAGGTGGTTGCGGGTCTCCCGCATCGCCTTGAGCGCGGCGTGCACGGTGGTGGCGGCCTCCAGGGCGAACACCGGTCGCGCGAACTCCGCCGCGGCGGTGTCCGCCGGCGCGACGAGCATGTCGCGGACGTGCACCACCCCGGTGAGGCGGGTCCGCTCGCCCAGGAGGATGCGCAGGTGCCCGGTCCGCCGGGTGGCCTCGCGGACGGCGGCCACGGTGGCGTCGGCCGGCACCGACACCAGCGGCGCCTCGGCGGTGACCAGGTCGCGGACGGTCATCCGTTCCAGCTCCAGCGCGCCGGAGATCTGCGCGGAGAAGCTGGTGTCGAGCGCACCGACGTTGGCCGAGTGCTCGACGAGGTGGCGCAACGCGGCCGGGCTGTGGCCCACGGCGAGCTCGTCGGTCGGCTCGACGCCCACCCGCCGGACCAGCCAGTTGGCCGCGGCGTTCAGCGCGCGCAGGAGGGGACGGAACACCGCCATGAAGGCCCGCATCGGCGCGGCCAGCAGGGTGGCCGAGCGCTCGGGGTGGGCGATCGCCCACGACTTGGGCGCCATCTCCCCGACCACCAGGTGGATGAAGGTGACGATGACCAGGGCGAGGACGAACCCGACGACGTCGGCGGCGACCTCCGGGAGCCCCCAGGTCTCGAACAGCGGGGTGAGCCAGTGGTGCACGGCGGGCTTGCTGATCGCACCGAGGGCCAGGGTGGCCGCGGTGATGCCGAGCTGCGAACCGGCCAGCAGGAGGGTCAGCTCGGAGGAGTTGCGCAGCGCGGCCCGCGCCGAGCGGCTGGACGGCGCGGCCTCCTCCAGGCGGTGCCGCTTGGCGGCCAGCGCGGCGAACTCCACCGCCACGAAGAACGCGGACAGGGCGACGATGGCGACGGTCACGGCGACGACGGCCCACGCGCTCATCGGGTGCTCTCCTCGGTGGTGCCGGCGACCGGGGCGGTGGCGGCGGTGCGGTCGGGCAGTTCCAGGCGGACCCGGGAGGGCACGTGCCGGGCGACGGCGAGCACTTGGACGTGCAACAGCCTCGTCTCCGGCTCGTCGGCCAGCACCAGGTCGCCCGGGTCCGGCGGCAGCTCGACGGTCAGCGTGGCGCCCGGTTCGGGCAGGCTGCCCGCCTCGGCGATGACCAGGCCGGCGATCGTCTCGTAGTGGCCGCGCGGCAGTTCGACGCCGAGGGAGCGCTCGACCTCGTCGACGTGCACGTCACCGGCCATCTCCCACACGCCATCACCCTCGACCGGGACGTACTCGGGGGCGACGTCGGCGTCGTGCTCGTCGGTGATCTCCCCGACCAGCTCCTCGGCGAGGTCCTCGAGGGTGACGATGCCGGCGAAGCCGCCGTACTCGTCGATGACGCAGGCCAGCTGGTTGCCGGAGTCGGCGAGCTGGCGCAACGCGTCGGGCAGCGGGGTGAAGGTGGAGACCACCAGGCACTCGCGGGAGATGGCGGTCACCGGGGCGGTGTCCGCCGCCGGCGTGGTCAGCAGGTCGGCCAGGTGCACGACGCCGACGACGTCACCGGTCTCGTGGTCGAGCACCGGGTAGCGGGAGTGCCCGGAGCTCATCAGCTCGCGGACGTCGCCGAGGGTGTCGGTCACCGAGACGCTGCCGACCTGCGGGCGCGGGATCATCGCGTGCTCGACGGTGCGGTCGGGGAAGTCGAGGATGCGGTCGACGAGCATCGACAGCTCGGGATCGAGGTCACCGCTCTCCCGCGACTCCTCGACGATGTGCTCCAGGTCGCGGACGGTCGCCGCGTGCTCGACGTCGTGCACCGGCTCGATCTTCAGGGCTCGCAGCAGCAGGTTGGACGCCTGGTCGAAGACCCAGATCAGCCAGCCGAAGACCGCGAGGTAGACGGTGGTGGAGGCGCTCAGCCAGCGGGCGACCGGTTCCGGCCGCGCGATGGCGAGGTTCTTCGGGAACAGCTCGCCGAACAGCATCTGGACAACGGTGGAGAACAGCAGCGCGAGCACCGCGCCGACCCCGACGCCGACGGCGGTGGGGATCCCGACGCCGCCCAGCAGGGTGCCGAGGGACTGCCCGATCAGCGGTTCGGCGACGTAGCCGACCAGCAGCCCGGTGACGGTGATGCCCAGCTGCGCACCGGAGAGCATGAACGAGGTGCGACGGGTGACGCCCAGCGCGCGCTGGGCGGCGGCGTCACCGGCCTCGGCGCGGGCGCCCAGGGTGGCCCGGTCGACCGCCATGTAGGCGAACTCCTGGGCCACGAAGTACCCGGTGACCACGGTGATCCCCAGGACCACCAGGACGCCGAGCAGCAGAGAGAAGACCTCGGTCACCGGCCACGCACCTCCTCAGCACTGGAGGGGGTCGTGGCCTGGGGACTGTGATACGGGCTCATGGTTCTCTTCTGCGCGGGGGCGGTCGGTCACGACGGTCAACGCGGCGCCGTCGCTCATCGTTCCGAGATCCCCCGACCGGGTGGGTGTGGTCGTCAGCGGCTCACGGGCATCGGGTCGACGACGCAGGTCGGCGCGGTGGGCCCCGTGGGGATCGAACCCACAACCCGCGGATTAAAAGTCCGCTGCTCTGCCAGTTGAGCTAGAGGCCCGGGACGCGGAACGAGTCCCGGCACGAGGATAGGGACACCCGCGGTCGGCCAGCGTCAGTGCCGCCCCGGGTGCCACCTGGCCGCGAGCACCAGCATCGCGATGAAAGTGCCGACGGCGACGAGGCCGAGCGCGGCGGACGCCGTCCGGAGCCAGCCCAGGTCATCGGCCAGCCCGGGCCACCCGGCGAAGACGGCGTTCGGCACCAGCGCCGTGCCGTAGGCCCCCAGCACCACCGAGGACAGCCGCCGGGCCCGGACGGCGGGGGCGTCGTCCGCCACCTCCGGGTCGTACCAGGCGCGGCGGAGGAAGCCGAGACCGAGCAGCCCGCAGGCGAAGGCACCGATCCCGAGCAGCACCCACAGCGAGTCCTCTCGCACGGCACCCGCCAGCAGGGCCGTGACGAAACCCGCGAGGCAGGCGACTGCCGTCCCGCAGAGCACCAGCCCGGTGCGTCGCCACGCCACCAGGGTCGGCAGACCGACCGGCTCCGGCGCCTGCCCGTCGGTCACCGGGAGGCTCCACGCAGCAGGGCCGCTCGCCGCTCGAGGTGCCGCGGGATCAGCACCACGGAGGTCGACGTCCCCAGGCAGACGACGACGGCGATCCACCACCACGGGGACTGCGCGACGGCGAGGAAGGTGGCCACCAGTGGCAGGACCGCCGCCGACACCAGCGCACGGCCCCGGCTCGCGGACAGCAGCGCCAGCCGGTGCTCGACGATCCGCAGGGCATCCCCCCGCACGTCGTCGTCCTCGGGCACCGGGCCACGCCGCGCTGCGCGCTCGGCCCGCGCCTCGTCCGGCGACGACTCACCGGCGGGCAGCGACTCACGCGTCTGCTGCCACGTCAGGTACCCGACCACCGGGCCGCAGATCGCCGCGGCGCCGACGCCGGTGACCAGGGTGCCGACGGCGCCGAAGTCCCTCAGCCCCCAGAAGATCCCGACGAAGAACGGCGCGAGCAGCAGTGTCATCAGGGCGGAGACCTGCCACAACGAGGCGCGAAGCAACCAGGCGTTCACCCCGGCATCCTCTCCGTACCCGGCACCTCCCAACGCCGGCCGTCACCCGCTCAGGTGACACGGCCCAACGCGCCCTGCGTCAGAAGACCGCGACGAACAGCAGGACGAGCAGCGCGGTCACCACGAGGCTGACCAGCAGCGAGCCCAGGCCGCCGAGCCGGTTGGAGAAGAAGAGGAACATCCACGGCCGGTGCCCACCGGCGCTGGTCAGCACACCCGGCCCAGCAGCTCCTGCAGCTGTCTGCGCTGGCCATCGTCGAGCGGCAGGTCCACCGCGACCTCCTCGGCGGCGCCGATCTGCACCCGCAGCGGGAAGACGAACGGCTGCTTGGTCTCGGCCAGCACGTGCGGCTCGCAGCTCGCCGACCGCACGGTCACCGGCAGCCGGAGCTCCTCGTCACCGGCCGCGAGCACCTCCGGCAGCTCGCGGCCGGGCACCGGCTCGAGGACGACGCTGCGCTGCAGCGCCAGCACCCGGACCGGTCCGTCCGCGGCCCGGCGGCGCACGACCACCTCGCCACCGAGGGTCACCCCCGTGCCGCTGAACCCCTCGACGGTGACGCCGACGGCCGCTAGCGCCGCCGCGACCGCGCACTCCTCCGCGTGCACCCGGGCCAGGTCGTCGCCGGCCAGCGGCACCCGCAGGTCCTCCACGGCGCCGTCCGGCCGGACGACGGTCAGCCGCGCCGCCGCGGGCTCGACGTCCGCGTCGCACGCGACCTCCCCGTACTGCACCGGCAGGGCGAACGTCCGCCCCGGCGGGAACTCGGTGCGCACCTCATGGGGCGCCACCGCCCGGAAGCCGGGTGAGTCCAGCGCGACCGAGGTGACGGTGAACGCCGCCGTCCCGGTGTCGGTGATCCGCAGGTGCACCTGCCCACCGACGGCCTCGTCGGTGCGCAGCCGCACCGCCTCGGCCGCGATCCCCGCCACGGGCGGCACCGTCGGCTCCGTGACCGGGACGGGCGGCGGCGGCGCCGCGCAGGCGGCCAGCGCCAGCAGCCCCACGACCACGCCCCGCCGCACGCGGGCAGCGTAGGGCGGGATAGCCCGGGCGGCGGGCGATCCCGGCGCGCGTGGCACATCCCACCCGTCACTCCTGCCCCAGCCGTGAGACCTTGGGGAGTGCCCGAACTCGCCACCGAGCAGCTCGCGCCGGACTTCTTCGACGTCCGACGGCAGTCAGCGGTCTCCGCCGACACCGTCCGGCGCGAGGTGGCCGAGCCGGACTCGCCCGTCCTGGTCGACTTCGACCACACGCTCGTCGCCACCAACAGCACCGAGCTGTTCATCGCACACTGCCGGCCCTCCCTCGTGGTCGCCGTCATCGACCTGCTGGTGCGGGGGCGCCTGCCGTGGGGGCTGTTCCCCGGGCGCAGCGGCTACCGCTTCCGGGACTACCTCTGCGTCGTCCTGATCGTCGTCCTGACGCCCTGGAACCTGCTGCGGTGGCGCCGGGACGCACCCGCGCTCTTCGCGCAGCACCGCGCGAGCGAGATCTCCGGCCTGCTCACCGACGTCGACCGGTCCCGGCTGACGATCATCTCCTTCGGCATGTCCTTCGTGATCCGGGCGCTGCTGCGGGGGAGCGAGTACGAGTCCGCCGCGCTGCTGGCGACGCCGCTGCTGCCCGCGCCGTCCCGCTTCGCCGGGGGCAAGACGAGGACGGCGGTCGGGGCCGTCGGCGAGCACGAGGTCGCCCGGGCGGTCTTCCTCACCGACTCGCTCGACGACGCCGACCTGCTCGGGGCATCCCGGACGGGTCTCCTGATCCCGCGACAGGGCGAGCCCCTGTCGGCCCGCGAGCGGCTCTACGTCCCGCTGCGCTACACCGTCCGGGTCAAGTCCTCGCCGTGGTACACGTTCGACCGGCTGATCCTGGTGGACGCCCTGGTCGTCGCCATCGCCGTCGCCTACGACCTGGAGAGCCTGCTCCACTTCGTGCTGATCGTGCCGTTGCTGCTGCTGTCGGTGATGTCGGTCTACGAGATCGGCTACGTCGAGAACGACATGCACGCCGCGAGGTCCGAGGCGCGTCCGGTCCTCAGCCCACTCGTCTCACGGTTCCGGGACTACCCGATCCGGCTCGGCCCATGGATCTGGGCCACGGCCTTCGCCGCCGCCGGCCTGGCCGTGGCCGTCCTGCTCGACGAGCTGAGCAACGAGGAGCTCCTCGCCACCGGGGTCGCCTGGGCGCTCCTGCTGCTCGCGGTCCGAGGGGTGTTCTACGTCTACAACCGGATGCGGACCGAGACGCGGATCTTCGCCTACCCGGTGCTTCAGGGGCTGCGGTTCGGCGGCGTCTTCCTGGTCTTCGTCCCCAGCGTCCTCGGCGTGGTCCTGGTGCTGAGCCAGCTCACGGCGATGTGGGCCACCTACGTGGTCTACCGGCTGGGCGGCCGCAAGGAGGCCCTGAACCGCGATCTGTTCGGCACCGTGGCGTTCCTGATCGGCGCAGGCCTGCTGGGCATGACCGAGGTCCTGCACGGCGGGGTCCTCGCCGAGCCCCCCGGCCGCGAGTCGGCGACCGAGCTCTGCCTGGTCAGCGCCCTGCTGTGGTCGCTGGCCCGCCTCGGCAAGGCGCCGGTGTTGCGCCGCGTCAAGGGCGCACTCGCCTCGCGCCCGGGCCGGGACCGGACGGCTGCTGCGGTCGCGAGCTGATCGTCGGCGCTCGCACAGCGGGCCGACGACCAGCTCCCGGGCGGGGTCAGCCCCGCGGGATCACTTCGGCTCGTGCCGCTGCGGCAGCCGGGCGAAGGCGCGCCCGGCCTCGTAGCGGACCTCCATCTTCTCCTGGGCGACGGCGGCCGGTCCCCGCCGCGGCTGCCCGTTCTCCAGATCGAACGCCGAGCCGTGCCACGGGCAGACCAGGCAGGCCCTGCCCCGGACGTCCTCGACCTCCCCGTCGGCCAGTGGCCCGCCGACGTGCGAGCAGGCGCCGATGAAGGCGTCGACCCGGGGGCCGCGCCGCACGGCGGCGACGGCGATCGGGGTGCCCTGCCCCTCCCCGGTGCGCAGGGTGGGCCGCCCCTCCGGCAGGTCGTCCAGGGGACCGAGGTCGATCCAGTCGGTGGTCATCTGCCGGGCCATCGGCACCGCGTGGTTCATGCCGGAGGCCTGCGCGTACGACATGTGCCCGCCGATCGCCGCCGAACCGGTGACCAGGCCCAGCCCGCCGTAGGCCAGCGCCCGGCCGAGGCCGCCACGCCCCTTGGCCCGGGCGACCATGGACCCGACGTACAGGCCGAGGGCGGCCACGTTCGTCGCAGCGTGCACCGCACCGAGCCGGGTGACGTCCTTGTCCTGCTCGGACCAGTCGGCCGCTCCGGCCATCGCGGCCGGGAGGCTGGCCGCGACCCCGGTGCCGATCAGCACGGTCGCGGCCGGCCGCGCCGGCGGCAGCAGGTCGAGGATGCCGGCCGACGCCCAGGTGCCCACGGGCACCATCGCCAGCACCGGGTGCAGGGGGTGCCCCAGCCACCTGCCGTGCAGCAGGTCCTTGAACGCCTGTGGTCGCAGCAGCCCGCTGACCGCCGTGCGGGCGGCTTCCAGCTGCTCGTCGAACTTCGACACCTCGGACAGGCGGTCCAGCACACCCAGCAGGCTCATGCGCCCTCCCCTACCCGGCGGAGCCCGCCGGAACCCGGGAGCCGGGGAGAGCCGCGCGGAGACCGATGACCAGCAGCCCGGCCACCACCGCACCCGCCGCGTTGAGGCCGGCGTCGACCGGGGAGACGACCCGGCCCAGCGGCAGCTGCCACTGCAGCAGCTCGATCGCCGCACCCGCGGCGGCCGCGGCCGCCACCAGCCGGCCCGGTGACCGCAGCGCCGGCCAGCGGAGCACCGCGAGCACCGCCGCGGGCACCAGCAGCAGCAGGTTGCCCACCAGCTGCAGCGCGACCGCGGGGTCCCCCGGGGCGGTGGCGTACCACCGCAGCTCGGCCACCGGGTCCGCCCACGCGGTGACCCCCGCGGCCGCCGGGGTCAGGGTCACCAGCGCGACCAGCACCAGCACGCCGGCCAGGGCCAGCTCCAGCCCCCGGCGCGAGGTCGCCGTCACCAGGGCGCCGTCCAGTCCGCCTGCTGCGCCACCAGCGCCACCGCGGCGGCACCGACGGCGTCGACCTCCCCGGCCAGCGCGGGCAGCGCCTCCACCCCGGCCGTCGTCCGCAGCCGGACGGCCAGCCGGTCCGCGGCCTGCTGCAACCGGCGCGCCGCCGGGCCGTCGCCCTCCGGTGGCACCTCGACCGAGTAGCCCACCCCGAGCTCCCCGACGAGCCCGGGGAGGCGGGCGAGCAGCCGGGCGCTCGCGGCGGCGGTGCGCCACGCGGCGCCGGACACCAGCTCCGGCCGGCACGTGCCGGTGGCCTCCGCCCAGCGCAGCAGGGTCACCACCTCCGCCCAGATGACGTCGGAGACGACCTGGTCGACGGCCCCGCCGGACGGCGACCGGTGGGCGCGGACCAGCCCCCGGCCCGCGCGGGGTCGAACAGCCAGTGACGACGCTCGGGATCGCGCATGGACCGACGCTTGCGTGGGCACCTGACGCCCAGCTGGGACCCACCTGGGAACAGGCTGTCGACGGGTCGGGGTGACCGACCTCACCGAAAGTTGTAGAACGCACCGGGAATTCACATGCGTCACACGGACTTCGAGCCCGAGCATGGGTCTCCCCCGGCCCCCGCACTGCTCCCGAGAGGACGCCCCCGTGACCTGCCCGTCCCTGCTGCGCCGCTCCACCATCAGCGGCGCCCGCGAGGGGCAGGTGCTGGTCGCGGCCGGCCGCCGTCGGGCGCGCACCGTGCTCCAGGCCACCGCCGTCCGGCTGCGCCAGGACGACGCGGTCGCCCAGTTCGCCCGCTTCGTCGTCGTCGGTGGCCTGTCCAGTGCGCTGTACGCCGCCGTCTTCGTGGGCCTGGGCGGGCTGGGCGACCAGACCGCGAACCTCTCCGGGGCGATCGCCTCGACGTTGCTCGCCAACGAGCTGCACCGGCGGCTCACCTTCCACGCCGGCGGTCGGGTCTCCTGGTTCACCGCGCAGTGGGAGGGCGGCGGGCTGGCCGGCATCGGCCTGGTCGCCACCTCGCTCACGCTCGCCGGGGTGCACGCCCTGGTCGGCGACATCGGCACCGGCCCGCAGCTGCTCCTGATCGCGGCCGTCACCGGGATGATCGGCCTGATCCGGTTCGTCGCCCTGCGCAGCTGGGTCTTCTCCGCCGCGGGCGAGCGGCAGGAGTAGCTCGCTCGGACCCGGGGTAGCCCCGGGCTGGCTGGTTGAGAACGCAACCAGTCCACCCGACTGCCGAGGAGTCCCCCGTGGCGAAGATCGCCGTCGTCTACTACTCGTCCACCGGCAACACCCACCAGCTGGCCGCCGCGCTCGCCGAGGGCGCCGCCGAGGCCGGAGCCGAGGTGCGGCTGCGCCGCGTGCCGGAGCTGGCGCCCGCCGAGGCGATCGCCGCCAACCCGATGTGGCAGGCGCACGTCGACGCGACGGCGGGTGAGGTCGAGGAGGCCACCCCCGCCGACATGGAGTGGGCCGACGGCTACGCGCTCGGCACGCCGACCCGCTTCGGCACGCCCGCCGCGCAGATGAAGCAGTTCATCGACACCCTCGGCGGGCTGTGGTTCCAGGGCAAGCTCGCCAACAAGGGCGCGACCGCGTTCACCAGCGCGCAGAACGTCCACGGTGGCAACGAGTCGACCATCCTGACGCTGTTCAACATCTTCTCCCACTTCGGCGCGGTCATCGTGCCCCCGGGCTACACCGACCCGTTGCTGTTCGCCGCCGGCGGGAACCCCTACGGGGTGTCGACCGCCTCCGGCGGGGAGGCCGCCACCGCCTCCGACGCCGAGCTGGCCGCGGCCCGCTACCAGGGCCGGCGACTGGCCGAGGTGACCGCCAAGCTGGTCGCCTGAGCCCGTTGCGGCGACCCGCCGACGCCGGTGGGTCGCCGCGCCCGGCGGCCGCCCCGCCCTACGCTCCGGGCATGCCGACCCAGCCCAGCCACCGGACCCGGTCGACGGCCGCCGCGCTCGCCGCCGGCGCCCTGCTGCTCGCCCCCCTCACCGCGTGCAGCTTCAGCTCGGAGAACGTCTCCTGCGCCGACAACCGCTGCACGGTGTCCCTCTCCGGCGAGGGCGCCACCGCCACCCTGCTCGGCACCGAGGTCGCCTTCGGTGGCGTGCAGGACGGTCAGGCGACCCTGACGGTGGGCCAGACCTCGGTCTCCTGCGGTGAGGGTGACAGCGTCACGGCCGGGCCACTGGAGCTCAGCTGCACCTCGGTGGACGGCGACTCGGTCGAGCTGACCGCCTCGCTGGGCTGACCCGGCACAGCAGCCCCGGAGTCAGGGGACCTTCGCCACGTCGACGACCAGCCGGGACGGGTCGCTCAGCGCGGACACCTGGAAGGGAACCTGCCCCGTGGTGCCGATCCAGGCCACCGACTGCCCCTCGAACGTCGCGTCGTAGACGACCCCCTCGACCGGCCCCGTGCCGGTCGCCACCGGGCCGCGGCCCAGCTCCTCGGCGCCGGTCTCGTAGGGGTAGCTCGTGCCGGTGAGGACCACCTGCAGGTACGCCTCCCCCGGGACGTCGACCGGCGCACCACTGCCCTGCGACGAGGGTGCGTCCACGTACTCGACCAGCCAGCCGGGGGTGCCGGTGCCGGCGAGCTCGAAGACCACGCGCTGGAACTCCTCGTGCTCCCCCACCCGCACCGAGGTGACGGTCAGCCCTTCGGCACCGGCCGGGTCGCCGCTGGCGGCCGCCGTGCCCGTGGGGGCGGGCTCGTCACCCTGCCCGGTGGTGGGGGCTGCGCTCGTCGTCACCGGGGCGCTGGACGTCGTGACGCCGGACGCGGCGGTGTCGGTGTCGGTCGACGCCGCCTGGCCACACCCGGCGAGGAGCAGGGCGGTGGCCAGCAGGACGGCGGAGCCGGCCCCACGGCACAGCGGGGAGATGCGCACGCCGCGATGCTGGCACGTCCGGACCGCGCGCCGGGGCTGCCACGCGGTCCGGGCGGACAGCCGTCGGCGGTGCGCCCGACAGGCCGACCGCCCCCCCGGTGCGAAGCACCCCCGCGGGGCATGTATGGTTCTCCATGCCTCCGGCGCTGATGAGCCCTCATCGTCTAGCGGTCCAGGACGCCGCCCTTTCAAGGCGGTAGCACGGGTTCGAACCCCGTTGGGGGCACGCACGAACAGCACCACCAGAACACAGCAACACGGCACCACCGGAACACGGCACCACCAGAAGAACATGCAAGGCCCTGTAGCGCAGTTGGTTAGCGCGCCGCCCTGTCACGGCGGAGGTCGCGGGTTCGAGTCCCGTCAGGGTCGCCATCCGGCGCCCGGCACCAGCCGGGTCCGGTGGGGGCAGGTAGCTCAGTCGGTACGAGCGCTCGCCTGAAAAGCGAGAGGTCGGCGGTTCGACCCCGCCCCTGCCCACCCACTCCCCGTTCCGCGCGGCCCGTCGTCCGGTTGCGCACCTGACAGCCACTTCCTGGCGCGATCACAGTGAACTCGCAGGATCGCCCGGCAGGGTCGCTGGCATGACCACGAGCACCCCCTCGGCCCCGAGCTCCCGGGCCCAGCTGACCCGCCCCGACGGCAGCGCCCTGCGGGTGCTGGTCGTCGATGACGAGCCCTCCATCTGCGAGCTGCTGTCGATGGCGCTGCGCTACGAGGGCTGGGACGTGCGCACCGCGGCCGACGGGGCCGAGGCCGTCCGCACCGCGCGCGACTTCCGTCCCGACGCCGTCGTCCTGGACGTGGTGCTGCCGGACACGGACGGCCCGGAGGTGCTTCGCCGGCTGCGCGCGGACACCCCCCTGGTGCCGGTGGTCTTCCTCACCACCAAGGACGCCCTGGAGGACCGGATCGCCGGCCTCACCGCCGGTGGCGACGACTACGTCACCAAGCCGTTCAGCCTGGAGGAGGTCGCCGCCCGGCTGCGTGGCCTGCTGCGCCGCACCAGCCGCGCGGTCGCCGACGACGGCCTGCTGGTGGTCGGCGACCTCACGCTGGACGAGGAGAGCCACGAGGTCACCCGCGGCGGTGCCGACATCCGCCTCACCGCCACCGAGTTCGAACTGCTGCGCTACCTCATGCGCAACCCCAAGCGGGTGCTGTCCAAGGCGCAGATCCTCGACCGGGTCTGGCAGTACGACTTCGGCGGCCAGGGCAACATCGTCGAGCTGTACATCTCCTACCTGCGCCGCAAGATCGACGCCGGCCGGACGCCGATGATCCACACGCTCCGTGGCGCCGGGTACGTGATCAAGCCCGCGGCGTGACCCGCTGACGCGTCTCGTCCCCGGCGGACGCGCCAGGACGGCCGCTGCCGGACCCGGGCTCAGACCGCCCGTGCGTCGGCGGAGACCTGGGCGTAGACCTGCGCGTGCAGCCGCCGCACCGCCTCCGCCTGCTCGATGCGCCACTGCCGGTCGACCCGCGGCGGCGCGGGCCGGGTGAGGGCCGCCACGACGGCGGAGTTCAACGAGGCGGCGTCCAGCCCGTCGCGGGGCTCGTTGCCGTAGACGACGACGTCGGACCACTGCTGGGTGTGGAAGCCACCGCCCGGCACGACCGCCCGGGTGCCGGCGTCCCGGCACAGCTCCACCCAGCTGTCGTGCGTGCCCGATCGGTGGGGCAGCACCGAGACGTGCAGCTCCTGCAGGTACCGCACCCAGGCGGCCGGGTCCTCCGCCCAGCTGCCCCGCAGCTCCAGCTCCCCGGCAGCGGCGAGGGCGGCGAGCTCGGGCAGGCGGTCGGCGACGTCGACGTCGGGGTGCACGTCCACCCGTAGCCGCCCACCACCGGAGACGGCACCGGACAGCGCGGCCCGCACCAGCTCCACCGGTTCGGCCACCTCCGGCTCGAGCCGGCCCAGGTGCACGCCGACCAGCCGGGTCTCCCGGCCGATGTCGGGCGTGGGCGCCGCCAGGGACGGGTGGGCCACCACGATGGCGGTGCGGGCGAACCGGTCGGCGATCTCGTCGGCCGCGCCGGGGGTCAGCGTCAGGACCACCTCGGCGGTGGTGAGCAGCGACCTCAGGTGCGCCTGGTGCCGCCCCGGGGTCGAGCCGGTCGGTGGCCGCAGGTCGTGGACGGTGACCACCAGCGGCACCCCGGCCCGCCGGACCGCCGTGGTCCAGCGCTCCATCTCCGGGATCGAGAGGTGCTCGTAGCCGGCGTGCAGGTGCAGCACGTCGATCTCACCGGCGTGCGCGGCCAGGTGCTCGACGTCCAGCCACGGGCTGGGCGTGGCCTCGGGGCCGACCGGCACCACCGAGGCAGGCGAGACCGCCGCGACGTACGGGCTGCGAGCGGGGATGCTCGCCACCCGGGTGGCGGGCGCGCTCGGTCCAGACGCTGCGGTCACGCGGTCGTGCTCCTCCTGCGGTCGTGCACGGCGACAGGAGGGTGCGGCGCTCCTCGGCGGTCGGTGCGGTGGGCCTCTCAGCCTGCCGGACGCAACTACCCGGCGTGGTCGGGAGTCAACCCACAGCTCACCCGAGCGGGGGACCCGGGGACCGCGCGGCTGAGTGCGCCGGCCCCGTGCCGTCGGTTACGTTCCGCCCACCTGACCAGCACGGCGGGACGACGGGAGGCGCGCGGGTGGACGAGCACGGCGGACCGGTCGCGACGGCGGCCCCCGCGGTCCCCCACCCCCGCCGGCGCCGGGTCGACCCCCGGCTGATCGCCGCGGGGGTGCTGGTGGTGCTGCTCGCCCTCGGCGCCGGCGTGATGCTCGTGCTGCGCGGTCACCCGCTCACCGTCGACGGGCGCTACGTCACCGACCCGGCGGCGGTGCTCGCCGACGCCGACCGGAGGTTCGCCGACTACGTCGACCAGCGCGCCGGAGCCCGCGGCCCGCAGAGCCGCTGCTGGTTCCAGCTCATCGACCCCGACGGCAGCGAGATCGCCCGGGAGCTGCGGTGCGGCCCGGTGCTCTTCGTCGGTGGCGACCCCGCGCGCAGCTGGCTGCGGTTCCCGCTGACCGCCACCCCGGCCGGCGGCGACGTCCGGCTGCGCCCGGCCGGCCTGCCCACGGACCCCGACCCGCAGGCCCTTGACGACGCCGGCCTGCTCTTCCACCCCGACGGGGCCAGCCCGCCGTCGGGCAGCGCCGGGCTGCGGGTGCCCGAGGTGCCGCGCGCCGAGCCGGGCTACACCGCTGTCGGCCCGTTCCCCACCCTGTCCTGGACGGCGCCCGCGGGCCCGCCCGGCTGGCCGGGCCCGCGGCCGCGGTGACGGTGACCGGGCTGGCCACGCCGGACGTCGTCGGCAGCGGCGACGCGGCCCGCCGTCCCGCCGAGGGCCAGCGGTTCCTGGCCGTCCGGTTCACGGTCGAGCCCGGCGAGGGCCGGTCGGCCACCCCGCCCGCCCTCAGCTACCAGGTCCCGGGGGCCGCGCCCGTGCCGGTGGCCCCGGCACTGGTCGCCCCGGGCAGCACGGTGGAGGCCGTGGTCGCCGTCCCCGCGGACGCGACGCAGGCCGACCTGGTGGTGCTCGACGACGGGCTCGAGCAGCGGCTGTCACTGGTCGACGGCGCCCCCGGCCCGGGCAACGTGCAGGTGCTGGCCCGGACCCAGCGGACGGCGGAGGTGGGGGCGAGCCGGGAGACCGATGCCCTGTTCAGCGCGCCCGGCCGGGTACCGGCGACCTTCCCGGTCACGGTGCGCCTGGACGCGGCGACGCTGCAGTGGTTCGCCGGCCCCGACGGCTCGGTGCGCCCCCGCGACCCGGCCCGGGCCTACCTGGTGCTGGACGTGACCATGGCGCTGCCCGAGGGCGAGCCGGGCGCCGTCCCCGTCGACCTGCTCACGCTGGTCCTGCCCGACGGCACCCGGCGCCCCGGGGTCGACCTCACCCGGTCCGCGGACCGGGTGCTGGCCGCCTTCGACGTCCCCGCCGGCTTCACCACCGGGGAGGTCGCCGTCCGGGGGCGGGCCACGTTCCCGGACGGGGTGACCGCCGACCTCGGCGCCGACGGGGTGCGGTTCCCCGTCACGATCCCGGCCGGCTGACCCGCTGGTGGGGCCCGGCGGACGGGGACACCGCGCCGTCACCGATCGGTGATCGCCTCGGCGAGACGCCGGATCCCGTAGTCGAACGCCTCGTCGAGGTCGCCGCCCAGCCGGAAGGCACTGCTCAGTTCCATCAGGATGAAACCCGTCGCCCACGCCGTCACGGTGCGGGCCGCCTGGAGTGCGTGCCGGGGTCCTGCCAGCTCGGCGACCACGTCGAACAGCGGTGCGCTCGTCGCCGCCAGCAGCGCCGGGTCCAGCCTCAGGTCGCCCGGCGCGAAGACCAGCCGGAAGGCGGCGGGGCGGACCCGCGCGAACTCGCGCGCCGCCACGATGAGCGCTTCGAGCCGGGCCCGGGGATCGCCGACGGGAGCGCCGTCCCCGCCGGCGCCGACCGCCCGGGCCAGCCGCTCCCGCAGGTCGCCGAGCGCGGCCTCCGCGACCATCTCGATGAGCTCGTCGCGGTTGCGCAGCCGCTTGTACAACGACGGCGCCCGCACGCCGACCCGCGCCGCGACGGCCGCCATCGTCACGGCGGGGAGTCCGTCGGACTCGAGCAGGTCACCGGCGGCGGACACGATGGCGGAGAGGGACGTGCGGTCGGGGGTGGGCACACCGCCAATGTAGCTATTGCCCGTAGCCATGATGGCTAAGTATCATAGCCATCATGGAACTCGCCCCCGGCCTCCACCGCATCGGCAACGACCTCGTGGCCGCCCACCTCGTCGTGACCGACGAGGGCATCACCGCCATCGACGCCGGTCTCCCCGGCCACTGGCGCGACCTGGTCCGCGAGCTGACCGCCATCGGGCGGGAGCCCGCGGACATCCGCGGCGTCGTGCTCACCCATGGCGACTCCGACCACATCGGCTTCGCCGAGAGGCTGCGGCGCGACCACGGGGTGCCGGTGTTCGTGCACGCGGCTGACGCCGCCCGGGCCCGCGGTGAGGAGTCGAGCAAGCCCGCCTGGGGCGGCACCCGCCTGGGTCCGCTGGCGCGCTTCCTGGCCTACTCAGCCCGCAAGGGCGGGCTGCGCACCACCCACGTCGAGCAGGTGGTGGAGGTCGCCGACGGTCAGGTCCTCGACCTGCCCGGAGCCCCGGAGGTCCTCAACCTGCCCGGGCATTCACCCGGCAGCATCGCCGTCCACGTGCCCGAGGTCAGTGCCCTCTTCGTGGGCGACGCGCTCACCACCGGCCACGTGCTCACCGGCCGGCAGGGGCCGCAGCCGGCACCGTTCACCGACGACCAGGCGACCGCGGCTGCCTCTCTCGCCCGGCTGGAGCCGCTGCAGGTGGACTGGGTGCTGCCCGGGCACGGTGCCCCGTGGCGGGGCGGCGTCCCCCAGCTGCTGGCGGCCTACCGCGCCGCAGCGGGCTGAGTCGCCACCCCCGCAGCGGCGCTCACCCCTGGGCGCGCAGCTCCGCGAGGATCGGCTTGGCGACGGCGAGGGCGTGGTTGGCCGCCGGCACCCCCGCGTAGACCGCAGTGTGCAGGCAGACCTCGGCGATCTCCTCGTCGGTCAGCCCGTTGTGCACCGCCGCCTTCACGTGCAGCGCGAACTCGTCCCAGTGCCGCAGGGACGCGGTGATCGCCAGGGTCAGCATGCTGCGCTGCCGCCGGTCCAGGCCGGGCCGCTGCCACAGGTCGCCCCAGGCGACCCGGGTGATGAAGTCCTGGAAGTCGGCGGTGAACGGGGTGACGCCGGCGACCGCGCGGTCCACGTGCGCGTCGCCGAGCACCTCCCGGCGCACCCGCATGCCGGCGGCGCGGCGCTGCTCGTCGGTCTCCAGCGGGTGGCCCTCGGTCCCCCGTGGGTGCTGCTCGGTCACAGTGCGCCTCCGGTGGCGTGCGCGATCAGCGCATCGGACACCTGGGGCACCCGCTCCAGGTTGGCCAGGTGGGCGGCCGGGCTCAGGCTCAGCAGCGTGGCGCCGGGCACCCCGTCGGCGATCGCCCGCTGGTGCTCCGGCGGCACGGCCTGGTCCTCCGCGCCGGAGACCACGAGCGTCGGCGCGGTGATCCGCCCGAGGTCTGCGCGCTGGTCCATGTGCTGGATCGCCGCACAGCAGCCGGCGTAGCCCTCGTCGTCGGCGGCGGCCACCATCGCCTGCAGCCGGGCCACCAGGTCCGGGTGCGCGGCGGCGTACGCCGGGGTGAGCCACCGGCTGACCACCGGCTCGGCGATCACGGCCGTGCCCTGGGCGCGCACGGTGCGCGCCCGGTCGGCCCAGCTCTCGGCGTTGCCGGTGTACGCCGAGCTGCACAGCACCGCCAGCGTGAGCAGCCGCTGCGGCTCACGCACCGCCAGCCGCAGCCCGGTCATCCCGCCGATGGAGACCCCGGCGACGTGCGCCCGGGCCACCCCGAGCCGGTCCAGCAGCGCGACCACGTCGTCGGCGAGGTCGTCGATCGTCGAGTCACCTCGCACCGACGGCGACCGCCCGTGCCCGCGGGTGTCGTAGCGGACCACCCGGAACCGCTCGGTCAGCGCCGGTACCTGCGGGTCCCACATGGACAGGTCCGTGCCCAGCGAGTTGGACAGCAGCATCACCGGTGCGTCGGCCGGCCCCTCGACGACGGCGTGCACCTCGACGGCGGTCATGGAGCTCCTCCCTGCCCGGCGGGGTCCGCCTGGGTCGCGATGGTGTGCGCGGCGAGCACGGCGTCGACCTGCGCGCCGGCCTCGCCGACGTCGGGCGTGGTGTCGGCGACCAGCGCGGCCCCGTCGACGTCGGACCGCTCGAGCACGACGTCGGCCAGCGAGCGGTCCTGCTCGGCGGCGCTGCGGACGGCGGTGGCCGCGGCGTCGTGCGCGGGCCCCGCACCCAGCGCCGGGGTGAGCGCCTCGGCCAGCGCACCGGCCAGGACGGGGTCGGTGGCGGCGGCGACCGTCGCGGCCATCCGCCCGGTGTCCAGGCGCAGGCTGCCCAGGCTCTCGGCCAGCCAGGACGCCGCCGAGCCCACGGTGCCCAGCAGGTCGGTCAGCGTGGGCCACTCGGCGTGCCAGGTGCCCGCGCCCCGCTCGTGCTCCTGCTCCATCGCGGCGAACAGGGTGGCCACCAGGCCGGGTGCCCGCCGGGCGCAGGCCCGGGCGGAGATCGCGGCCACCGGGTTGTTCTTGTGCGGCATGGCCGACGAGCCACCGCGGCCCTCGGCGACCTCGGCGGCCTCGGCCACCTCGGTCTGCGCCAGCAGGACGACGTCGACGGCGATGGTGGCCACCACGCCCGCGGCCGCCCCGAGCACGCCGGCGACGTCGGCGATCGGCAGCCGGACGGTGAACCAGGGCACCTCGGTGGTCCGCAGCCCCAGCTCCTCGGCCAGGGCGCCCCGCAGGTCGACCCCCGAGCCGGAGCTGGCCGCCAGGGTGCCGACCGCCCCGCCGTACTGCACCGGCAGCGTGCCCTGCACCGCGGCGATCCGGGCGCGCACGCCGTCGAGCCCGGCCAGCCAGCCGGCCGCCTTGAGCCCCACCGTGGTGGGCAGCGCCTGCTGGAGCAGGGTGCGGCCGATCAGCACGTCGTCACGGTGATCGGTGGCCAGCCGGGCGCACACCCCGGCCGCGGCGGCCAGGTCGGCGTCGATCAGCTGCAGCCCACGCCGCGCCAGCAGCACCGCCGCGGTGTCCAGGACGTCCTGGCTGGTCGCGCCGACGTGCACCGCGCGCGCCGCGTGCGGGCCCACGGCCTCCTGCAGCGCGCGGACCAGCGGCGGCACCGGGTTGCCGGCGTCCCCGGCGCGGGCGATGACGCCGGCCAGGTCGAGCCGGCCGGGATCGGCGCAGACCCGCCCGACCTCCTCGGCGGCGGTCTCCGCGACCAGCCCGACCCGGGCCGCTGCGCGGGCCAGCGCCGCCTCCACCTCCAGCAGCGCGACCAGCCAGGCGTCGCCGGCCCCGGCGTTCACCGGGCCACGGGCGAAGGTGGCGGCCAGCAGGCCGGACACGGGGAGTCCAGTCACCGGCCCATCCTGGCGGGTGCCAGGTCGCCGCGGGCGGTCAGGTCGCCGCGGGCGGTCACACCGCGAAGAAGACGGTCTCGTCGGCACCCTGCAGGTGGACGTCGAGCAGGTAACCGTCGTCGGCGGGGGTGGCGATGAGGGTGGCGCGCGCGGCGTCGTCGGGCAGGCTCGCCAGCACGACGTCCTCGGCGTTGGCCGCGGCCTCGTCGGCGAAGTAGATCCGGGTGACCACCCGGTCCAGCATGCCGCGGGCGAACACCGAGACGTCGACGTGCGGGGCCTGCAGGCCACCCTCGCCGTCGGGCACCCGGCCGGGCTTGAGCGTGCAGATGGCGTACCGCCCGCCGTCCCGGGTCTGGGACCGGCCGAAGCCGCGGAACCCGGGGCGCACCACGGCGCCCCGCGGGTCGTCGGGGTGGGCGAACCGGCCGTCGGGGTCGGCCTGCCAGGTCTCGACCATCGCGTCGGGCACGGCATCGCCGTTGCCGTCGAGCACCCGGCCGCGCAGCCAGATCGCCCCCGCCGTGCCCTCGGCGACGGCGAAGGGTGCGTCGGGCCAGGTCAGCCCGATGGCCAGGTACGGGCCGACGGTGGCGCTGGGCGTGGTGCCCAGGCGCAGCGGCTCGTCGAGGAAGCCGGTGCCCGGCCGCCCCGACCGGGGCCGGCTGATCTCCGTGCTGGGCGGCACGTCCAGCGGGTCGCTCAGCGTCATCAGGCCACGTCTCCGTCGTCGTCGGTCTCGAACGGCGTCTGGTCGGTGCCGCGCAGGACGATGTCCCACTCGAAGGCCAGCGCCCAGTCGGGCTGGGTGCGCGCCAGGTCGAACCGGCTGATCGCGCGGTACCGGGCCGACGGCGGGATCGCCTGGAAGATCGGGTCCTGCCCGAACAGCGGGTCGTCCGGGAAGTACATCTGGGTGACCAGCCGCTGGGTGAACGCCCGGCCGAACAGGCTGAAGTGGATGTGCGCCGGCCGCCAGGCGTTGTGGTGGTTGCCCCACGGGTAGGCGCCGGGCTTGATGGTGGTGAACTCGTACCGGCCCAGGCTGTCGGTGACGACCCGGCCCAGCCCGTCGAAGTGCGGGTCCAGCGGCGCCGGCCAGTTGTCCACGACGTGCCGGTAGCGGCCGCCGGCGTTGGCCTGCCACACCTCCACCAGCGCGTCGGGCACCGGGCGGCCGTCGCTGTCGAGCACCCGGCCGAACACGATGATCCGCTGCCCCTGCGCCTCCCCGCCCAGGCGCACGGTGAGGTCGGCGTCGGCGGCGGTCACCCGGTCCTCGCCGAGCACCGGGCCGGTCACCTCGGTGAGCCGGTGCGGCAGGTCGACCGGCGTGCGCAGCGGCGCCCGCAACCCCGTGCTCTTGTACGCGGGGAAGCCGACCGGCGTGCGGGACCCCTCGGGTTCACGCAGGTAACGCGGCAGGATGAGGGCGCTGCCCTCCGCGGGCCGCGGCGCCCGCGATGTGGTCCCGGTCATGTCCGGACCGTACGGCCGGGGATAGGCTCGCACAGCCCTGACTTCCACTGAGCAGAACGGACGATGCCGTGGCCGGAGGTGCAGCCGCGGCCGGGCGGTCGGTGACCTCCCGGGCGCTCGGCGTGCTCGACGCCTTCGACACCGACCACCCGCGGCTCACCCTGTCCGAGGTCGCGACCCGGTCGGGCACACCCCTCACCACCACGCACCGGCTGCTCGGCGAGCTGGTCGAGTGGGGTGCACTGGTCCGCCGCCCGGACGGCCGCTACGAGATCGGCCGCAAGCTCTGGGACCTCGGGCTGCTCGCGCCGGTGCAGCTGGAGCTCCGGCAGGTGGCCGCCCCGTTCCTGCTCGACGTGCACACCGCCACCCGGGACACCGTGCACCTCGCCGTCCGGGAGGGCCTCCGCGCGTTGTACGTCGAGCGGATCTCCGGGCGGGAGTCGGTGCCGGTCGTCAGCACCGTGGGCAGCCGGCTGCCGCTGCACGCCACCGGCGTGGGCAAGGTGCTGCTGGCCTGCGCGCCCGACGAGGTCGTCGAGCGGGCGCTGCAGGAGCTCACCCGGGAGACCCGCTACACCGTCGTCGACCCGCGGGCGATCACCCGCGAGCTGGGCGACGTCCGCCGCCGCGGCTGGTCGCGCACCACCGAGGAGATGTCCCTGGGCACCGCGTCGGTCGCCGTCCCGGTCACCGTCGACCGGTCCGCCGGCCCGGTCGTCGTCGCCGCGCTGGGCATCGTCGTCCCCACCCACCGCCGGGACCTCACGCGGCTGGCACCCGTGCTGCAGGTCGCCGCCCGGGGCATCGGGCGGGCCCTCGCCCGGACCGTCGAGTTCCACTGAGCAGAAGGCCCGACTCGGCCCGGGGGCGCGACCGGGGCCACACTCGCCCCATGCGGACCCAGGTGGGGATCATCGGAGCCGGCCCGGCGGGGCTGCTGCTGTCCCGGCTGCTGCAGCTGCGCGGCATCGACACCGTGGTGCTGGAGAACCGGTCGCGGGCCTACGTCGAGGCCCGCATCCGCGCCGGCATCCTCGAGCAGCACACCGTCACCACCCTGATCGACGCCGGGGTGGGCGACCGGCTGCAGCGGGAGGGGATGCCGCACGACGGTGTCCACCTGCAGTACCCCGGCACCCGACACCACCTCGACTTCGCCCAGCTGTGCGGCCGGAACGTGTGGCTCTACGGCCAGTCCGAGGTGGTCAAGGACCTCATCGCGGCCCAGCTGGACGACGGCCCGCCACTGCTGTTCGAGGTCTCCGACGTCAGCCCCGAGGACGTCGACGGCGACGCCCCGCGGATCCGGTTCACCGACGCCGAGGGGAGGGCGCAGGTGCTCGAGTGCGACGTCGTAGTCGGCGCGGACGGCTTCCACGGCGTCTCCCGCCCGGTGGTGACCGCCGGCACGTCCGGCCGCACCTGGGAGCGCACCTACCCCTACGCGTGGCTGGGGATCCTGGCCGACGTCGCGCCGTCGAGCGACGAGCTGGTCTACGCCTGGCACCCCGACGGCTTCGCCCTGCTGTCGATGCGGTCACCGACGGTCTCCCGGCTCTACCTGCAGGTCGACCCCACCGAGAAGATCGAGGACTGGTCCGACGACCGGATCTGGGACGGGCTCTCGACCCGGTTCGCCCTCGACGGCTGGGAGCTGCAGACCGGCCCGGTGACCGAGAAGTCGATCCTGCCGATGCGCTCGTTCGTCAGCGCGCCGATGCGCCGGGGCCGGCTCTTCCTGGCCGGCGACGCTGCGCACATCGTGCCGCCGACCGGCGCCAAGGGCCTGAACCTCGCCGTCGCCGACGTCACCCTGCTCGCCACCGCGCTGACCCGGCTGGTGCAGGAGCAGCGGACCGACCTGGTCGACAGCTACTCCGACCGGGCGCTGGCCCGGGTCTGGCGGTGCACCCACTTCTCCTGGTGGATGACCTCGATGCTGCACCGCTCCGGCGACGACTTCGACGCCGAGCTGCAGCTGTCCCAGCTCCGCCGGGTGTGCTCCTCGGAGGCCGCGGCCCGCGAGCTGGCCGAGAACTACACCGGCCTCCCCGTCGACGCCTGACCTCCCGTCTTTCGGCGCCGAAACCCGGCCGGGTTTCGGCGCCGAAGGCCGGGGTCCGGGGGCTGCTCGACCCTGCTCCGCCACCCGGTGACGGATCGACGACCTTCTGTCAGACTCTGACCAGCCGAATCGTCCAGCCCGAGTCGACACGTCGACCCCGTTGGCACAGTGACCCCACTCTCCCGGTGATCTTCGGTGAGATCTGCCTCCGCGCGGCTCTGACACGGACCGGTTCGCACCACTAGCTTCCAGTCATGCTCTCGACGCTCTTGACCCTGGCCGGCGTGCTCGTGGGGCTCCTCGTGCTGCTCACCCTGATCGTGCGGCTCAGTGCCCGGCCGGAGACCCGCGGCCGGACGAGCGCGGCCCGGGCCCCGGGCTGGGTCGTCGACGCCGGGCAGCCGCACCCGGACGCCTGGTCGCCGCTGTCCCAGACGAGCACCCAGGTCCGCGCCCTCCGCTGACCGGCGGGCACCCCCCGCCCCCTCCCGCGCCGCCGCATCCGCTCCGGGTCCGGCGGCGCCGGTGTCCCGCCTCCCGGCGCGCCGTATCGTGGCCGCCGGCGACGCGCACCCGGAGCATGTGGAGGACCCGATGGGAGCCCGCACCACCCGCGGTGCACGGCGACGTGCGTCCGCGCTCGGCGCCGCCGCGGCCCTGGTCCTCCTGCCGGGGTGCTCCGCCGACGACGCCGCGGAGGTCGCCGGCACCCCGGCCAGCTCCGGCAGCGCAGCCGCGACCGGCGCCGCGGGGGCGTTCCCGCTGCCCGCGGGCTGGCCGGCCCGGAGCGTGCCGGTTCCGCCGGGTGGCACCACCGAGGACACGTCGGCCGCCGCGGACTCCCCGTCCTTCGTCGTCTTCGACGTCGGCATGGAGGACGCCATGGCGTTCTACCGCGAGGCCCTCCCCGCCGAGGGCTGGCAGCTGCTCACCGACACCACCGACCCCGTGGCCCTGACCGCCGAGCGGCAGGGCGCGCAGGTGCTCGTCCTGGGCTCCAGCGACCCCGAGGTGGTCAGCGTGGTGCTCAGCCGGCCAGCGGGCTGAACCGGGCCGGGTCGTCGGTCATCAGCTCCGCGGCCCGCTCGCCGAGCATCACCGCGGTGGCGGCCGGTCCACGGGAGGTCACCCGCGGCATCACCGAGGTGTCCACCACCCGCAGGCCGCGCACCCCGCGCACCCGCAGCTGCTGGTCGACCACCGCGCCGGGGTCGCCGTCGGGCCCCATGCGGGCGGTGCCGGCCAGGTGGATGGCGGTGGCCAGGTGCCGCCGGGTCCAGCGGTCCAGCTCGCGGTCGTCGGCCAGCACGTCGTCGTCCAGGCCGGTCCGGGCCGCCACCAGGGGGGCGAAGGCCGCCGTCCGCAGCAGCTCGGTGGCCAGGCGCACCACCTCGCGCATGCGGCGCCGGTCGGACTCCTCGGTCAGGTAGCGGTGCTCGATCCGCGGCTGCACCGCCGGGTCGGCGCTGACCAGGCTGAGCCGGCCCCGGCTGTCCTCCTGCTGCAGCGCCACGGCGAGGAAGAGATCCTCCCGCCGCCGGGCCTGGTCCAGCAGCCGGTGCAGCGAGGCGCCCCGCAGCGCGCGCAGCGTCGTCACCGGCCGCCGCAGCGCCTCGGCGACCGGGGAGCCGGGGGCGCGGTCCAGCAGCACCCGGCTGAACGGCTTGAGCCAGGGCATCACCTCGAGGTCCCCGGGCGTCGGCGAGCCCGCCGACGTGGTGTGCAGCGCGCTGGACAGCGGGAGCAGCCCGCGCGGGGCGGGCAGCCGCTCACGGGGCTGCCAGGTCAGGTAGAGGTCCGGGTGGTCGGTGAAGTCCGCCCCCACCCCGGGGGCGTGCACGCGCACCGCCACGCCGGCGGCCCGCAGCTGGTCGGCGGGGCCGATGCCGGAGAGCATCAACAGCTGCGGGGTGGCCACCGCGCCGGCGGCGAGCACCACCTCGTCCGCGTGCACGGCGCCGTGCTCGGTCTGCACCCCGACCGCCCGGTCCCCGGCGAACAGCACCGCGGTCACCCGGGTGCCGCCCCGCACGGTGAGCAGCGGTGAGCCGCGCCGCGGGGAGAGGTAGGCCATCGCGGTGTTCACCCGCACGCCGTCGGCCACGTTGAGCGGCAGCGGGCCGTGCCCGGGTGGTCCGTCGGCGTTCTTGTCCGGCTCGGCCGGGAAGCCCAGCTCCCCGCAGGCGGCGGCGAACGCCTCGGTGACCGGGTGACCGCCGGCGACCCGGCGCACCGGCATCGGGCCGGAGTCGCCGTGCACGGGCGACCCGGGGTGGTCGGCGTCGGTCTCGGAGCGCCGGAACGCCGGCAGCACCGCGTCGTAGGACCACAGCTCGTTGCCGTCGGCGGCCCAGCCGTCGAAGTCCGCGCGGGTGCCGCGCACGAAGTAGGTGCCGTTGACCGCGCTGGAGCCGCCCAGCACCCGGCCGCGGACCACCGGGTAGCTGACGTCCTCGGCCAGCTGCGCGGTGTAGGTCCAGTTGGCGGGGTGCCCGGGGGTGACCGCCCCCAGGACGGCGGCGTCGCGCAGGGCCGGGGGGAAGTCACCCGGCTGCGGGTGGTCGGCACCGGCCTCCAGCACCAGCACCCGCCGCCCGGCGTCGACCAGGCGGGCCGCCAGCGCGCACCCGGCCGACCCGGCGCCCACGACGACGACGTCCCAGTCGCTGTCCGCCGGTCCGCTCACCCCGCCGACGCTAGGCGACGCCGTCCCCCGGCGTCTCAGGCCAGCCGCACCGCGTCGTCGCCGGCGGGCTCCACCCGCCCCTCGACGGCCAGCTTGGCCAGCGTGGCCCGGGTCGACTGGGCGGCGGCCGGCCACACCGCGCGGGGGACGGCGGCGTACACCTGCGCGACGAGCTCGGTCACCGACCGCGGCCCTCCGGTCAGCGCGGCCAGCAGCTGCTCCTCCCGGTACGCCCGGTGGGCCAGGTAGTACTCGACGACCGCACCGGGGTCCACGGTCAGCTCCGGGCCGTGGCCGCAGTAGAGCGCGGCCGGGCCGAGGTCGTGCAGCCGGCGCAGCGACGCGAGGTAGGCGAGCACGTCGCCCTCCGGGTGGGTCACCACCGACGTGCCCCGGCCCAGCACGTGATCGCCCACCAGCACGGCCCCGGAGTCCAGCCGGAAGGCCAGGTGGTCGGCGGTGTGGCCCGGGGTGGGCACCACCTGCAGCGTGGTCCCGGCCAGCCGGAGCCGCTCCCCCGGCACGAGCACCCGGCCGCGCGGTCCGGCGACCGCCGCCGTCGCCGCGGCCACCGGCGCGTCGAAGTGCCGGCCCCACGGCTGCGCCGCCTCGGCGTGGTCGCCGTGGTGGTGGGTGACCAGCACCGCCACCACCCGGGCGTCCCGGGCGGTGAGCGCCTCGTGCACCGCGGACAGGTGGGCAGGGTCGTCGGGGCCCGGGTCGACGACCACCGCCTGCCCGCTGCCGGGCTCGCCCACCAGGTAGGTGTTGGTGCCGTCCAGCGTCATCGGCGAGGGGTTGGGCGCGAGCACCCGGGTCACCAGCGGCTCGGGCGCCGCGGTGCGGGGCAGCGCCCCCGGCGCGGGCAGCCCCCAGCCCGCCCGGGGGTCCGGCGGTGCGGTCATCGGGGGACGCCGGTCAGCAGCCGGAGATGGAGATGCCCCGGGCGCGCAGCCACGGGACCGGGTCCACCTGGCCGCCGTAGAGCGCACCGCCGGGGTGCACCTCGAAGTGCAGGTGCGGTCCGGTCGACTGGCCCCGGTTGCCGACCTCGGCGATCTGCTCCCCGACCCCGACCCGGTCACCGGCGGAGACGAAGTGCCGGTTCACGTGCCCGTACACGGTCACCGCGCCGTCGTCCCCGCGGATGTAGACCGCCAGCCCGAAGCCGGTCGCGGAGCCGGCGCGGACGACCGTGCCGGTGGTGGCGGCGTAGATCGGCGTCCCGATCGGCGCGGCGATGTCCACCCCGAAGTGGGTCACGCCCCAGCGGGCCCCGTAGCAGCTGCTGGTCCGGCCACTGGCCGGGCGCACGTAGCCGTGACCGCCGGGGTCGCCACCGGAGACGACCTCCTGGCGGACGGCCGCGGCCTCCGCCGCCGCCTCGGCCGCCGCCCGGGCCGCCGCCTCCTCCGCCGCCCGCTGCTGCGCCTGCCAGACCTCGAAGGCGTTTCGCTCGCCCTGCAGCTGGAGCAACCGGACCTGGGCGTCCTGCAGCTGCTGGTCCAGCGCCGCCTTCTGCGCCACCACCTGGCCCACGGCGCTCTCCTGGGCGGCGAGCTGGGCGTCGGCCTCGAGCTTGGCGGCCGCCGCCGCGGCCTCGGCGGCGGCGGCCTGGTCACGCGCGGTGCGGGCACCGGCCTCCGCGGCCGCCTGCTGCGCCTCGGCGGCCTGCAGCGCCCCGAGCACGTCGAGCTGGTGGTCGGCGACGTACTCCAGGACCGCCGCCTTGCGCACCAGTTCGCCCGGCCCCTCGACGTCCAGCAGCGCCGCGGCGCTGCTGAGCGAGCTGCCGTTCATGTAGGTGTCGCGGGAGAAGTCCGCGATCCGCCCCCGCGCCTCGGTCACCGCGGCGATGGCGGCCGCCAGCTCGCGCATCGCCTGGTCCGCGGCCGCCTGGGCGAGCTGCCGTGACTCCTCGGCGGCCAGGTAGGCGGTGCCGGCCGCCTCGGCCAGGAACTGCACGCGCTCCAGCTCGGACTCCGCTGCGGCGACCAGGGCGGCGATCCGGCCGACCTCGGCAGCCGCCTGGTCCTGGGCCGACTGGGCCTGGCCGAGCTGCTCGTCACTGGGGTTGACCGGCTCGGCGAGCGCCGGCCCGGTGCCGGCGGCGAGGAGGGCCCCGGTCATGGCCAGGACGAGCAGCCGGGACCGCACTCCCGGTGCCGGACGGCGTCGCGCGGGGGCCGCCGGGGGTGTGCGGCGGCGGCGCAACGGGTGCTGCGGCATGGTCGCTCCCTGGGGAAGAGGGATGGACGTCGGGCCCAGCGAGAGTCGCACCGCCACCACCAGTCACGAAGGCAACACGCGGCGCAGTGGAAACCGCCGCCGGACAACACGAGGTCACCGGTCCGGGACGTCGAGTTGTCGACGTGGCGGTCGGTGCACCGGGATCCAGCACACCACGGGACCGCTTCCCGGACCCCACCCGGGCGTGTCCGCGCCCCCGTCGTGGGCGCCGCCGTTCAGCCGCCGGTGGGGCGCTGCAGCTCCTGGGCGAGCTGCGCGAGCTCGTCGCCGCCGGCCATCATCGTCGTCAGCTGCTCGGGGCTGACCTCGCCCTTCGCGAAGTCGCCCATGCTGCGGCCGCGGTTGAGCAGCAGGAACCGGTCGCCCACCGGGTGGGCGTGGTGCGGGTTGTGGGTGATGAAGACGACGCCGAGGCCGCGGTCGCGCGCCTGGGCGATGTACCGCAGCACCACGCCGGCCTGCTTGACCCCCAGCGCCGACGTCGGCTCGTCGAGGATGAGCACCCGCGCGCCGAAGTGCACCGCCCGCGCGATCGCCACCGACTGGCGTTCACCACCGGACAGCGTGCCCACCGGCTGCTCCGGGTCCCGGATGTCGATGCCCATCGCCGCCAGCTCGCGCCGGGTCACCTCCTTCGCCGTCGCCCGGTCGAAACGCCGGAACGGGCCGCGGCCGACGGTGGGCTCCGAGCCGAGGAAGAAGTTCCGCCAGATCGACATCAGCGGGATCATCGCCAGGTCCTGGTAGACGGTGGCGATGCCGGCGTCCAGCGCGTCCCGCGGCGCGTCGAAGGTCACCGGGCGCCCGTCGAGCAGCAGCTCGCCCCGGGTCGGCCGGTGCACCCCGGACAGGATCTTGATCAGCGTGGACTTGCCCGCCCCGTTGTCCCCGAGGACGCAGGTCACCTCACCGGCCCGGACCGCGGTCGAGATGCCGTCCAGCGCGATCACCGAGCCGAAGTCCCGGCCGATGCCGCGCAGCTCGAGCAGGGGCGCATCGCCCATCGGGGTGTTCATCGCAGCGGCGTTCATCGCCGGGTCGCCTCGGCGTAGCGGCGCACCAGCCGGTTGGTCAGCACCGCCAGCAGCAGCATCGCGCCGAGGAAGAAGTAGAACCAGTCGGCGTCCCAGTTCAGGTAGACGATGCCCTGCTGGGTCATGCCGAAGATCAGCGCGCCGAGCGCCGCGCCGATCGCCGAGCCGAACCCCCCGGTCAGCAGGCAGCCGCCGATGACCGCCGCGACGATGTAGATCAGCTCCTGCCCGGTGCCGGTGTTGGCCTGCACCGAGGTGAGCCGCACCGCGGTGATCGAGCCCACCAGCCAGGCCGCCCCGGCGGTGGTCATGAACAGCGCGATCGTGGTGCGCCGGGCCGGGACGCCGACGTTCCGGCTGGCCACCTCGTCACCGCCGGTGGCGAAGACCCAGTTGCCGAACCGGGTGCGCAGCAGCACCCAGCTGGCCACGACGGTGACCAGCACCCACCACAGGACGGCGACCCGGAACGGCTGGCCGAAGACGGTGATCGTGGAGGCCAGCAGCAGCTCGGCGGAGTGGTAGCCGGGCGCGTCGGCCAGCCCGCGCACCTGCACCGTGCCGGTGAACAGCTTGGTCAGCCCCAGGTTCAGGCCCTGCAGCATCAGGAAGGTGCCCAGCGTGATGATGAAGCTGGGCAGGCCCGTGCGGGTCACCAGCCAGCCGTTGACGAAGCCCACCGCCAGCGCCAGCACCCCGGCCACCGCGATGGCCACCCAGATGTTCTGGCCGAGCTCGACCGCGACGATGCCCACGGTGAGCGCGGTGGTGCCGGTCATGACGCCGGCGGAGAGGTCGAAGTGCCCGCCGATCATCAGCAGCGCGACCGCCACCGCCATGATGCCCAGCGTCGAGGCGACGTCGAGCCAGTTGGCGACACCGCTGAGCGACCGGAACACCTGCGACTGCGCGGCGAAGAAGGCGAAGACCGCCACCGCGCCGATCAGCGACCCCAGCTCGGGCTTGACCAGCAGCCGCCGCCACCAGCTCACGGCGGCGATGCGCTCGTCGACGCGCGGCGGTGCGTCCGCCGGCACGTCCTGCGTCACCCCGCCGGGCCCCTGGCTGCTCAGCGCGTGCCCTCCGCGGCGAGGTCGGCGATCGCGTCGACGTTGGACGGGTCGACGATGCCCGGCCCGGTGAGCACGGGCTGCCCACCGCCGACGGTGTTCAGGTTCTCCGCGTACAGCTGGAGCATCACGATCGGCAGGTAGCCCTGCTCGAACTGCTGCTGGTCGACGGCGAAGGCGACCGTGCCGTCCTGGATGGCGGAGATGACGTCACCGTTGAGGTCGAAGGTGGCGATCTCCACGTCGGCGCCGGCGTCCGAGGCGGCCGACGCGGCGATCGGTGCCACCGCGGAGTTCAGCGTGAGGACGGCGTCGATCGAGTCGTCGCTCTGCAGCTGCGAGGTGATCGTCGACTGCGCGGACTGCAGGTCGTTGATGTCCACCTGCAGCAGCCGGACGTCGGTGCCCAGGCCCTGCGACGCGCCGGCGCAGCGCTGCTCCAGGCCGATGTTGCCGGCCTCGTGCACGACGCAGAGGACGTTCTGCGCGCCGTCGGCGGCCAGTCGCTGCCCGGCGCCGATGCCGGCGATCGTCTCGTCCTGGCCGACGTGGCCGATCGCACCGAACTCGGCGGAGCGGTCCGCGCCGGAGTTGATCGTGACCACCGGGATGCCCGCGTCGACCGCCGCGGTGATGGAGTCCTGCAGCGCGTCCGGGTTGGCCATCGACACGACGATGCCGTCGACGTCCTGGTTGACCGCGGCCTCGATCAGCTGCGACTGGCGCTGCGGGTCGCCGTCGCTCTGGTAGTCGACGCCGACCCCGAGGTCCTCACCGGCGGCCTCGGCCCCGTTCTGCACGACGTCCCAGAACGCGTCACCCGCGGAACCGTGGGTCACCACCGCGAAGTCCAGGTCGCCGTCCGACGTGGCGGCACCGCCCGCGGCGCTGTCGGTCCCGCCACCGGAGTTCTCGGTGGAGCAGGCGGCCAGCACCAGGGGCGCGGCCAGCGCGAGCGCCAGCAGCCGCATGGGTCGGGCCATCGTGTGCCAGTTCCTCAATGTCGTCGCTCCTGTGTCGCGGCGCAGTCGTGCCCCGCTGGTGCTCCCCCGGCCGGCCCTGGACTCGGGCGATCCGGGTGAGAGTGTGCGGCACCGGGATGACCGGCGCCTCTCCTGGTCGGCTGATCATGCCTCCACCGGGTGGTGCGCCGGTCAGCGACCTCCCCGCCGAGACCAGGTCGTTGCCGAGCGCGGCAATGGGAGCCGGACCGGCGGCCGCGCCTACGCTCCTCGCCGTGGACGTTCTCGGTTCCGGTCACGAACAGGTCGTCTTCTGCTCCGACCCCGGGTCGGGGCTGCGGGCGGTGATCGCCGTGTACTCCACGGCGCTGGGGCCGGCCCTCGGCGGCACCCGCTTCTTCCCCTACGCCTCCGAGGAGGCCGCGGTCGCCGACGCGCTGGCGCTCTCCACCGCGATGGCCTACAAGAACAGCCTCGCGGGGCTGGACCTGGGCGGCGGGAAGGCGGTGATCATCGGCGATCCGCGCACCGACAAGACCGAGGCGCTGCTGCGCGCCTACGGCCGGTTCGTGGAGAGCCTGGGCGGCCGCTACCTCACCGCCTGCGACGTCGGCACCTACAACGCCGACCTCGACGTCGTCGCCCGGGAGACCCGGTTCGCCCACGGTCGCTCGGAGGCGTTCGGCGGCTGCGGGGACTCCTCGGTGCTCACCGCCTTCGGCGTCTTCCAGGGCATGCGCGCCGCCGCGCAGCACCGCTGGGGCGCCCCGACGCTGGCCGGGCGCACCGTGGCGGTGGCCGGGGTCGGCAAGGTGGGCTCCCACCTGGTCGACCGGCTGGTCGCCGACGGGGCCTCGGTCGTGGTGACCGACGTCGACCCGGCCGCCGTCGCGCGGGTGCGCAGCCGCCACCCCGACGTCGCCGCGGTGGCCGACACCGCGACGCTGGTGCGCACCCCGCACGACGTCTACGCGCCCTGCGCCCTCGGTGGCGCGCTGGACGACGGGACGGTGGCCGCCCTGCCCGCCGAGATCGTCTGCGGCGGCGCCAACAACCAGCTGGCCCACGAGGGCACGCCCGAGCTGCTGGCCGGCCGCGGCATCCTCTACGCCCCCGACTACCTGGTGAACGCCGGCGGGGTGATCCAGGTGGAGGACGAGCGGCACGGGTTCTCCTTCGCCCGGGCCGAGGCGAAGACGACGACCATCTTCGACGTGGCGCTGCGGGTGTTCGCCACGGCGGACGCCGACGGGGTCTCCCCCGCCGTCGCCGCCGACCGACTCGCCGAGGAGCGGATGCGCTCGGTGGGCCGGCTGGCGACCATCCGGCTGCCCCGCTGACCTGCCGTTCCGGGCCGCGCAGCGGGTGATCCCGGTCACCACACCCCTCCCGACGAGGGGCCCGGGGATGCCGACGTGTGCCCGTGACCCATCCGTGTCGTAAGCTCGGTCCAGGACACAGTCACTCAGTCGGGGTCGCCACACGGGCCGTCCAGCCCAGTGCTGGGCGACCCGCACTCCGTCACGAGGGGGTCGAGCCAATGGGGCGCGGCCGAGCGAAGGCCAAGCAGACACGCGTGGCCCGTGAGCTCAAGTACAGCTCACCCAACACCGACCTCACAGCCCTCCAGCGCGAACTCGCTGGTCAGCCGTCGTCCTTCCCCAGCCGGGGACCCAAGGACGACGACGATGATGAGGACGAGGGCTACGCCGATCGTTGGGCGTCGGACGACGAGGACGACGACTGGGCAGCCAGTCGTTGACCTGCTGATCCGGCGGTAACGACAGTCGATCGATCGCGAGGACACCGCCGGACCCCTGGGCCCGGCGGTGTCCTCGCGCGTCCGGCCCCTGCCCGACGGCGCGCCGTGGGCAGGGGTCGGACGTCAGCGGTAGTCGCCGTGGAGGGTGACCTCAGGGGGCGTCGCAGCTGACGCAGCCCGGGTCACCGTGCCGGCGACCCAGGCCGGGACGCCGCGCGCGGTGAGCAGCGCGACCGCCCGGTCGGCCTGCTCCGCGGCCACCGCGGCGACCATGCCGACACCGCAGTTGAAGGCGCGCTCGGACTCCGTGCGCGGCACGCCGTGCTCCTCCAGCAGCCGCACGGCCGCCGGCAGCGCCCAGCTGCCACGGTCCAGTTCGGCGGCCAGCCCGTCGGGCAGCACCCGGACGGTGTTGCCGGCCAGGCCTCCCCCGGTGATGTGCGCGTAGGCGTGCACGGTCTCCACGCCGAGCTCCTCCACCAGGGCCAGGCAGTCCCGGGCGTAGATGCGGGTCGGCTCCAGCAGCACGTCGCCCAGCGGGCGGTCCAGCCCGGCCGGAGTGGCGCTGAGGTCGAGCCCCGCACGGTCGACCACCCGGCGCACCAGGGAGTAGCCGTTGGAGTGGAAGCCGGAGGAGGCCATGGCGACCACCGCGTCGCCGGCCCGCACCCGCTCCGGGCCGAGGACCGCGTCGGCCTCGACCACGCCGACGGCGGTGGCGGCCAGGTCGTACTCGTCGGCGTCCATCAGGTCGCCGTGCTCGGCGGTCTCCCCGCCGACCAGCGCGGCACCGGCCTGCTGGCAGCCGGTGGCGATCCCGGTGACGATGGCGGCGATCCGCTGGGGCACCACCCGGCCACAGGCCACGTAGTCCTGCAGGAACAGCGGCTCGGCGCCGCAGGCGACCAGGTCGTCGACGACCATGGCGACCAGGTCGATGCCGACGGTGTCGTGCCGGTCCAGCTGCCGGGCCAGCGCGATCTTGGTGCCGACGCCGTCGGTGGAGGAGGCCAGCAGCGGCGCCCGGTACTTCGCGGTGTCCAGGGCGAACAACCCGGCGAAGCCGCCCAGCCCGCCGACGACCTCGGGCCGGTTGGTCCGCTCCACGGCGGCGCGCATCAGCGTGACCGCACGCTCACCGGCGTCGATGTCCACGCCGGACGCGGCGTAGGTGAAGTCGCTGCTCATCGCTCGTTCCGCTCCTCGGTCGCCGGCGCTCCCTGCGGTGCTCGCTCGCGGTCGCCCTCGCACGGGCTCACGGGCGGGACAGCGCGTCGTCGGCGCCCCCGGCCAGGGCCGGGCTGCCGGCCTGCTGACCGGTCCAGCCGGACACGGCGGGGACGCCGTCGCCCAGGGCCCGCCGGCCGATGCCCTCGAGCACGTGCTTGCCGAGCACCTCCGGCTCGCCCAGCGGGATGGGGTACTCGCCGGTGAAGCAGGCGGTGCACAGCCGGTTGGCCGGCTGCTCGGTGGCGGCGATCAGCCCCTGCTCGGAGACGTAGCCCAGCGAGTCGGCGTTGATCGAGGCGCGCACGCCGTCGACGTCCAGGCCGTTGGCGACCAGCTCGGCGCGGCTGGCGAAGTCGATGCCGTAGAAGCACGGCCACTTCACCGGCGGGGAGGAGATGCGCACGTGCACCTCGAGGGCGCCGGCCTCGCGCAGCATCCGGATCAGCGCGCGCTGGGTGTTGCCACGCACGATCGAGTCGTCGACGACGACCAGCCGCTTGCCCCGGATGACGTCGCGCAGCGGGTTGAGCTTCAGCCGGATGCCGAGCTGGCGGATCGTCTGGCTGGGCTGGATGAAGGTGCGGCCGACGTAGGAGTTCTTGACCAGGCCCACGCCGTAGGGGATGCCGGAGGCCTCGGCGTAGCCGACCGCGGCCGGGGTGCCCGACTCGGGCACCGGGATGACCAGGTCGGCGTCGACCGGGTGCTCCTTGGCGAGCCGGCGGCCGACCTCCACCCGGGCGGCGTGCACGCCGCGGCCGGAGATCGTGGTGTCCGGGCGGGCGAGGTAGACGTACTCGAAGACGCAGCCCTTGGGCTGGGCCGGGGCGAAGTGCTGGCTGCGCAGCCCGTCCTCGTCGATGGCGATCAGCTCGCCCGGCTCGACCTCGCGGACGAAGGAGGCGCCGCAGATGTCCAGCGCGGCGGTCTCGCTGGCCACCACCCAGCCGCGCTCCAGGCGACCGAGCACCAGCGGACGCACGCCCTGCGGGTCGCGGGCGGCGTAGAGGGTGTGCTCGTCCATGAAGGTGAAGCTGAACGCGCCGCGCAGGCGGGG
This sequence comes from Modestobacter roseus, assembly GCF_007994135.1. Lineage (NCBI taxonomy): Bacteria > Bacillati > Actinomycetota > Actinomycetes > Geodermatophilales > Geodermatophilaceae > Modestobacter > Modestobacter roseus. The sequence continues at coordinate 3,238,772 of NZ_VLKF01000001.1, forward strand.
CAGCACCTCCATCGCCGCGACCTCGACCGACACGTCGGGCCGGGCGGCGATCAGCGAGGTGACCAGGTCGGAGTCGTTGGTGGCCACGAACGCCCCGGCCACGCCCTCGTCGGCGGCGGCGCTGGCCAGCTCGGCGGTGTTCACCAGGTTGCCGTTGTGGCACAGCGCCAGCCCGGTGCCGGCCTCCGTGGTGCGGAAGGTCGGCTGGGCGTTCTCCCAGGTCGACGCGCCGGTCGTGGAGTAGCGGGCGTGGCCGACGGCGAGGTGGCCGCGCAGGCTGCCCAGCGTCGCCTCGTCGAAGACCTGGCTCACCAGGCCCATGTCCTTGTAGACCACGACCGAGGCGCCGTCGGACACCGCGATGCCCGCCGCCTCCTGTCCGCGGTGCTGGAGGGCGTACAGACCGAAGTAGGTCAGCTTCGCGACCTCCTCCCCCGGGGCCCAGACCCCGAAGACGCCACAGGCGTCCTGGGGACCAGGGGAATGGGGGTCGAGGTCGTGCGTCAGCCGTCCGTCACCGCGAGGCACCCCCAGAGAGTACCGGCTGCGTCGTCCCCACCCGGGTGGGACCGCTCACCCGGGTGGGGACGACGCCGTCCGGAACGTCCAGCTCAGCGGTGTGGTCAGGCGATGTTGCCGAGTTCGGCGTTGATCGTGGTGTCGTCGCCGTGCCCGGTGCGCACCACGGTGTCGCCGTGCAGGGTGAGCAGCCGGGCCCGGATCGAGGCCAGGATCGTCGGCTTGTCGCTGTAGGACCGCCCGGTGGCGCCCGGGCCACCGGAGAACAGCGTGTCGCCGGAGAACACCGTGTTCAGGTCGGCGGAGTACAGGCAGGTGCTGCCCGGTGAGTGGCCCGGGGTGTGCAGCGCCTGCAGCTGGAGCCCGGCCACGCTGATCCGGGCGCCGTCGACCAGGTCGCGGTCGGGCGCGGCCTCCGGGTGCACGACGTCCCACAGCATCCGGTCGGCCGGGTTCAGCCAGATCGCGGCCGCGGTGGCCTCCCGCAGCGCCACGGCGGCGGTGATGTGGTCGTTGTGCGCGTGGGTGAGCACGATCGCCTGCACCCGCCGGCCGCCGATGGCGTCCACGATCGGCTCGGCGCGGTGCGGCGCGTCGATGACGACCACCTCGTCGTCGTCCCCGACCAGCCAGACGTTGTTGTCGACGTCGAAGTCCTGCCCGTCGAGGCTGAAGACGCCGCTGACGACGACCTTGTCGATGCGCGGGGTGCCGGTCACTGCTCCACTCCGCACTCGTTCCGCTCCTCGGTCGCTCGCGCTCCCTGCGATGCTCGCTCGCGCGTCGTCATCGTGGTCACTTGTCCAGCACCACCACGGAGCGCAGCACGTCGCCGTGGTGCATCTTCTCGAACGCCTGCTCGACGTCGGCCAGGCCGATCGTCTCGGTGACGAAGTCGTCCAGCGGGAACCGCCCCTGCAGGTACAGGTCGACCAGCATCGGGAAGTCCCGGCTGGGCAGGCAGTCGCCGTACCAGGAGGACTTCAGCGCGCCACCGCGGCCGAAGACCTCCAGCAGCGGCAGGGTGATCTCCATGTCCGGGCGGGGGACGCCGACGAGCACGACGCGGCCGGCCAGGTCGCGGGAGTAGAAGGCCTGCTCGAAGACCGCCGGGTGGCCGACCGCGTCGATGGTGACGTCGGCACCGAAGCCACCGGTGAGGGACTTGATCGCCTCGACCGGGTCGGTCTCCTTGCTGTTGACCGCGTGGGTGGCGCCGAGCTTCTTCGCCCACTCGAGCTTCCGGTCGTCGATGTCGACGGCGATGATCGTGGTCGCCCCGGCCAGCTTCGCCCCGGCGATCGCGGCGTCACCGACGCCGCCGCAGCCGAACACGGCCACGCTCTCCCCGCGCTGGACCGCGCCGGTGTTGATCGCCGCGCCGACGCCGGCCATGACGCCGCAGCCGAGGAGCCCGGCCGAGGTGGCCGGCGCCTGCGGGTCGACCTTGGTGCACTGCCCCGAGTGGACCAGCGTCTTCTCGGCGAACGCCCCGATGCCCAGCGCGGCGGACAGTTCGGTGCCGTCGGCCAGGGTCATCTTCTGCGCGGCGTTGTGGGTGTTGAAGCAGTACTGCGGCTGGCCCTTGCGGCAGGCACGGCACTCCCCGCAGACCGCGCGCCAGTTCAGGACCACGTAGTCGCCGACCGCGACGTTGGTGACGCCCTCACCCACCGCGGAGACGACGCCGGCGGCCTCGTGCCCGAGCAGGAAGGGGAACTCGTCGTTGATCCCGCCCTCGCGGTAGTGCAGGTCGGTGTGGCAGACCCCGCAGGCCTGCACGTCCACGACCGCTTCGCCCGGACCCGGGTCGGGCACGATGATCGTCTCGATGGTGACCGGTGCACCCTTGCTTCGGGCGACGACGCCCTGGACCTCGTACGGCATGCCCCGACCCTAGGGCGGGGCCGGTGCATGCGCGCGGGCGCATCCCGCACCACCGGCCGGACAGCACAGCGCCCCTCCTGCCCAGGGGCAGGAGGGGCGCTGCGGTGGTGCCGGGTCCGGCTCAGCCGGTGAACAGCGTGCTGGCGGTGCGGATGGTCTGCACCAGCCCGTACACCAGCGGCAGGCCCACCAGGGCCCAGGCGAAGGCGACCAGGCCGGTCGGCGTCGTGCTCTGCTGCTCGCTCATCGTGCGGTGCTCCGTTCGGGGTTGGCGCGGGCGGTGGCGGGGGTGGTGGCGTGCGGCTCGTGCCACTTCGCCGCGACCGGCTTGACCAGCAGGTTGGCGACGAAGCCCACGGCCAGCAGGCCGACCATGATGAACAGCGCCGGCCGGTAGTCACCGGCGTTGAGCTGGCCCGGAGTGCCCTGGCTGTCCAGGACGCCGTTGACGATCAGCGGACCGGCGATGCCGGCGGCGGCCCAGGCGGTCAGCAGCCGGCCGTGGATGGCGCCGACCTGGTAGGTGCCGAAGAGGTCGCGCAGGTAGGCCGGGACGGTCGCGAAGCCACCACCGTAGAAGCTGATGATGATCGCGGCGAGCGCGACGAACAGCCAGACGGCGCTGCTGCCGACGGTGGCCAGCAGGACGTAGAGCACCAGGCCGACACCCAGGTAGACCATGTAGATGCCCTTGCGGCCGATGTAGTCCGACGTGGAGGACCAGACGAACCGGCCCGCCATGTTGAACAGCGACAGCAGCCCGACGAAACCGCCGGCCGCGGCGGCGGCGACCGCGGAGGTCTCACCGTTGCGGAAGAAGTCCTGGATCATCGGCGCGGCCTGCTCGAGGATGCCGATGCCGGCGGTCACGTTGCAGAACAGCACGGTCCACAGCAGCCAGAACTGCGGGGTCTTGATGGCGTTGCCGGCCGAGACGCTCTCGCTGGTGACCATCGACTTCTGCTTGACCGTCGAGGGGTCGAAGCCGGCGGGCCGCCAGTCGTCGGCGGGGACGCGGACGATGAAGGCACCGAACATCATGAAGACCAGGTAGAGCAGGCCCAGGGTGAGGAACAGACCTGCGACGGCGTTGCCGCTCGGGGTGGTGCCCGCGGTGCCGTCGTAGACCGGGTCGTACCAGTTCATCAGCTGGCGGGACAGCGGCGAGGCGATGAGCGCGCCACCACCGAAGCCCATGATCGCCATGCCGGTGGCCAGGCCCGGACGGTCCGGGAACCACTTGATCAGCGTGGAGACCGGCGAGATGTAGCCGATGCCCAGGCCGATGCCGCCGATGACGCCGTAGCCGAGGTAGAGCAGCCACAGCTGCTCGGTGTAGATGCCCAGGGAGCCGACGAGGAAGCCGGTGACCCAGAAGACGGCCGAGGTGAACATGGCGGCGCGGGGACCGTTGCGGTCCACCCACGTGCCGAAGAGCGCGGCCGACAGGCCCAGCATCACGATCGCGATCGAGAAGACGATCCCGATGGCGGTGAGGGTGGAGTCGAAGTGCGAGACGAGAGCTGCCTTGTAGACGCTCGTCGCGTAGGCCTGGCCGATGCACAGGTGCACGGCCAGCGCGGCCGGCGGGATGAGCCATCGGTTGAAGCCCGGCTTCGCGATGATGCGCTCCCGGGCCAGGAAGCTGGGTACTGCCACGGAACGACCTCCGAGGTGACGTGACGGCGCGGCCGGTCGGACGAGCCAGCCGCGCGAGTCACTCTCCTTGTGAGCTGCATCGCGACCGGGGGGACCGTACGTCGTCCCCGACCGTTTCGCCCTCCGCAGTACCCGAAGTGGGGACGGCGTGTCTCATCACGATTCCGCAGGTCGCGCTGCGAGTCCTCGACTGGTCGACACGGCCGTGGGGTCACCGGTGCCGGGGGTCCGCTGCCCAGCCGGCGCCCGGCCGGCGCTCGGCCGCCGCTCGGCCGCCGCTCAGCCGGCGCGCAGCGGGGACAGCGGCAGGTGAGTTGCGAGGTCGGCGCGGTTGCCGCTGGCGCTGACCCGCCCCTCGGCGAGCGCGTCGGCCCAGGTGAGCGTCCCGGTGGCCAGCCGCAGCCAGGTCCCGGCGTCGGTCTCCACCACGTTCGGCGGGGTGCCCCGGGTGTGCCGCGGGCCCGGGATGCACTGCACCGCCACGAACGGCGGCACGCGGACCTCCACCGACCGGCCCGGCACCTGCTGGGCCAGCCAGCGCGCCGAGGTCTTCACGGCAGCGCCGAGCACCGCGCGCGGCGGCTGCTCGGCGTGACCGGTCAACCACGGCCGGACGGCGTCGACCGCGGCGCGCAGCTCGTCCGCGGGGATGGGCCGGGCCGCCGTCATCAGCTGGTCGGGACGGTCCCCGCGGGAACGGTGCCGACGGTGACCTCCGGGCTGCCGAACAGCGCCGGCAGGGTCGCCGCCCACGCCGCGCGCAGCTCGGCCAGCGGCAGCTCCAGCAGGCCGTCCAGCACGAGTGCGTCGCCGCCCGTCGCGCCGAGCTCGGTGACCGGCACGCCGGCCGCCTCGGCCGCGGCGCGCACCGCCGCCGGGTCGGTGGTGGTGACGACGACGCGGGCCACGGACTCGCCGAACAGCGCCGCCGTCGGGTCGCCCGGGACGCGCAGCCGGGCGCCGGTGCCGTACCGCAACGCCGACTCGGTCAGCGCCTGGGCCAGACCGCCGTCGGCCAGGTCGTGCGCGGAGCTGACCAGCCCCTCGGCCGACAGGGTCGCCAGCAGCTCGCCCAGGGACCGCTCGGCCGCCAGGTCCAGCCGGGGCGGCAGCCCGCCCAGGTGCCCGTGCACGACCGCGGCCCAGGCCGAACCACCGAACTCCGCCCGGGTCTCCCCCAGCAGCAGCACCGACTCGCCGTCGGCTCGCCAGCCGGTGGGCACCCGGCGGGTGACGTCGGCGTGCACGCCCAGCACCCCGATCACCGGGGTGGGGTTGATCGCGACGTCGCCGGTCTGGTTGTAGAGGCTCACGTTGCCGCCGGTGACCGGCAGCCCGAGCTCGCGGCAGCCGTCGGCCAGGCCGCGGACCGCCTCGGCGAACTGCCACATCACCTCGGGGTTCTCCGGGGAGCCGAAGTTCAGGCAGTTGGTGACCGCCAGCGGCTTCGCGCCGGAGACGGCGACGTTGCGGTAGGCCTCGGCCAGGTTCAGCTGGGCACCGGTGTAGGGGTCCAGCCGGGCGTAGCGGGCGTTGCCGTCCAGCGAGAGCGCGATGCCCAGGTTGCTGGACTCGTCGATCCGCAGCACGCCGGCGTCCTCGGGCTGGGCGAGCACGGTGTTGCCCCGCACGTAGCGGTCGTACTGCTCGGTGACCCAGCTCTTGTCCGCGCCGTCCGGGCTGGAGACGACGGCGAGCCAGTCGGCCCGCAGGTCGGCCGAGGACGACGGCGGCGCGTCGGCCTGCAGCGCGTCCAGGTCGGCCGGGCGGGCCATCGGGCGGTCGTAGCGCGGGCCCTCCAGCGCCACCGTGCGCGGCGGGACGTCGACGATCCGCTCGCCGTGCCAGTCGATGGTGAGCCGGTCGCCGTCGGTGACCTCACCGATGACCGTGGCCAGCACGTCCCACTTCGCGCAGACGGCGAGGAACTCGTCGACCTTGCCCGGCTCGACGATCGCGCACATCCGCTCCTGCGACTCGCTCATCAGGATCTCGGCGGGGGTGAGCGTGGAGTCGCGCAGCGGGACGGCGTCCAGGTCGATCGCCATGCCGCCGGAGCCGGCGGCGGCGAGCTCGCTGGTGGCGCAGGAGATGCCGGCGCCGCCGAGGTCCTGGATGCCGGTGACCAGGCCGGCGGCGAAGATCTCCAGGCAGGCCTCGATCAGCAGCTTCTCGGTGAACGGGTCGCCGACCTGCACGGCGGGGCGCTTGGCCGGACCCTCGGCGTCGAAGGTCTCGCTGGCCAGCACCGAGACGCCGCCGATCCCGTCGCCGCCGGTGCGCGCCCCGAACAGCACGACCTTGTTGCCGACGCCCTCGGCCTTGGCCAGCTGCAGCTCCTCGTGCCGCAGCACGCCGACGCACAGGGCGTTGACCAGCGGGTTGCCCGCGTAGGTCTCGTCGAAGAGCAGCTCGCCGCCGATGTTGGGCAGGCCGAGGCAGTTGCCGTAGCCGCCCACGCCGGCGACCACGCCGGGCAGCACCCGGGCGGTGTCGGGGGCGTCCGCGGCACCGAAGCGCAGCGAGTCCATGACGGCGATCGGCCGGGCGCCCATGGTGAGGATGTCGCGGACGATGCCGCCGACCCCGGTCGCCGCGCCCTGGTAGGGCTCGACGTAGCTCGGGTGGTTGTGCGACTCGACCTTGAAGGTGACCGCGTAGCCCTCGCCCACGTCGACGACGCCGGCGTTCTCGCCCATGCCGACCAGCAGCGCGTCGCTCTTCGGCAGGTCGCCGAAGCGGCGCAGGTGCACCTTGGAGGACTTGTAGGAGCAGTGCTCGCTCCACATCACCGAGTACATCGCCAGCTCGGCGGTGGTCGGGCGGCGGCCGAGGATCTCCCGGATCCGGGCGTACTCGTCGTCCTTGAGCCCCAGCTCGGCGAAGGGCTGCGCGTCGTCGGGGGTGCGCCCGGCCCGGTCGACGGTGTCGAGGTCGGGCATCGCCCGGACGGCGGCGTCGGCCGGGCCGTCGGCGGCGTGCGGGGTGGCGGTCACGCGGCGACCATCGCGGTGAGCACGGAGGTGAAGAAGCCCAGGCCGTCGGTGCTCGGACCGGTCAGGTCCTCGACCGCGTGCTCCGGGTGCGGCATCAGCCCGACCACCCGTCCGTCGGCGCTGGTCACCCCGGCGATGTCGCGGGAGCTGCCGTTGGGGTTGCCGTCCACGCCGGACCCGGGCGTCGTGCTGACGTAGCGCACGACCACCCGCCCGTCACCCTCGAGACGGTCCAGGTCTGCGGGTGCGGCCACGTAGCGGCCCTCACCGTTCTTCACCGGGACGACGATCCGCTGCCCCTGCGTGAACGACGTCGTCCACGCGGTGTCGGCGCGCTCGACGAGCAGCCCCTGGTCACGGTTGCGGAAGTGCAGGTGGCTGTTGCGGGTCAGCGCCCCGGGCAGCAGACCCGCCTCGCACAGCACCTGAAAGCCGTTGCAGATGCCCAGCACCGGCAGCCCCTGCCGGGCCGCGGCCACGACGTCGGCCATCAGCGGCGAACGGGCGGCGATCGCCCCGGCGCGCAGGTAGTCGCCGTAGGAGAAGCCCCCGGGCAGGACGACGGCGTCGACGTCCTTCAGGTCGTGGTCGCCGTGCCAGAGCGAGACGGGCTCAGCGCCGGCGAGCCGCACCGCGCGTGCGGCGTCGACGTCGTCCAGGGAGCCCGGGAAGGTGATGACACCGATGCGCACTGTTCTTCGTCCTCAGTCGGTGGGGAGGTGCAGCTCGACGTCCTCGATGACCGGGTTGGCCAGCAGCGTCTCCGCGATCTCGCGGAGCTCGGCCTCGTCGGGGTCGCCGTCGACCTCCAGGACGAAGTGCTTGCCCTGACGGACACTGCGGACACCGGAGTGCCCGAGCCGCCCCAGGGCGCCGAGCACGGCCTGCCCCTGCGGATCGGAGATCTCTGGCTTCAGGACGACGTCGACGACCACCTGGGGCACGCCGGGAAGCCTACCGGCACCCTGTGCACACCCCGAGGGACGGGCAATCCCCGTTGTGCACGATCAAATGCGGGAAGCCAGTGTCCCTCGGCCGCCTTCCCACCAACGGGTGACCCGGAGCCGGGGTTGACCTCCACATCGAGCCGATCCCGTCCGATGATGGGCCCGACCGGTCGCCGCGGACAGCGGCCCGGAGGCGTACGACCGAGACGAGTGGAGGCAGCCAGGTGGTGGCGGGCACACCGAACGTCGACTTCCCGGCCGACACCACCGCGCTGAGCGTGCTGCCCCTCGGGCAGGACGAGGCGCTGACCAGCCGGGTCCGGCGCAGCAGCGACACGCTGCTGCACGTGAGCCACCCGCGCGACCCCCGCGGCGACGGCGCCGAGTTCGTGCTCCGGGACATGCTCGAGCTGTCCTGGCAGGCCGACGACGGGCTGCGGTCGATCCCCACCGAGGCCGTCGGCGTCACCGACGACGGCCTCTGGAAGCTCAAGATCACCGGAACGGCCAGCCGGCTGCAACGCCGCGACGCCGTCCGCGCCCCGATCGGACTGCCGGTGACGCTCGCCTACGACGGGATCACCCTCACCGGGAGCACGGTGGACCTCAGCGAAGGCGGCCTGCTCGCCGTCTTCCGCGGCTACGCCGACCTCGGGGTCGGCACTCCGTTCCCCAAGCGCGGCCAGGTCATGCCCCTGCGGCTGGACCTGTGGTCCGACGAGCTGGTCACCGACGTCCAGATGGTGCGCCGCCGGCCCCGCCACGACCAGCTGCACGAGTGGTCGCTGGCCTTCGTCGGCCTGCCCGAGCCCGCCGCCGACCTGATCCGCTCGCACGTGTTCACCGCGCTGCGCAACGCCCGCGCCCGCGGCATCTCCACGCTGTACTGATCGCGATCCTCCGGATCGCACCGCGGCCAACAGCCGTGCCCGGCGGCCGTGGAGCCGTTGCCCGCGATGCCGGCGGGAGGCCTCCGGCCTCCGCACCGGCGTCGCGGAACGGTTCTGGCGGCCCGTGGGTCGCCTGCCGTGCCCGGCTGGTCCCGCACGTCCCCACGTCGTCCCCGACTGCACCTTTGCGCAGGTGGTGAGCCGGGAGGATCGCCGTCGGCTCAGACGAACTGCTGGCCGGTGAGCTTCTCGTAGGCGGTGACGTAGCGCTCGCGGGTGGCGGCGACGACGTCCGCCGGGAGCTCCGGCGGCGGGGAGACCCGGTCCCAGCCCGACGTGGTCAGCCAGTCCCGTACGAACTGCTTGTCGAAGGAGGGCTGCGGCGCCCCCGGCGACCAGGTCATCGCCGGCCAGAAACGCGAGGAGTCGGGCGTGAGCACCTCGTCGCCGAGCACCAGCTGCCCGTCGGCCGTGCCGAACTCGAACTTGGTGTCGGCCAGCACGATCCCCGCGTCGTGCGCGATCTCGGCGCCCCGGCGGTAGAGGGCCAGGGTGAGCGCGCGCAGCGCCTCGGCCCGCTCGGCACCGACGGCGTCGACCACCTGCGCGAAGCCGATCGCCTCGTCGTGCTCGCCGAGCTCGGCCTTCGTCGACGGGGTGAACACCGGCTCGGGCAGCTGCGAGCCCTCCACCAGGCCGGCGGGCAGCGGCACGTCGAGGATCGCGCCGGTGCGCTGGTACAGATGCGTCCCGGAGCCGGAGAGGTAGCCGCGGGCCACGCACTCCACCGGCAGCATCTCCAGCCGGCGCACCAGCATCGCCCGCCCGGCCACCTCGGCCGGGACGTCGGTCGCCGACACCAGGTGGTGCGCGGCGCCGTGCTCGGCCAGCACCGGCGCGAGCTGCTCGAACCACCACACCGACAGCGCGGTGAGCACCCGGCCCTTGTCCGGGATGGGCGTGGGCAGCACGTGGTCGTAGGCGGAGATCCGGTCGCTGGCGACCAGCAGCAGCCGGTCGTCGTCGACGGCGTAGACCTCGCGGACCTTGCCCCGGGCGACGAGCTCGAAGGGCAGGCTCACGACAGCGCGGCGAGCCGGTCGAACAGCGGTCCCAGGTTGGCCACGTACTGCTCGGGCCGGCAGATCTCGTCCAGCCGTGCCTCGTCCAGCGTCACGCCGTCCTCGCCCGCCCGCTCACGCAGCGTGTGCCGGAACGGCGTGCCCTCGGACCAGGTCCGCATGGCCGCGGACTGCACCAGCGCGTACGCCTGCTCCCGGCCCATGCCGGCCTCGACCAGCTCCAGCAGCACGGAGGAGGTGTAGATCAGCCCACCGGTCGACTCGAGGTTGGCCCGCATCCGCTCGGCGTCGACGACCAGGTTCTCCACCAGGCCCGCCGTCAGGTGCAGCAGGTAGTCGGTGGTGATCGCGGCGTCGGGCAGGAAGACCCGCTCGGTGGAGGAGTGCGAGATGTCCCGCTCGTGCCACAGCGGGATGCCCTCCATCACCGGGACGATCGCGGCCCGGACGACCCGCGCGAGCCCCGCGATCCGCTCGGAGCGGATCGGGTTCTTCTTGTGCGGCATCGCCGAGGAGCCCTTCTGCCCCGACCCGAACGCCTCGGACAGCTCGCGCACCTCGGTGCGCTGGCCGTGCCGCACCTCCAGCGCGATCGCCTCGCAGACCGTGGCGATGATCGCCAGCGCGGAGACCCACTCGCTGATCCCGTCGCGCAGCACCACCTGGGTGGAGGCGTCCGCGGCGCGCAGGTGCAGCGCCTCGGCCACCGTGACCTCGACCGAGGGGTCGATCAGGGAGTAGGTGCCGACGGCGCCGGAGATGGCGACCACGCCCACGGCCTCGCGGGCGCGGCGGAGCCGGTCCCGGGAGCGGGCCATCGCGAAGGCGAGGTCGGCGACCCGGTGGCCCCAGACGTCGGGCTCGGCGTGCACGCCGTGCGTGCGGCCCACCTTGATCGTGTGCCGGTGGGCCAGCCCGTGGTCGCGCAGCGCCGCGACCAGGCGGTCGGCCTTGGCCAGCAGGACGTCGGTGGCGTCGGTGAGCTGGACCGCGAGCGCGGTGTCCAGCAGGTCCGACGACGTCATGCCGTGGTGCACGTAGGCGGCGGCCGAGCGCGGCTCGGTGTTGTCGGCCCACGCGGTCAGGAAGGCGATGACGTCGTGCTGGGTCGTCTCCTCGATCTCCGCGACCCGCGCCGGCGTGGGCGGCGGGGCGTTGCGCACCGGCTCGACGACGTCGGCGGGCACCCGGCCGGCGGCGGCGTGCGCCTCCAGGACGAGCGTCTCCACCCGGCACCACAGCTCGTACTTGTGCTCGTCACTCCAGACCCGTCCCATCTCGGGCAGGGTGTAGCGGTCGATCATGCGGGCACCGCCGGGAACTGGTCAGCAGGTCGTGGCACCGTGACATCCTCCCGCACGGGCCGGTCGGCCCGTGCATCCCCTCGGAGGAACCATGCTGAAGCGGGCCACCCGCGCGCTCTCCCGCGCCCGGGCGCACCTCCGGGCGGCCGCCGAGCGCGACCCCTACGCCTGGCCCGACGGGACGGTGCTGGTGCTCGGCGACGGCACCCGCGCCGTCGTCGACCACGTCGAGGGGCACCCGCTCCCCGGACCGGACGCCGACGTGCGGCCGAACGGGCATCCCACCCGGCGGCCGGCCGTCGACGGCGCGGGACCCGGCGCCCCGCGAGCACCCCTCCCCCAGGCAGCCCGCAGCCGGACGCCCCCGACGTCGACGTGCCGGGCGGGGTCAGCGGGCCACCCCGCCCCGGTGGTCCGCCCCCCGGTCCGGGCCGGGACCGCAGCCGGGGCAGCCTGCTGGCGCCGGATGCACCGGTCGCCCCGGACCGTGAGGTGCCCAACGGGCTGCGGATCGCCGCTGCCTGGTCGTGGCGGGCGATCGTCGTGGTCGCGGCCGGCTACCTGGTGCTGCGCGCGGCCGGCTACGTCGCCGTCGTCCTGGTGCCCGTCTTCGTGGCGCTCCTGCTCGCGGCGCTGCTGCAGCCGGGTGCTGCGTGGCTGCGCCGGCGGGGCTGGCCGACGTCGCTGTCGGCGATCACCATGCTCGTCGTCGGGCTGGGAGTGGTGGCCGGGCTGCTCACCCTGGTCGTCGAGGAGTTCGTGGCGGGGTACGACGACCTCGCCGACCAGGTCGGCCAGGGGATCGACCAGATCCGCGACTTCGCCGTCAGCACCTTCCCGGTCTCCCAGTCGCAGATCAACGACGCGCTCGACAGCGCGCAGACGGCGATCAGCGACAACCGCGACGTGCTCACCTCGGGCGCCCTCACCACCGCGGCCACCGTCGGGGAGCTGCTGACCGGCGCGCTGCTGACCCTGTTCACCCTCTTCTTCTTCCTGCTGGACGGCCGGCAGATCTGGCTGTGGCTGGTCGGCCTGACGCCCGCCAACTCCCAGGCCTACCTGGACGAGGCGGCCCGCCGCTCCTGGCGGACGCTGATCTCCTACGTGCGGGCCACCGTGGCCGTCGCCGCCTTCGACGCGGTGTTCATCGGGGTGGGTCTGCTCGTGCTGGGCACGCCACTGGTCGTCCCGCTGGCGGCGCTGGTGTTCCTCGGCGCCTTCATCCCGATCATCGGCTCGTTCCTGGCCGGCACCGTCTCGGTGCTGGTCACCCTCGTCGCGGTCGGGCCGGTCCAGGCGCTCGTGGCGCTGGGCATCATCGTCGTGGTGATGCAGCTGGAGGGCCACGTGCTCCAGCCGCTGCTGCTGGGCCGGGCGGTCTCGGTGCACCCGCTGGCGGTGGTGCTCGGCATCGCCGCCGGGCTGCTCGTCGGCGGCATCTTCGGCGCGCTGATCGCCGTCCCGGTGATCGCCTGCGGCAACGTGGCGGGCACCTACCTGTCCCGGCGGCACGAGGGGCCCCGGCCGCCGCAGCCGGACACCCGCCGCGCGCGCCGGCTGGTCCGCGCGGAGTGACCGGCGCGCGCCGCGGCCCCTTCCCCGGCGCGCCCGGGGATGGTCTGGTGTGCCCTGTCCGGCCGGAGCACCCTCCAGGAGGAACCCGATGAGCCGCCAGGTCCAGGTCACCTTCGACGCCGCCGACCCCCGGGCGCTGTCGATCTTCTGGCGCGACGCGCTGGGCTACGTCCACCCCGCGCCACCCGGGGTCGACCTGCCCGCGGGGGCCGACCCGCTCGCCGCCTGGGACGACCTGCTGGCCCGGATGGACGTCCCGGAGGAGCAGCGCAACTCCAGCTCGGCCCTCGAGGACCCGGACGGACCCGGCCCGCGGTTGTTCTTCCAGCAGGTGCCGGAGGGCAAGGTCGCCAAGAACCGCCTGCACCTCGACGTCCGTGCCGCCCCCGGGCTGCAGGGCGAGGAGCGGATGGCGGCGCTGGAGGCCGAGTGCGACCGGCTCGTCGCGCTGGGGGCCACCCGGGTGCAGCGGTTCGAGCCGGAACCCCCGATGAGCGCCGGGTTCATCGTGCTGACCGACCCCGAGGGCAACGAGTTCTGCCTGGACTGAGGAAGGAGCTGCCTGCCCCCGTGACGCGCTGCGCGCACCTCGGGGCCCTGCAGGCAGGCCGACCGGTCAGGTCACGCGGATGCGCCCCTCGACGGCGGCCAGGCCGATGTCGGTGCGCCAGTGCGCGCCGGCCAGCCGGACACCGGCGACCCGCTCGTACGCGGTCTGCCGCGCCGCGGCCAGGTCGTCCCCGACCGCGGTGACCGCGAGCACCCGGCCCCCGGCCGAGTGCACGAGGCCGTCCGCGCCCACCGCCGTGCCGGCGTGCAGCACGCCCTCGCCGTCGGCGCCGGTGACCGGGTCGCCGACGCGCGGCCGCTCGGGGTACCCGGAGGCCGCGACGACGACGGTGACCGCCGCCCCGTCCCGCCAGCGCAGCGGCGGGTGGTCGGCGAGCGCACCGGTGGCCGCGGCGTGCAGCAGCCCGGCGAGCGGGGTCTCCAGCAGCGGCAGCACCACCTGGGTCTCCGGGTCGCCGAACCGGGCGTTGAACTCGACCACCCGCAGGCCGCGCGAGGTCAGCGCCAGCCCGGCGTAGAGCAGCCCGCTGAACGTCTCGCCGCGCCGGCGCAGCTCGTCGACGGTGGGCTGCAGCACCGTGCGCAGCACCTCCTCGACCAGGCCCGCGGGCGCCCACGGCAGCGGGGCGTAGGCGCCCATGCCCCCGGTGTTCGGGCCGCCGTCGCCGTCGTCGCGGCGCTTGTGGTCCTGGGCCGGCAGCAGCGGGACGACGGTGGTGCCGTCGGTGACGGCGAACAGCGACACCTCCGGGCCGTCGAGGAACTCCTCGACCAGCACCGCGCCGCCGGCGTCGAGCACCCCCCGGCCGTGGGCGAGCGCCGCATCCCGGTCGGGGGTGACCAGCACGCCCTTGCCGGCGGCCAGCCCGTCGTCCTTGACCACGAACGGCGTCGCACCCGCGGCGGCCACCTCGTCGAGCGCCGTCCCCAGCTCGGCCACGCCGCCCACCGGCCAGGCCCGGGCGGTCGGCACGCCGGCGGCGGCCATCACGTGCTTGGCGAACGCCTTCGACGCCTCGAGCTGCGCGGCCTGCGCCGACGGGCCGAAGCAGGCGATGCCCGCCTCGCGCACGGCGTCGGCCGCGCCGGCCACCAGCGGCACCTCCGGGCCGATGACGACCAGGTCGGCGCCCCACTCCCGGGCCAGGGCCGCGACCGCGACCGGATCGGCGACGTCGACGGGCAGGGCAGCGGCGATCACCGCGGTCCCGGCGTTGCCCGGCGCGCACGCCAGCGCCGTGACGGCGGGGTCGGACTGCAGAGCCACGCACAGGGCGTGCTCCCGGGCACCGGAGCCGATCACGAGCACGCGCACGACGCAGAACCTACCGAGCGGCGTCAGCGCCCGGGCCGGGCCCGGTGCTGCCGGTGCAGCGCCCGCAGCCGGGCGGTCTCCGTGGCCCGGGCCCGCGCGTCCGACCGCAGCGCCTGCCGGTGGGCCTCGGCCTGCAGCTTCCGCCAGCCCAGGAGCCGGCCGGGGTCGAGCTCGCCGTCCTCGATCGCCGCCGCGACGGCGCACCCGGGCTCGGTCCGGTGCGCGCAGTCCCGGAACCGGCAGCCGGTGGCGAGCGCGACGACGTCGGCGAAGGCGTCGTCCAGCCCGTCCTCCCCGGCCAGGGCGAGCTCCCGCATCCCGGGGGTGTCCACCAGCAGTGCACCGCCGGGGAGCTGGTGCAGCTGGCGGGCGGTGGTGGTGTGCCGGCCCCGGCCGTCGCCGCGGATCCCCGCGGTGGCGGCGACCGGCCGGCCGGCCAGCGCGTTCGCCAGGCTCGACTTGCCGACCCCGGACGGGCCGACCATCGCCGCTGTGCAGCCCGGCGCGAGCAGCCCGCGCACCGCCTCGATGCCCGCGCCGGTGACCGCCGAGACCGGCAGCACGACCACCCCGATCGCGTCCTCGGCGACCTGCGCGACCGCCGCCGGCACGTCCGGGCAGAGGTCGGCCTTGGTCAGCACGACGGCCGGGGGCGCGCCGCTGCCCCATGCCACGGCCAGGTAGCGCTCGATCCGGCGCAGCCGGGCCGGGGCGGCCAGCGAGTCGACGACGAGCACCAGGTCGACGTTGGCGGCCACCACCTGCGGCGCCGACCCGCGGCCGGCCGCGGTGCGGACGAACGCCGTCCGCCGGGGGAGCAGCGCCACGGCGAGCTCGCCGCGCACGGCGACCCAGTCACCGACCGCCGGTGCGGAGCCGCCCCGCAGCAGGCTGCCGGCGTGCACGCGCTGCTCCCCGTCGGCGGTGAGCACGGTGAGCAGGCCGCGGTCGACCCGGGCCACCCGCCCCGCGCGGCACCCCGCGGGGACCGGCGGACCGGTCGTGCCCGACACACCCGGGACTGAGACATCACTCACACGGGTCATGCTGACCTCCAGGTGAGGCGCTTGTCCCCCGATTTGTCCCCATGGAGTCGGCGCACGTTCACCCGCCGGACGGCGGGGTGGGTTTCCCTGGAGTCATGTCCGAGACCGGCCTGCGGGCCGCTCCCTCTTCCCGACGGACCTCCTCACCCGTGGTGATCGGTCACCGCGGTGCTCCCAGCTACCGCCCCGAGCACACGGCCGCGAGCTACGAGCTCGCCATCGACCTGGGCGCGGACCGCATCGAGCCCGACCTCGTGGTCTCCCGGGACGGCGTCCTCATCGCCCGGCACGACGCCGAGCTCTCCCGGTCCACCGACGTGGCCGACCGCCCGGAGTTCGCGATCCGGCGGCGCACCGCGGACGTCGACGGCGAGCTGCAGACCGGCTGGTTCGTGCAGGACTTCACCCTCGCCGAGCTGCGCACGCTGCGGGCGATCGAGCGGCTGCCCGCCGTGCGGCCGCTGAACACCGCCTACGACGGCCGCTTCGGCGTGCTCACCCTGGCGGACGTGGTGGAGCTGGTCCGGCGCCGGTCGACCCCCACCCGGCAGATCCAGGTGCAGGCCGAGCTCAAGCACCCCGCCTGGTTCGCCACGCAGGGCCTGCCGATGACCGAGCTGCTCGCCGCCGAGCTGCGCCGGCTGGACGCCGCGCGCCCCGACGGGCCCGTCGTCGTCATGGCGTTCGAGCAGGAGGCGCTGCGTCAGCTGCGCGCCGACCTCGGCAGCGGCGGCCCCACGCTGGTGCAGCTGGTCGACGAGGAGGGCGTGCAGGACGCCCTGCTCACCCCCTCCGGCCTGCGGGAGATCTCCACCTACGCCCAGGGCATCGCCCCGCACAAGGGCCGGATCCTGCTGCACGGGGCCGACGGCTCGCTCGTCGGCGTCTCCGACCTGGTCAGCCAGGCCCACCGGGCCGGCCTGACCGTCACCCCGTGGACGTTGCGGCCGGAGAACCTCTTCCTGCCCCGGCACCTGCGCTCCGGCAGCGACCCGCACGGGCTCGGCGACGCGCAGACCGAGGCCCGGCTGCTGTTCGCCCTCGGCTGCGACGGCGTGATCAGCGATGCCCCGGAGACCGCCTACCGGGCCCGCGCCGAGCTGACCGCCGAGGCCCTGGCCCCGGTCCGCCCCCGCGTCTGATCCCGAGATCTGCGTTCTCGGGGCCTCCCGGCGCGGGTGACCCCGAGAACGCAGATCTCGTCGCGCGCTAGCCGATGAGGTCGTGGATGACCACGTTCTGGTCGCGGCCCGGACCCACGCCGATGACGCTCACCCGCGCGCCGGAGAGCTCCTCCAGGCGCCGCACGTAGGCCTGCGCGTTGGCCGGCAGGTCGTCGAAGGTGCGGCAGTCGGTGATGTCCTCGAACCAGCCGGGCATCTCCTCGTAGACCGGCTTCGCGTGGTGGAAGTCGGTCTGCGTCATCGGCATCTCCTCGTGCCGGACGCCGTCGACGTCGTAGGCCACGCAGATCGGCACCGTCTCCAGCCCGGAGAGGACGTCGAGCTTGGTGACGAAGTAGTCGGTGATGCCGTTGACCCGGGTCGCGTACCGGGCGACGACGGCGTCGAACCAGCCGCAGCGCCGGTCGCGGCCGGTGGTCACGCCGACCTCGCCGCCGTGCTTGCGCAGGTACTCGCCCCAGTGGTCGTGCAGCTCGGTCGGGAAGGGCCCGGAGCCCACCCGGGTCGTGTACGCCTTGAGGATGCCCACCACGCGCTCGATCCGGGTGGGGCCGACGCCGGCGCCCACCGCCGCGCCACCCGCGGTCGGGTTGGACGACGTGACGAACGGATAGGTGCCGTGGTCGACGTCGAGCAGGGTGCCCTGCGAGCCCTCCAGCAGCACCCACTCGCCGGCGTCCAGGGCGTTCCCCAGCAGCAGGCGGGTGTCGGCGATGCGGTGCTTGAGCTCCTCGGCGTAGCCGGCGTACTCCTCGACCACCTCGTCGACGTCGATCGCCTTGCGGTTGTAGACCTTGACCAGGACCTGGTTCTTCTCCGCCAGCGTGCCCTCGAGCTTCTGCCGGAGGATGGAGAGGTCGAGCAGGTCGGCCACGCGGATGCCGTTGCGGGCGACCTTGTCGCCGTAGGCCGGGCCGATGCCGCGACCGGTGGTGCCGATCTTGCGCTGGCCGAGGAACCGCTCGGTGACCCGGTCCAGCGCGCGGTGGTGCGGCATGATCAGGTGCGCGTCGGCGGAGATCACCAGCCGCGAGGTGTCGACGCCGCGTTCCTCCAGGCCCGCGAGCTCACCGATGAGCACCTCGGGGTCGATGACCACGCCGTTGCCGATGACCGGCGTGCAGCCCGGGGTCAGGATGCCCGACGGGATCAGGTGCAGGGCGTACTTCTCGCCGTCCGGGGTGATCACGGTGTGCCCGGCGTTGTTGCCACCCTGGTACCGGACGACGTAGGGGACGCGCCCGCCCAGCAGGTCCGTCGCCTTCCCCTTGCCCTCGTCGCCCCACTGGGCGCCGATCAGCACGACTGCGGGCATCGGGTCGGTCTCCTCGTCACATCGACACCGGCAGGAACCGGTTGGCCAGGTGGCAGGGTATCGGCATGCCCGCGACTCAGCTCGACCTGCGCGGTCTGGCGGCCGAACAGCCGCCGTCCCGCCGGCACGTCGCCTCGGTCGTCGACGACGCCGAGGAGGTGCGCGTGCTGGGCCCGGTCCCCGCGCTGGCGGCGGTGCTGGCCCGGCTGTGGCGTCGGGACCGGCTGCCCGCCGTCCCGGTGGCCTGGGAGCCGGCCGACGACGCCGCCTCCCGGGGACTGGCCCGGGCGCTCGGGGTGGGCTCCGGCGCCGAGCGCGAGCTGCCCCTGGTGCGTGACGACCACGGCGGCGTGCTGCTGTGGCACGGCCGGGTCACCGCCTTCGGCGCCCCGCGCCGCCCGCTGGCCCGGCGGCTGGGCTCGCAGGCCTACAACGACGACCAGCGGGTGGCCAACGGGCCGGTGACCCGGATCGACGTGCGGCCGGACTGGACGGCGGTCGACCGGATCTCCGTCGCCGTGGTCACGCTGCCGCTGCGCCCGGTGCGCCGCACCACGGGGCGGGCGCTGCAGGTGGCCAGCGCCCCCGCCCAGGTGACCCGGGACGGGGTGCCGTTCGACCGCGAGGTGACCAAGTGGACCTGGTACGGCGACGACCGGGTCCGCTGGCTGCTGCGCCCCTGACGGACGGGGCCCCGCGATGACCGACGGACCGACCGAGCGGACCGTGGGCGGCTTCGACCGCCCGGCCCGGGCGTGGGTGCTCAGCCTGTTCGGCGCCGGTGGCGCGGCGGCGGGCGTCCTGCTGCCCCGGCTGGCGGGCTGGGCCGCCGACCTGCCCTGGGTGCCGTTCCAGGGCCCGCTGGAGCTGATCGGCTCCCTCGAGACCTGGCCGGCCTGGGGGTGGCCCGCGGGTGGCCTGGTGGTCGGCCTGCTGTTCGCCGGGTACGTCATCGCCGTCTCACCGGTGCTGCACGTCGACCCGGCCGAGGTGGAGGTCCGCCGCCGTGGCCGGGTCGAGCGGGTGGTCCCTCGTGACGCGGTGGACGCCGTGTTCCGCCGTGGCTCGCACCTGGTGATCGAGAACCGCGCCGGGCGCGTCCTGTTCGACGACGACGTGGAGGGGGATGCGGATCTGGTCCGCGACGCCTTCCTGGCCGCGGGCTGGCCGTGGGAGGGCCCGCGCGACTGACCGGCGCCGGGCCGCCACCTGCGTCGGCCGCCCGGCCGCGGATCGTGGACACTGGGGAGACCGTCCCGCCCGAGGAGGTCGTGCTGCCGTCGTCCCGTCGCCCGCCCGGTCCCTGCCGGTGACCCCCGACCGCCCCCTGGCGTTCGGCCCGCCCGCGCCGGTGGTGCCCCGCTCGCGCGGCCGTCGGATGTTCGACCGGCTGCTCGCCCGCCCCGGCGTCAGCGCGCTGATCGGCGTCGCCGTGCTGACGCTGCTCTTCGGCGCCCAGTCCCCGGACCTGCTGTCCTCCGCGGGCCTGGCCTCCGTCCTCGAGGTCGCCGCGCCGCTGGGCATCGGCGCCGTGGCGGTCGCCCTGCTGCTGGTCGCCGGGCAGTTCGACCTGTCGATCGGCGTGGTCGCGGTGAGCAGCGCGTTGCTGACCGCGCTGCTGGTCACCGAGCTGGGGCTGGACCTCTGGCCCGCCCTGCTGCTGTCCCTCCTCGCCGCCCTGCTCGTGGGGGCGGTGAACGGGTTGCTGGTGGTCAGCACCGGTCTGCCGAGCTTCCTGGTCACCCTGGCGACGTTCCTCATCCTGTCCGGCGCCGCGCAGGCGGTCGCCGCCGCCGTCGCCGACGCGCCCCGGGTCGGTGGTCTGCGGGGGGAGCCCGGGTGGGACTCCGCGCACGCCCTGTTCGGCTCGATGGCGCAGATCGGTGACGGACGGTTCCCGGTCTCGGTGCTGTGGTGGGGCGCGGCCACCGTCGTCACCACCTGGCTGCTGTGGCGCACCCGGTTCGGCAACGCCGTCTTCGCCAGCGGCGGTGCCCCGCGGCCGGCCCGCGAGCTGGGCGTGCCGGTCGGTCGGACCACCGTGCTGCTCTTCCTGGGCACCGCCGCGGCCGGCTGGCTGATCGGCACCCTCGGGGTGGCCCGGCTGGGCGCGGTGCAGGTGACGCCGGCGCTCGGCGCGGAGATCCAGTTCGTCGTCGTCGCCGTCATCGGGGGCTGCCTGCTCACCGGTGGCTACGGCTCCACCGTGGGGGCGTCGCTGGGCGCGCTGCTCTACGCCGTCGCCCACGAGGGCATCGCGCTGTCCGACTGGGACCCGCGGTGGTTCGAGGCCTTCCTCGGGGCGCTCCTGCTGGTCGCCCTGCTGGTCAACGGGGTCGTGCGGCGCCGGCTGCGGGCGGTGCCCCGATCATGAGCACCGCATGGCAGGGGCCCGCTGAGCCCGCCGACCAGACCGCCACCGACGTCCCGGCGCCGGTCCTCGAGCTGCGCGGCGTCACGGTCCGCTTCGGCAGCGTGCCGGCGCTCTCCCGGGTCTCCCTGGCCCTGCGGAGCGGGGAGGTGACCTGCGTCCTCGGCGAGAACGGCTCGGGCAAGTCGACGCTGGTCGCCGTGCTCTCCGGCATGGAGCAGCCGGCGGAGGGCGAGCTGCTGGTCGACGGCCGCCCGGTGCGGTTCCGCTCACCGCAGCAGGCCCGGGCGCAGGGCATCGCCACCGTCTGGCAGGACCTGGCGATCGCGCCGCTGATGTCGGTGTGGCGGAACTTCTTCCTCGGCGCCGAGCCCACCCGTGGCCTGTGGCCGTTCCGCCGGCTGGACGTCGGGCGGGCCGAGGAGATCACCACCCGCGCCATGGCCCGGGTGGGCGTGACCGGCCTGGACCCCGACCAGGCGGCGAGCGCGCTGCAGGCGGGTGAGCGGCAGAGCCTGGCGATCGCCCGCGCCCTGCACTTCGGCGCCCGGGTGCTGGTGATCGACGAGCCGACGGCGCCGATGACCGTCAGCCAGCGGGCGATGGTGCTGCAGGCCGTCGTCGCCGCGCGGGAGGACGGGCTGGCGGTGGTGTTCGTGACGCACAGCCCGCAGTACGCGCACCTGGTGGGCGACCGGTTCCTGCTGCTGGGCGGCGGCCGGGTGGCCGGGCACCTCACCCGGGAGGACGTCGACGTCGACGACCTGACCCGCCTGGTCGCCGGCGGCGACGAGCTCAGCCGCCTGACGGAGTCCTTGCGCCGCGAGTGAGCTGACCGGCCGTCTGCGGCCTCCGGGACGGCGGCACGGGGCCCGGAGGGTTCCTGCCGCCGGCTCGGGCAACGGCTCCGCGCGAGCCCGGGGACAGCACGTGGCCGCGGTTGGAGGCCGGCAGGCCGACGATCAGACACTGATCCGGTACTGGGCGATCTTGCGGTAGAGGGTCGCCCGGGACAGGCCGAGCTCGGCGGCGGCCCGGCCCACCGTGGTGCCGGGCCGGGTCAGGCAGCGCACCATCTCGTCGCGCTCCAGCTGCTCCAGCCGGGTCAGCGGCCGGGCGGCCTCGCTGAGCACGCCGGGCGGCAGGTGCTGGACGTCGACGACGTCGGTCCGCGCGGCGGCGTCCCGGACCGCGGCCCGCAGCTCCCGGACGTTGCCCGGCCAGGCGTGCGCCCGCAGCGTGCGGAGCGCCCGCGGGGTGAACTCCACCTCGCGGTGGCGCAGCTGGGCGGCCAGCGCCCGGGCGAGCGGTTCGACGTCGTCCGGGCGGTGGCGCAGCGGCGGCACCTCGACGACGGCGTCCACCAGCGTCCGCAGCGCCTCGGGGAGTGCGGTGTAGCCGGCCGCGGTGACCACCAGCGGCGACGGCGCCCCGGGCGGGCGCCCGGCGGCGGCGACGTCCGCGGCCAGCTGCTCGGCGGCCCACGCCGGCAGCGCGTCGGCGTCGCCGAGGACGACGCAGGTGTCGGGCGCGCGCAGTTCCGGGGACCACAGGGCGAGCCACCCGGCGACGTCCTCGGCTGCGGGCGGGCGGGCCACGAGCACCCGTTCCCGCAGGCCGGCGGCCCGGCGGGCGAGGGACGCCGCCGTCGCGCGCCCGGCCCCCGGCTCGCCGACCACGGCGACCACCCGGCCGGCCGCGACCGCCGTCCGCACCGAGGCGACCGCCGCCCGCCAGCCGGCGGAGGTGCACGGGTCGGCGTCGCCGGCCGGGCACTGCCCGGCGAGCACGTGGAAGACCGTCCCCCGGGTCGGCGGCAGGGGGGCGCCACCGCCGGCTCGCACCTGCATCAGCGCCGTCGTGTTGCCCGCGGCGGCCTGCGCGAGCGCGAGCAGCAGGTCGGAGGAGGCCTGCGACCAGGTGGTCAGGTTGATGCTGCCGACGAGCCCGCCGCCGCGCGGGTCGAGCACCGGCACGGCGGCGCAGGTGTAGCGCCGCAGCGGGGCCACGTAGTGCTCGTCGCCGCGCACCAGCGTGGGCACCCGGTCGGCGAGCGCCAGCCCCAGCCCGTTGGTGCCCGCGGTCTGCTCGCCGAAGTAGAACCCGGGCGCCAGGTGCACCCGGTCCAGCGAGCGGTTGATGGCCGGGTCGTCGCACCAGCGGCCGAGCACCAGGCCCTGCGGGTCGGTGAGCATGAAGCCGACGGGCTCACCGGCCAGGGTGCCGTGCAGGGCGCGCACGACCTCGGCACCGCACTCGTAGAACAGCGAGTCGGTCGGCACGCCGTCGGCGTAGACCGGCACGACCTCCTCCGGCGTGACGCCGTAGCGCTCGCTGCGCTGCCAGGAGGCCCGGACCCGCGCCGGACTGCTCGGCGCGACGGCGGCGGGCGGGACGGTGGCGGGCACCGGGACGGCGGGACCAGCGGGCACGGCTGCCTCCCCGGGAACGCTCCGATGCGTACCGACGAATGTAGGCCCGTCCTGTGACGCGGGCCACGACCGAGCAGCACGCGCGTGCTGTCTCAAAGTGAGACAGCGGTCCCCTGCCCCGGCGTCCCGGCCGCTCCTAGCGTCGTCCCCGATGTGACCCAGTTCGCAATGCGGCGGCTGGGGAGGTCGAGGAGGACCCCGATGTACAGCAAGGACGGCGAGGACTACTTCGTGGTCGACGCGCACATCGCCCTGTGGGACGCGCGCCAGGAGAACCAGCGGAACGTGCACGGCAAGCAGTTCATCGACTGCTTCTACGACTACCACCGCAACCTCAGCCCGGAGTCCGAGGTCTGGCCCTACGAGGAGTACCTCTACCAGGGCGGCGAGCGGCTGATGCGGGACGTGTTCGGCAACGGCATCGTCGACCACGCGATCTTCCAGCCCGCCCGGCTCGGCGAGTTCTACCACCGCGGGTTCGGCCAGACCGAGGAGGCGTTCGCGCTCGCCCAGGAGCACCCGGACAAGCTCACCTACAACCACTGGTGGGACCCGCGCGACGGCGAGAACGGCCTGGACCAGCTGCGCGCGGACGCCGAGCGGTTCGGCCTGAAGGGCGTGAAGCTCTACACCGCCGACTGGCACGGGGAGTCCCGTGGCTGGAAGCTCACCGACCCGATGGCCTACCGGTACCTCGAGGCCTGCCGGGAGCTGGGCATCACGAACATCCACATCCACAAGGGCCCGACGATCCGCCCGCTGGACCGGGACGCCTTCGACGTCGCCGACGTCGACCACGCGGCCACCGACTTCACCGACCTCAACTTCATCGTCGAGCACTGCGGCCTGCCCCGGCTGGAGGACTTCTGCTGGATCGCCACCCAGGAGCCCAACGTGTACGCCGGCCTGGCGGTGGCGATCCCGTTCATCCACACCCGGCCGCGGTACTTCGCGCAGATCATGGGCGAGCTCGTCTACTGGCTCGGGGAGGACCGGATCCTGTTCTCCAGCGACTACGCGCTGTGGACGCCGACCTGGCTGGTCGAGCGGTTCGTGGACTTCCAGATCCCGGAGGACATGGCCGAGTACGCAGCGCTGACCACCGAGGTGAAGAAGAAGGTGCTCGGGCTCAACGCCGCGAAGCTCTACGACCTCCCGGTGCCCGAGCGGCTGCGGCTACCCGACGCGGCCGAACCGGCCACCGGCCCGCGCCAGCCGGCCGCCGCCGACCTGGCGATGTCCTGATGACGGCGATGCTGCTGGCAGGCCCCACCGAGACCGACGTCCGTGCCGCCCTGGGCGCCGTCGTCGACCCGGAGCTCGACGAGCCGATCACCGACCTGGGGTTCGTCCGGTCGCTGACCGTCACGGGGTCGGCGGTGGAGGTGCACCTGCGGCTGCCCACCTCGTTCTGCGCACCGAACTTCGCCTGGCTGATGTGCGCCGACGCCCACGACGCGGTCTCCGCCGTGCCGGGGGTGGGCCGGGTGGTGGTGGAGCTCGACGACCACCACGACTCCGACCTGATCAACCGCGGCCTGGCCGCCGGGGCCGGCTACCGCGGCACCTTCGGCCACGAGGCGGAGGAGTCGCTGGACGAGCTGCGCGCGACCTTCCAGCGGAAGGCGCACACGGCGGCGATGGAGCGGGCGCTCACCGCGCTGCTGCGCGCCGACCGGTCGCGCACCGAGGCGGACGTGCACCGGCTGACCCTGGGCGACCTGCCGACCGGCGCGCCGACGACGGCGGCGCTGCTGCGCCGGCGGGCCACCCTCGGCCTGCCGACGGACGACGCCGCCCCGGTCCTGGTCGCCGCCGACGGCACCCCGCCGGCCCCGGCCGAGGCCGCCCTGTTCCTGCGGAAGGCGCGGTCGGTGCGCATCTCCGTCGACGGCAACGCGCACTTCTGCCGCGGCCTGCTCGCCACCCGCTACCCCGGTGCCGAGGCCGACCAGACGCACCGGTCCAGCGTGGACGACGTCCCGCTGCCCGGCCCGACCCGCCCCACGATCCCCCTGGAGGTCCTGTCATGAGAGCCGTCCGCGTCACCGGCTACCACCAGCCGCTCCGGATGGACGACGTCCCGAAGCCGGAGGTCACCGGCCCGCACGACGTGATCGTGCGGATCGGTGGTGCCGGGGTCTGCCGCACCGACCTGCACATCCTGGAAGGTCAGTGGGCGGAGAAGTCCCAGGTCGCGCTGCCCTACACGATCGGGCACGAGAACGCCGGCTGGGTCGAGGCCGTCGGCAGCGCGGTCAGCAACGTCGCCGAGGGCGACAAGGTGATCCTGCACCCGCTGGTCACCTGCGGGCTGTGCCGCGCCTGCCGGTCCGGCGACGACGTGCACTGCGAGAACTCGCAGTTCCCCGGGATCGACAGCGACGGCGGGTACGCCGAGTACCTGAAGACGACGGCGCGCAGCGTGGTGCGGATCGACGACGCCCTGGAGCCGGCCGACGTCGCCGCGCTGGCCGACGCCGGCCTCACGGCGTACCACGCGGTGGCGAAGGCGGCCCGCCGGCTGCGGCCGGGGTTCCGCTGCGTGATGATCGGCGCCGGCGGGCTGGGGCACATCGGCATCCAGGTGCTCAAGGCGCTCTCGCCGGCCGAGCTGATCGTCGTCGACCGGAACCCCGACGCGCTGAAGCTGGCCGAGTCGATCGGTGCCGACCGCTCGGTGCTGGCCGACGGCAGCCAGGTCGAGCAGGTGCAGGAGCTCACCGGCGGGCACGGCGCCGAGGTGGTCGTGGACTTCGTCGGCGAGGGCGGCTCGACGAAGGAGGGCCTGGCGATGACCCGCCGGGCCGGGGACTACCTGGTGGTCGGGTACGGCGAGAACGTCGACGTCCCGACGATCGACCTGGTCTCCGCGGAGGTCAACGTGCTGGGCAACCTGGTCGGGAGCTACAACGACCTGGTCGACCTGATGGCGCTGGCGGCGCAGCAGAAGGTCACGCTGCACACCGCGAAGTACGCGCTGGACGACTACCAGTCGGCGATCGACGACCTCGACGCCGGCCGGGTCCGCGGCCGCGCCATCCTCGTGCCGTGACGCCCCGGGTGGGGCCGAGAGCGTTCTCGGCCCCACCCGGGCAGGTCAGGCGAAGAGGCTCACGCCTCCCGGGCCGACCAGCAGCCCGACGACGATCAGCACGATCCCCCACAGCAGCTGCTTGCGGACGATCGCGACGATCCCCGCGACGACGAGCACGACTGCCAGGATCCAGAGCAACGTGGCCATGATCCACCCCTCTTCTCGAGGCGGCGCCTGATGGCACCGCCGACCGGAGGCAGACGTTAACGAGACCTCACGGTCTCGGCATCGGGACGATCAAGATCCGGATCCAGTGGAAGCGCAGGTCAGGGGACGAGCGTCGGGTCGCAGTCGCGCAGCAGCTCGGTGCAGCGCTGCTCCTCGTCCACCTCGCCGATCCGCCCGGCCGCCGCGGCCAGCACCGTGACGCAGCGCAGGAACCCGCGGTTGGGCTCGTGCGACCACGGCACCGGGCCGAAGCCCTTCCAGCCGTTGCGGCGCAGTGCGTCCAGCCCCCGGTGGTAGCCGGTGCGCGCGTAGGCGTAGGCCTCGATCGTCCGGCCGGCTCCCAGCGCACCCTCCGCCAGCGCCGCCCACGCGGCGCTGGAGGTGGGGTGGGTGGCCGCGACCCCCGCGGGGTCGACACCGCTGGCCAGGCCCGCGGTGCCCGGGTCGACCGGCAGCAGGGTGGCCGGCGGCTCGCCGAGCAGGTTGCGGTGGGAGTGCGTCACGTCAGGCCGCCTGCGACTGGCCGGCGGACAGCAGGTCCTCGCAGGCCTGCACGACGCGGTCGGCCATCGCCGCCTCGGCCACCTTCATGTAGGTGCGCGGGTCGTAGGTCTTCTTCACGCCCACCTCGCCGTCCACCTTCAGCACGCCGTCGTAGTTGCTGAACATGTGGCCGGCGATGGCCCGGGTCAGCGCGTACTGGGTGTCGGTGTCGACGTTCATCTTCACCACGCCGTAGGAGATCGCCTCCCGGATGTCGGACAGGTCCGAGCCGGAGCCGCCGTGGAAGACCAGGTTGAACGGCTTGGCGTCGCCGAGCCCGAACTGCTCGGCGACGACGGCCTGCCCGCGCTGCAGCACGTCGGGGCGGAGCTTGACGTTGCCCGGCTTGTAGACGCCGTGCACGTTGCCGAAGGTGGCGGCGAGCAGGTAGACGCCCTTCTCCCCGAGCCCGAGCGCCTCGGCGGTGCGGACGAAGTCGCCGTCGGCGGTGTACAGCTTCTCGTTGATCTCGTGGGCGACGCCGTCCTCCTCGCCGCCGACGACGCCGATCTCGACCTCGAGCACGATCTTGGCCGCGGCGCACTTCTCGATGAGCTCCTGGGCGATCTCCAGGTTCTCGGTCAGCTCCACGGCCGAGCCGTCCCACATGTGCGACTGGAACAGCGGCGCCTGCCCGGCGTCGACCCGGTCCTGGCTGATCGCGATCAGCGGGCGGACGTAGCTGTCCAGCTTGTCCTTCTGGCAGTGGTCGGTGTGCAGCGCCACGTTGATCGGGTACCGCTCGGCCACCACGTGGGCGAACTCGGCCAGCGCGACGGCGCCGGTCACCATGTCCTTCACCCGGGTGCCGGAGCCGAACTCCGCGCCGCCGGTGGAGAACTGGATGATCCCGTCACTGCCGGCGTCGGCGAACCCGCGCAGCGCGGCGTTGATCGTCTCCGAGGAGGTGCAGTTGATCGCCGGGTAGGCGAACCCGCCCTCCTTGGCACGGCTGATCATGTCGGCGTAGACCTCGGGGGTCGCGATGGGCATGCGGTGCTCTCCTGACGTCGGGACCAGCGGCTCCTGCTCGCCGGTCAGTATCCCGCTGGCCGGTCCGGGGGTGGTCCCCAGGTCACCCCCGCGGACGGATCACCCCAGGCCGAGGTCGGCGAGCTCGAAGGCCGCGCGGTACTCCAGCCCGGCTTCCTCGACCGCCGCACGGGCCCCACGGTCGACGACCACGGCCACGCCGACCACCTCCGCGCCGGCCTCGCGCAGCGCCTCGACCGCCTGCAGCACGCTGCCCCCGGTGGTCGAGGTGTCCTCGACGGCGAGCACAGTCCGGCCGGCCACGTCCGGGCCCTCGATCCGCCGCTGCAGGCCGTGCGCCTTGCCCTGCTTGCGCACGACGCAGGCGTCGAGGAAGCCCTCCCCGGCGGCGGCCGCGTGCAGCATCGCGGTGGCGACCGGGTCGGCGCCCAGCGTGAGCCCGCCGACGACGTCGTAGTGCAGGTCGCCGGTGAGCTGGCGCATCACCCGGCCGACCAGCGGGGCCGCCTCGTGGTGCAGCGTCACCCGGCGCAGGTCGACGTACCAGTCGGCCTCGCGGCCGGAGGAGAGGGTGACCTTCCCGCGGACGACGGCGAGCTCGACGACGAGCTCCAGCAACCGGTCGCGGTCGGGGTGGGTGGCCCCGTTCCAGGGGCCCGGCCCGAGGGACGAGGGGTGGGGGGGAACGGGGTCCTTCGACATGCCCCCGACCCTACTGAGCGGGCGCGAGCACCTGGTCGAGGACGTAGACGGTCGCGTTCGCCGTCTGCAGCGGCCCGCAGAGCAGCGTCGCCGGCGCGGCGCCGGCCACGGTGTCCTCCGCGGCCACCTGCACCTCCGCCCCGCTGCCGGTGATCGTGAGCTCGTCGCCGAGCAGGGTGGTGTGCGCACCGGTCAGCTCGTCCAGGCCGAGGCGGCCGGGCACCACGTGGTGGGTGAGCAGCGCGGTGAGCCGCGGGACGTCGGCCTGCAGCTGCGGGAGCGCGTCCGGGCCGAGCGCGGCGAAGGCGGTGTCGGCCGGCGCGAGCACGGTGACCTCCTGCCGGGTGTTGAGCACGTCGACGAGGTTGGCGGTCACCACCGCCTGGGCCAGCGTGCCGAGCGCCGGGGTCTGGCTGATCGCGGTGGCCGCGGGCAGGCCGGCGTTCGCCGCCACGCTGCCCGGCCCCTCGGGCGGCAGCCCGGCGCACCCCGGCCCCACGGGCGTCCCGGCGGGCGCACCGCTGGCCGCACCGGCCGATCCGGAGGCCGGTGCGGAGGAGCTGGTCTCCGCGGGGCTGCTGCTCGCCGCCGTCGCGCTCTCGTCGCCGTCGGCGGTGCAGCCGGTGGCCAGGGCCAGCAGGCCGCCGGCCAGGGCCGCGGCGAGGGCGCCGACCCAGGGGCGTCCGGCGGGTCGTGCGGCGGGTCGGCTCGGCCCGGTGGCCTTCACGGGTTCTCCTCTGCGGTGCTGCGGCTCTGCGGTGCTGCGGCTCTGCGGTGCTGCGGCTCTGCGGTGCTGCGGCTCTACGGCGCGGGCCCGCTCCGGTCGTCGGGGGCGCTGGTGGTCGAGCATCGCATCCCGCCGACCGCCACACCGGGAGGTCAGCGGCTGGTGATCGTCCGGGCGTGCCACGCTGGCGGGGTGAGCGCCGATCCCTCGTCCCGTTCCGCGGGCAGGTCCCCCGACCGCCCGTCGATGCCGGTGTCGGTGAAGGTGGCCGTCGGCGTGCTGGCTGCCCTGGCCCTGCTCCTGCTCTTCAGCGGCGTGGTCAGCCTGGCCCTGCGGGAC
The DNA here is from genome assembly GCF_007994135.1 of Modestobacter roseus. Lineage (NCBI taxonomy): Bacteria > Bacillati > Actinomycetota > Actinomycetes > Geodermatophilales > Geodermatophilaceae > Modestobacter > Modestobacter roseus. The sequence goes on from NZ_VLKF01000001.1 coordinate 3,268,436, forward strand.
AGCATCGTCGACGGCTTCCTCGAGGCGCAGCCGGACCTGGAGCGGGCGGAGGTGGACCAGTTCGTGCTGATCGGACTGGTCCGTGACATCGCCGTCGGCCTGCTCTGCGCCGCGGCCGCCCTGTTCCTGCCGCAGCGACGGCGGTGGGCCCGCTGGGCGGGTCTGCTGGGCGCCCTGTTCCTCGGCGCGCTGACCGTGGTCTCGATGGTCACCGCCGGGGGCCTGAGCCCGTTCACGCTGCTGCTCGTCGTCCTGTGCGCCGCGGCGGCCACCAGCCTGCTCGCCCGGACGACGACGGAGTGGCTGCCGCCGGTCGCGCGCCGGCCGGGCTGAGCCGAGCGCACCCGGGCGCCGCCCCGGGGACTCCCCGGGGCGGCGCGCGGTGTCAGCGGAGGGCCCGCCGCCGGCGCTCCGAGCGGTACCACTCGTTGGACTGCTTCTGGGCCAGCAGCACGATCCCGGCGGCCACCAGCACGAGCTGGACCAGGCCCAGGAACGACAGGCCGACACCCGCGCCGAGCAGGCCGAGCAGCACGCTGATCCCGCCCAGCACGAACAGCACGATGCGCGCCCAGTTGTGCCCCTGCCAGGCGAACCAGATGACCAGCAGGAAGGCCGCGATCAGCACCAACGTGATCACGATCGTCGTGTTGACGAGGGCGTCCACCTGCTCCTCGGTGAGCCCCGAGTCGGTGGCGGCCTGGCGCCGGACCTCGTCGAGATCGGAGAAGCCGAGCACGAGGCTGATCAGGTTGATCAGCGTGCTGGCCAGGAAGGCGCCGAGGCCGAACCGGACGGTGCTGGGCCGGGGCTGGGGCTCCTCGGGGGGGCCGGACTCCCAGCCGCCGGGCGCGGCGGGATAACCGCCGTACTGCCCGTACTGCGGCTGGCCCCCCTGTCCGGGGCCACCCCAGCCGCCCTGCTGCCCCTGACCGGGCGGCGGGCCCCAGCCACCCTGCTGCCCCTGGCCGTACGGCGGCTGGCCCTGACCCGGTGAGCCCTGACCCTCCGGGCCCTGTCCGGGCGGCGGGCCCCAACCACCGTGCTGCGGGTCCTGCGGTCCTGACGTCATGACGGCTCCTCGTGCGACCGGTTCGGTACGACTGCGCTCCTGTTGATCATCAGCCATCCGGACGGTCCCGGCACGCTCGGGCGCCGGGCCGCGCGCCGGGCCGCCCGCTCGGCGCCCGGTCCACCGGGTCGGGGGTGACCCAGTCCCGGCTGTCCGGGTGGAGCAGCAGGAGCACGAACACGACGTCCAGGACGTTCCCCGCGACCGCCAGCAGCCCCGCCCCGGGGGCGAGCAGGCCGGCACCCGCGGACAGCACGCCGGTGACCACCAGCACCCACCAGGACCAGCGCCGGTGCCGCTCGAAGGCCCGGACCACCGCGGCCCACAGCCCCGCCAGCAGCGCGACCGCCGCGGACACGACGAGCCCCGGGAGCTGCAGGGTCAGCACCGACACGCACACCGTCCAGACCGCGGCGGCGACGTAGAGCGTCACGTGGAACCAGCCGATCCGGATCACCCATCGCGCCGCCTGCAGGGTGTGCCCCGCCGTGCCCGTGGTGGTGCTCATCGCCGTCCTCCCGCCTGCCGTGGCGCCGGGTGCGCCACGGGGCAGGCCGGACGGTAGAGCGGCGGAGCCGACCCACGCGGTCGCCGTCCACAGGCTGTGGACAGCGACCGCGCCAGGCGTTCCGGCCCGCCGTCAGCCGCGGGTGACCGACAGCCCGGCGTCGCCCTCGGCGACGTCGGCCGGCCAGTCGACGAGCACCGCGTCGCCGTCACGGATCTCCCCGGACAGCAGCGCCCGGGCGAGCTGGTCGCCGATGGCCGACTGCACCAGCCGGCGCAGCGGCCGGGCCCCGTAGACCGGGTCGAAGCCGTTGAGGGCCAGCCACTCCCGCGCGGCGTCGGTCACCTGCAGCGTGAGGCGGCGGGCCGCCAGCCGGCGGGCCAGCACGCCCACCTGGATGTCGACGATCCCGCTGAGCTCCTCCGAGCCCAGCGCCCGGAACATCACCACGTCGTCGAGCCGGTTGAGGAACTCCGGCTTGAAGTGCGCGCGCACGACGTCCATGACGGCCCGGCGCCGCGCGTCCTCGGGGACCGACTGGTCGGCGATGACCTGCGAGCCCAGGTTGGAGGTGAGGATCAGCAGGGTGTTGCGGAAGTCGACGGTGCGCCCCTGCCCGTCGGTGAGCCGGCCGTCGTCGAGCACCTGCAGGAGGACGTCGAAGACGTCGGCGTGCGCCTTCTCCACCTCGTCGAGCAGCACGACGGTGTAGGGCCGGCGCCGGACGGCCTCGGTGAGCTGGCCGCCGGCCTCGTAGCCGACGTAGCCGGGCGGGGCGCCGACCAGGCGGGCCACCGAGTGCTTCTCGGAGTACTCGCTCATGTCGATGCGGACCATCGCCCGCTCGTCGTCGAAGAGGAACTCCGCCAGCGCCTTGGCCAGCTCGGTCTTGCCGACGCCGGTGGGGCCGAGGAACAGGAACGAGCCGGTCGGCCGGTCCGGGTCGGACACGCCGGAGCGCGCCCGGCGGACGGCGTCGGCCACGGCCCGGACGGCGTCGGGCTGGCCGACGACCCGCTGGGCGAGGTCGTCCTCCATCCGCAGCAGCTTCTGGGTCTCCCCCTCCAGCAGCCGGCCCGCGGGGATGCCGGTCCAGGCCTGCACGACCTCGGCGATGTCGTCGGGGCCGACCTCCTCCTTGAGCATCGACTCCCCGGCGGCCACCGACGCCTCGGCGGCCACGAGGTCACGCTCCAGCTGGGGCATCCGGCCGTAGCGCAGCTCGGCGGCGCGGGCCAGGTCGCCGTCCCGCTCGGCCCGCTCGGCCTCGAGCCGGGCCGCCTCCAGCTCCTCCTTGGTGCGCTGGATCCGGTCGATCGCGGTCTTGTCCTGCTGCCAGCGGGCGGTCAGCTCGCCCAGCTCCTGGCGCCGGTCGGCGAGCTCGCTGCGCAGCGCGGCCAGCCTCTCGATCGAGGACGGGTCGTCCTCCTTGGCCAGCGCCATCTCCTCGATCTCCATCCGGCGCACGGCGCGCTCGACCTCGTCGACCTCGACCGGCCGGCTGTCGATCTCCATCCGCAGCCGGCTGGCCGCCTCGTCGACCAGGTCGATGGCCTTGTCGGGGAGGAACCGGGCGGTGACGTAGCGGTCGGAGAGGGTGGCGGCGGCGACGATGGCGGCGTCGGTGATCCGGACCCCGTGGTGCACCTCGTAGCGCTCCTTGAGGCCGCGCAGGATGCCGATGGTGTCCGGCACGCTCGGCTCCCCCACGAAGACCTGCTGGAACCGGCGCTCGAGCGCCGCGTCCTTCTCGATGTGCTCGCGGTACTCGTCCAGCGTGGTGGCGCCGACCATCCGCAGCTCACCGCGGGCCAGCATGGGCTTGATCATGTTGCCGGCGTCCATCGCCGAGTCACCGGTCGCGCCGGCGCCGACGATGGTGTGCAGCTCGTCGATGAAGGTGATCACCTGGCCCTCGGCCTCGGTGATCTCCTGCAGCACGGCCTTGAGCCGCTCCTCGAACTCGCCGCGGTACTTGGCCCCGGCCACCATCGCGCCCAGGTCGAGGGCCATCAGCCGCTTGCCCTTCAGGCTCTCCGGGACGTCGCCGGCGATGATCCGCTGCGCCAGGCCCTCGACGATGGCGGTCTTGCCCACGCCGGGCTCGCCGATCAGCACCGGGTTGTTCTTCGTGCGCCGGGACAGCACCTGCACCACGCGGCGGATCTCGGTGTCCCGCCCGATGACCGGGTCGATCCGCCCGTCACGGGCCCGCTGGGTCAGGTCGACGGCGTACTTCCCCAGCGCCTGGAAGGTGCTCTCCGGGTCGGGGCTGGTGATCTTGCGAGTGCCCCGCACGGTGCGGAAGGCGGCCAGCAAGGCGTCGCGGGTCGCCCCGGTGCTGGTCAGCACGGTGCCGGCCTCGCCCTCGGTGGTGGCCAGCCCCACCAGCAGGTGCTCGGTGGAGACGTACTCGTCCCCCAGCGCACTGGCCTGCTCGCCGGCGGCGTTGATCGCGCGCAGCAGCTCCCGGGACGGCGACGGCGCGGCCACCGTGGCACCGCTGACGCTGGGCATGCGGCGCAGCGCGGCGTCGGCCTTCGCGCGGACGTCGGCGGGGTCGGCCCCGGCCGCCTGCAGCAGCGGGCCGGCGATGCCGTCGGTCTGCTCGAGCAGGGCGACCAGCAGGTGCAGCGGCTCCAGGGCGGCCTGGCCGCGGTCGACCGCCAGTCGCTGCGCACCGGCGACGGCCTCCTGCGCACGGGTGGTGAGCTTGCTCTGCATGGTCGGGGGTCGCGTCCTCTCGTGTCGGAACGTCGTGCGGGGGGTCGTGCTCGCCGGGTCCAACGGCCCAGGAGTTGAGTCTGTTCCGCTCAACCCTCGGCGTCCAGTGGCACACCGCGACCGATCCGGGACCTCCGCCACTGGCGCCCCTCGTGCCCCGTTCGGGCACCGAGATGGGTGACACAACCTTCTCCTGCCCGATCGCGCCCTATTCTGTGGGCATGACGGACACCCCGTCGCCGAGCGTCGCTCTCGACGACCAGCTCTGCTTCGCCCTGTACGCGGCTTCCCGCGCGGTCACCGCGCGGTACCGGCCGATGCTCGACGAGCTGGGGGTCACCTACCCCCAGTACCTCGTCCTGATGCTGCTGTGGGAGGAGGACGGCCAGACCGTGGGGCAACTGGGAGCCCGGCTCGCACTGGACTCTGGCACCCTGTCGCCGCTGCTCAAGCGCCTCACCGCCGCGGGCCTGGTGACCCGCCACCGCCGGGCCGACGACGAGCGCTCGGTGTCGGTGCGGCTGACCGAGCAGGGCCGCGCCCTGGAGGCCCCGGCGTGCGCGATCTCCGCGGAGATGATCGGCGCGCTGGCGCTGGACCAGCAGGAGTTCGACGCGCTGAAGGACCAGCTGCGCACGATCACCCACCGGGTCACCGAGCCGGCGGCCGACGCCCGCGCCTGACCTCGGCCCCACGGCGGCGCCGGGGACGGTGTTCCGGTGGCGGGAATCCCGGCCGATGCGCACGGTTGTGCAGGTCTGGACCAGGTGACAGCTCCCGCCGCACCGCGCGGTGGGCACCCGTCCACGCAAGGAGGCCCCGTGCCCACCCGTACCGCACGCACCGCCTGGAACGGCTCGCTGCAGGAGGGCTCCGGCCAGGTCGAGCTGAGCAGCTCGAAGGTCGGCACCTACGACGTCAGCTTCCCCAAGCGCGCCGCCGACGAGGCCGGGGGCACCACCAGCCCCGAGGAGCTCATCGCCGCAGCGCACTCCTCGTGCTTCGCGATGGCCCTGTCCAGCGAGATCGGCAAGGCCGGCGGCACGACCGAGTCCCTCGAGGTCTCCGCCGACGTCACGCTGGGCCAGGTCGACGGTGCGCCGACGATCACCACCATCAAGCTGACCGTGCGCGGCGAGGTCGGCGGCCTGGACGCCGACGGCTTCCAGCAGGCCGCGCAGGCCGCCAAGGCCGGCTGCCCGGTGAGCAAGGCGCTGTCCTCGGTCGACATCAGCCTGGACGCCTCGCTCGTCTGAACAAGGACCCCCTTGCCCCCCGCCACTCGCAGGCTCGCGGCGGGGCCCTGCACGGGGGCCGCTCCAGGACGTCACCAGGGCCCGCCTCCCCCGACGGGGAGGCGGGCCCGTCGTCGTCGCGGGTCAGCGCCGGGCCGCGCCCACCCCGGCCTCGGCCAGCTGGTCGTCCACGTCGGCGGTGACGCCCCCGGCCCGCGCGGCCGGGCCGTCGGTGGACTCGGTGTGCAGCCGCTCGTCACCGGTCTCGGTGCGCAGCGCCACCTCGCGGATGGCCACGATCGCGGCGATGGTGACCAGCGACAGGGCGGCGGCGATGAAGAAGACCCGTCCGGTGGCGTCGCCGTAGGAGACGGCGATCAGCTCGCGGATCGGCGCCGGGGCGTCGGCGAGGTCGGCCAGGCCGATGTCCCCGGACCCGCCGGACTCCGCCGCCCCGGGCACGCCCGACAGCCCCTGCTGGATCAGGTCGCCGACCCGGGTGGACAGCACCGCACCCAGCACCGAGACGCCGATCGTGCCGCCCAGGCTGCGGAAGAAGGCGACCGCGGAGCTGGCCGCGCCCAGGTCGGTGGCCGCAACGGTGTTCTGCACCGCGAGCACGAGGTTCTGCATGGTCATGCCGATGCCGGTGCCGAGCACCGCCAGGAAGACACCGAGCACCACCATGTTCGTCGAGTGGTCGATCGTCGACAGCAGCGCGAAGCCGACGGCGACCAGCAGCGACCCGGCCACCAGGAACCGCTTCCACCGACCGTGCCGGGTGATGAGGATGCCCGAGACGGTGGAGGAGACCAGCAGGCCGCCGACCATCGGGATGGTGAGCAGACCGGCCGCGGTGGGCGAGTAGCCGCGGGAGATCTGCAGGTACTGGCCGAGGAAGACCGTCGAGCCGAACATCGCGACACCGATGGCGACGCTGGCGATGATCGCCAGGGTGGTGGTGCGGTCGCGGAAGAGCCGCAGCGGGACGATCGGCTCCCTCGCCCGCAGCTCGGTGACGACGAACGCGACGATCGCCAGGACACCGCCGCCGACGAACAGCGCCGTCTCCACCGAGGCCCAGGCGAACGTGCCACCGGCCAGGGTGACCCAGATCAGCAGCGCGGAGACCCCGGCGGCGAGGAACCCGGCACCGAGGTAGTCGATGGACACCTCGCGCTTGACCACCGGCAGGTGGAGCGTGCGCTGCAGCAGGACCACCGCGGCCAGCGCGAACGGGACGCCGACGAAGAAGCACCAGCGCCAGCCCAGCCAGCTGGTGTCGACCAGCAGGCCACCGATGAGCGGGCCACCGACGGTGGCCACCGCCATGACCCCGCCCAGCAGGCCCGAGTACCGGCCGCGCTCCCGCGGGCTGATCATCGCCGCCATCGCGATCTGCACCAGCGCCTGCAGGCCCCCGAGGCCGAGGCCCTGGAGCACCCGCCAGCCGATGAGGGTGGGCACCGTCTGGGCCAGTCCGGCCAGCATCGAGCCGACGATGAAGACCACGATCGCGATCTGGATCAGCAGCTTCTTGCTGAACAGGTCCGCGAGCTTGCCCCAGATCGGGGTGGACGCCGTGGAGGCCAGCAGGGTGGCGGTGACCACCCAGGTGTACTGGCTCTGCGATCCGCGCAGCTCGGTGATGATCGTCGGCAGGGCGTTGGAGACGACGGTCGAGGACAGGAAGGCGACGAACATCGCCAGCAACATCCCCGAGAGCGCGGACAGCACCTGCCGGTGGGTCATCCGCCCCTGCTGCTCGACCGGCGCCTCGTCGACGAGGGTGCGGTCGGCGGCCGCGGGGGCGGGACCGGCCACGGGCCGGGTCGGGGCGGGGGTGCTCATGCGCGGGTCTCCTGAGGGTGGTGCGGTGCGGTGGAGAGGGCCGGGGCCGCCGGGGCGGCGCCGGGGTGGAGCGGAGCGGCCGGGCGACCGGCCCGGTCCAGGCCGTCGGCGAGCTTCTCCAGCGAGTGGGCGAACTGCCGGGCCTCGTCCTCGGTCCAGTCGTCGAGGGCGCTGCGCGCCCACTGGCTGCGGACGTCGCGGGTGTGCGCGAGCGCGGCGGCCCCGACGTCGCTGAGGCTGATCAGGCTGGCCCGGCCGTCCTGCGGGTCGGGACGGCGCTCGACGTACCCGACGCGTTCCAGCGCCGCGACCTGCCGGCTGGCGACCGAGACGTCGACGCCGGCGTACCCGGCCAGCGCGCTGCAGCGCTGCGGCCCGTGCTCCTCGAGCGGGGCGAGCACCGCCCAGCCGGAGGACGGCAGGTCACCGTAGAGGTCGGCGGCCACGCGGTGGCCGAGCTGCCGGGTGGTGCGCAGCAGCCGGGCCAGCTCGGCGGTCAGTCGCTGGGAGGTCTCCAGGGTGATGCGCATCCCCCGCGCACCTCCCTCGCCGTCGACGTTGCGTGCAGACAGCAAGCATCATGCGCCTGTTGGTTGAGACATGCAACGGGTTACGGCTGTGACGGTGCCCTCAGGGGCGCGGTCGGGGGCACTGTGCAGTCAGGGCCCGTTCCGATGCCGGAACGGGCCCTGACTGCACAGTGCTCGACGCGCACGAGCGCGCGGTGCTGCTCGGGAGGCGGCTCAGTCGGCCGTGGCCTCGGCCTCGCGGGCCTCGCCGATGCGGTTGAGCCGGCCGAGCAGCTCGGCCAGCGTGGCGACGTCGGAGGTCGCCCAGTCGGAGAGGTCGGCCTCCCAACGGGCCCGGCGGGCATCGCGCAGCTCGCTGAGCCGGCGGTGGCCCTCGGCGGACGTCGACAGCACCTGGGCGCGCCCGTCGTCGGGGTCGGCGGCCCGGTCGACCAGCCCGAGGTCGACCAGGGAGGCCACCTGCCGGCTGACCGTGCTCTTGTCCAGGCCCAGCTTGGCCACGACGTCACTGGCCCGCAGCGGGCCGGCGTCGTCGAGCAGCACCAGCAGGCCGTACGCCGCGCCGTCCAGGTCGTGGTGGAGCTGGCTGCCCAGCCGGCCCTGGATGGCGCGGGAACGCCGCAGCAACAGGGCGACCTCTCGCTCCAGGTGCACGTACGCCTCGTGGCTGTCCAACTCACTGCTCACGGTCACATCGTGTCCCACGTGCGGGGCGGGCTCAACGTTCCCGTGCAGACGTCACCCAGCCGTGGCCTCAGCCCTGGCCGCCGGGGCGCCAGATCACCAGGGCGGAGCCGGCGGTGCGCGGGACGAGGTCACGCCGGTAGGTCGCGGCGACCGCGGACTCCGCGGCGATCCGCCGTGACTCGGCGACCTGCAGCTCCTCGAGCAGCTCCCCGACCCGGTTCTGCAGCGCCTCGACCTGCGACTCCAGCTCGATGATCCGTTTGATGCCGGCCAGGTTGACGCCGTCCTCCTGGCTCAGCCGCTGCACCTCGCGCAGCAGCGCGACGTCCCGGGGGCTGTAGCGCCGCCCGCCGCCCGCCGTGCGCCCCGGACTGACCAGCCCGAGCCGGTCGTACTGGCGCAGGGTCTGGGCGTGCATGCCGGCCAGCTCGGCGGCGACCGAGATGACGAAGACCGGGGCGTCCTCGGCGAAGGCGGGGCCGGTCACCGGGAGCCTCCGCGGCGCAGGGCGGCGGTGACCTCCGGCCGGGGGTCGTCGGGCAGCTCGGCGGCGAGCTTCTCGACCGCCTCGCGGGCGCCGGGCGTCAGCCGCTGCGGAACGGCCACCTCGACGGTGACCAGCAGGTCACCGGCCGAGCCCTTGCCGGGCACCCCGCGGCCGCGCACCCGGAAGGTCCGGCCGCTGGCGGTGCCGGCGGGCACCTTGAGCGACACCGAGCCGTCGAGCGTCGGCACGGTGAGGGTCGTGCCGAGGGCTGCCTCGGCGAAGGAGACCGGCACGGTGAGCGTGAGGTCCTCGCCGCTGCGGCCGAACAGGTCGTGCCCGCTGACGTGGACGACGACGAAGAGGTCGCCGGCGGGGCCGCCGCGGCGTCCGGGCGCGCCCTTGCCGGCGAGCCGGATGCGCTGCCCGTCCCGGACCCCGGCGGGGATCCGGACGGTGATCGTGCGGGTCTGGTTGGTGACCCCGCTGCCGGCACAGGTCGAGCACGGGTCGTCGACCACCGAGCCGGTGCCCCGGCACTCCCGGCACGGCTCGGAGAAGGCGAACGCCCCCTGACTGCGGCTGGTCACGCCGGCCCCGTTGCACACCGGGCAGGTGTGCGGGCTGGTGCCGGGCTTCGCGCCGCTGCCGGCGCAGGTGGGGCAGGTGCCCGGGCTCTGCATGCGCAGCGGCACGGTCACGCCGAGGACGGCCTCGTCGAAGGCGAGGGTCGCCTCGGTCTCGACGTCCTGGCCGCGGGCCGGGCCGGAAGCTGCCTGCTGGCGGCTCCGGGTGCCGGCACCCCCGGACGCGCCGCCGGTGAACAGGCCGCCGAAGAGGTCACCGATCCCGCCGGCGCGACCACCCGCGTTGGGCGCACCCGCTCCACCGAAGAGGTCACCGAGGTCGAAGGGCTGACCACCCGCGCCGGCGCTCCCGCCCGGGAAGCCGCCGGGGAACCCACCGGCCCCGCCGGCGCCGGGCCGGAAGCCACCGGAGCCGAACAGCCGCCGGGCGTCGTCGTACTCGGCGCGCCGCTTGGGGTCCGAGAGGACGTCGTAGGCCTCGGAGACCTCCTTGAACCGCGTCTCGGCCTGGGCGTTGCCCGGGTTCTTGTCCGGGTGCAGCTCCCGGGCCAGCTGGCGGTAGGCCTTCTTGATCGCCGCCGCGTCGGCGTCCTTGGGGACGCCCAGGGCCGCGTAGTAGTCCTTCTCGATGAAGTCCCGCGTGCTGCTCATCGGGCGCCTCCTCTCTGCTGGGCTGCGGTCGGGCCGGTCCGGCGCCCGGGTCGTGGGCGCCGGACCGGCGGTGGTGGTGGGCTCAGCGGTCGGCCGGGTCGGCGTCCGGCTGCCCGGCGACGTCGGACTGGCCGGCCGCGGCCGGCTGCTCGGCCACCGGGGACGCCGCCACCGGGGCCGGTGACTCCGGCTCGGTCACCCCGACCATCGCCGTGCGCAGCACCCGGTCGCCGCGGCGGAAGCCCGGACGCAGCACCGTGGTGGCGGTCGGCTCGGTCACCTCCGGCGAGGTGTCGTGCAGCACCGCCTCGTGCAGGGCCGGGTCGAACGGGTCACCGGGCTTGCCGAAGGACTCCACACCCAGCCCGTCGAGCAGACCGAGCACCCGGTCGGCGACGACCTTGAAGGCGCCGGTCAGGTCGCCGTGGTCGCGGGCCCGCTCGATGTCGTCGACGATCGGGAACAGCTGTCCGGCGAACCGCTCGGCCGCCTGGTCGACCACCAGCACCCGGTCCCGGTCCACCCGGCGCCGGTAGTTGGCGTACTCCGCGGTCACCCGCTGCAGGTCCTCGGTCCGCTCGGCCAGCTGGCGGGCGGTCTCCCCGCCCTGGTCCCCGACCTGCTCCCCGCCCAGGTCACCGGCCGGGACGTCGGTGTGCTCGGCGACCGGGGCCGCCCCCTCGTTCTGCTCGCTCATCTGCTCTCCCTGGGCGGCCGCGGGGCCGGCCGGCTGGTCGCCGGCCGGCTCGCGGACCGCGCCGCTGGTCGGGTCGATGCGCCGCCGGTCGCGGATGACGACCCGCGGCGCCTGCTCGTCCTGCTGGCTCATGGCTCACCCCCCTGCCCGCCGGCCCGGTCCCCCGGGCCGGCGGACCGGCACGCAGCCGGTGTGGTCACCGCTTGTCGGCGTCGTCGTCCACGATCTCGGCGTCGACGACGTCGTCGTCCGCGGACGAGGCGGTGGCCCCGGTGGCACCCGGCTCGCCGGTGGCGCCGGCGAAACCGGCGTCGCCGCCCCCGGCCGCTGCGCCGTCGGCCTGCGCCTGGGCGTAGAGCGCGCCACCGACCTCCTGGGAGACCCGGGCGACCTTCTCCTGGGCGGTCTTGATCGCCGCGACGTCGGAGCCGCCGAGGGCGGAGCGGAGCTCGGTCAGCGCCTCACCCAGCTCCTCCTTCTTGTCGGCCGGGATCTTGTCGCCGTTCTCGGCCAGGAACTTCTCGGTCTGGTACTGCAGGGACTCGGCGAGGTTGCGGGTCTCGGCCTCGTCGCGGCGGCGCTTGTCCTCCTCCGCGTGCGACTCGGCGTCGCGCATCATCCGCTCGATGTCGTCCTTGGGCAGGGCCGACCCGCCGGTGATCGTCATCGACTGCTCCTTGCCCGTGCCCAGGTCCTTGGCGGACACGTGCACGATGCCGTTCGCGTCGATGTCGAAGGCCACCTCGATCTGCGGGACGCCGCGCGGCGCCGGCGGCAGACCGGTCAGCTCGAACATGCCGAGCTTCTTGTTGTAGGCGGCCATCTCGCGCTCGCCCTGGAAGACCTGGATCTGCACGGACGGCTGGTTGTCGTCGGCCGTCGTGAAGATCTCGCTGCGCTTGGTCGGGATCGTGGTGTTGCGCTCGATGAGCTTGGTCATGATCCCGCCCTTGGTCTCGATGCCCAGGGACAGCGGGGTGACGTCGAGCAGCAGGACGTCCTTGACCTCACCGCGGAGCACCCCGGCCTGCAGGGCGGCGCCGACGGCGACGACCTCGTCGGGGTTGACGCCCTTGTTGGGCTCCTTGCCGCCGGTCAGCTCACGGACGAGCTCGCTGACGGCCGGCATGCGGGTCGAGCCACCGACGAGGACCACGTGGTCGATGTCGGAGACGGAGACGCCGGCGTCGCGGATCGCCTGGTTGAACGGCGCCTTGGTGCGGTCCAGCAGGTCCTGGGTCAGCCGCTGGAACTCCGCCCGGGTGATCGTCACGTCCAGGTGCAGCGGGCCCTCGGCGCCGGCGGTGATGTAGGGCAGGTTGACGTTCGTCGACTGCGCACCGGACAGCTCGATCTTGGCCTTCTCGGCGGCCTCGCGGAGCCGCTGCATGGCCAGCTTGTCCTTCGCCAGGTCGATGCCGGACTGGGCGTTGAACGTCTGCACCAGGTGCTTGACGACCCGCTCGTCCCAGTCGTCGCCACCGAGCTTGTTGTCGCCGGCGGTGGACTTGACCTCGATGACGCCGTCACCGATCTCCAGCAGCGAGACGTCGAAGGTGCCACCACCGAGGTCGAAGACCAGGATGGTCTGCTCGGTCTCGCCCTTGTCCAGGCCGTAGGCCAGCGCGGCCGCGGTCGGCTCGTTGACGATGCGCAGCACGTTCAGGCCGGCGATCTCCCCGGCCTCCTTGGTGGCCTGGCGCTGGGCGTCCTCGAAGTACGCCGGGACGGTGATGACCGCCTCGGTGACCGGCTCGCCCAGGTAGGTCTCGGCGTCGCGCTTGAGCTTCTGCAGCACCCGCGCGCTGATCTCCTGCGGGGTGTACTGCTTGCCGTCGATGTCGCCGGTCTTCCAGGTGGTGCCGATCTCGCGCTTGACGCTGCGGATCGTGCGGTCGACGTTGGTGACCGCCTGGTTCTTGGCCGACTGCCCGACCAGCACCTCGCCGTTCTTGGCGAAGGCGACGACCGAGGGGGTGGTGCGGGAGCCCTCGGAGTTCGCGATGACGGTGGGCTCGCCGCCCTCGAGGACCGAGACGACGGAGTTGGTGGTGCCCAGGTCGATACCGACCGCTCGTGCCATGGGGGCTTCTCCTCTGTGCGGGTGGGTGGTTCAGGTCCGGAGGGAGCCGAGGGCCGACGGCGCCGGGTCCCGGTCGTGCCGGGGACGCCTTGCGCCTGGTCCGCTCAACTTTCCTGCCCACCGTAACGGCAGGACCGACCCCTGTGTTCCCGGGGGCCGGACTGCCGCCCGCAGCCGGGTCAGTCGCCGGAGGGGGAGGCCTCCGAGACCGACCCGGACGTCGACCCGGACACCGACCCGGACACCGACCCGGACGGCGGGAACTCCGGCAGCGACACCTCCGGCCGCTGCACGGTCGCATCACAGGACCCGAGCGGCACGGGCTGCCCGAACTCGTCCGTACCCGAGCCGTCCAGCACGTACCGCTGGGGGAACGCGTGCGCCACCGGCACCCCGTCGGCGGCCAGCGGCTGGCGCAGCTCCCGGCTGCACCCGTCGGCCCACCACTCCTGGAAGCCGACCGCCAGCGGGCGGCCGTCCTGGTCGTAGAGCAGCACGTCCGTCAGCGGGGTGCCGTCCGCGGCGTAGGGCAGCACGTCGGTGACCGGGCCGTACCGGGACACCAATGGGTACTGGCCGATCGCCTGCTCGGGCACCACATCGGGGTAGCCGTACTCGGCGGCGTACCCGTAGTCGGCGGAGTCCGACGGCGAGCCGTCCACCGCCGCGACGAAACCGAGGAAGCCGAGGAACGCGCCGCCGACGACGACCGGCACCCGCCAGCGGGAGGGCAGCTCCCGGCGGCCGAGCCAGACCGACCCGGCGACGGCGGCGGGGACGAGCAGGACGCCGAGCGCCTCGCTGCCCAGCGGGGCCGGCACGGGGAAGTCCCAGTCGCCGGAGAGTGCGGTCGGCACCGCGATCAGCAGGTAGCCGCGCAGCACCCACCAGGCCGGGCGCAGCTCCAGCAGCAGCCGGTGCACCTCGTGGCCCAGCGGGTGCGCCTGGGCGCGGCCCACCCAGCGGCGCAGCTCGGCCGACCGGTCCCGCGACGGGCGGGCACCCTCGCGCGGCGGCAGCCCGGCGGCGGACCGCAGCTCGGCCGCGTAGGCGACCGGCGAGCCCAGCCGGACGTCGATCGGCCGGTCGTCGTCCTCCTCGGCCAGTGACGCCAGGTGGGTCTCCAGGTCCTCGAGCAGGTCGCCGCGCTCCTCGGCGGGCAGGTCGCTGAGCTCGCACTCCACCGCCACCAGGTAGTTCTGCACCTGGCGGGCGAGGTCTGGGGCCGCCGGCGCGGTCACGCGGCCACCGTCCGGCCCAGCACGCCGTCGACGGTGTCGACGAACGTCCGCCACGTCTTGGTCGAGTCCTCGAGCACCGAGCGCCCCCTGTCGTTGATCGCGTAGTACTTCCGGTGCGGCCCCTCGTCGCTGGGGACGACGTAGGAGGTCAGCGCGCCGGCCTGGTACAGCCTGCGCAGCGTGCCGTAGACCGAGGCGTCGCCGACGTCCTCCAGGCCCGCGTTGCGCAGCCGGCGCACCACGTCGTAGCCGTAGCCGTCGGCGTCCCGGACCACCGCGAGCACCGCGACGTCGAGCACGCCCTTGAGCAGCTGACTGGCGTCCACGCGCCACCTCCCCCACCGCCCCGCTGGCGGTTCGGCGCTAGTGCACCATGCGGAGTAGTGCGCGGAGAAGAGCAACACGCGCACGGATCGTCGCGACCCGGCCCCCTGGGGTCACCTGTTACCGGCCGGTAGCGTGGCCCTGGCCCGGTCAACGTCGGTCCCGGGTGGGCGGCGACGCCCGCAGGTGCGCACGAGAGGGAGCCCATGGGCCCGCTGCAGATCGTCCTCGGCACGCTCGCCGTGCTCCTGCTCGTCGTCTCGGTGGTCTACGCCACCAAGGCGGTCCGCGCCATGCTGCGGATCTTCCGCACCGGTCAGCCCGACCCGACCCGCTCCGGCCCGGTCGGCCCGCGGCTGAAGACCCTCGCCGTGGAGTCCCTCGGCCACACCCGGATGCTCAAGTGGTCGGCCATCGGCGCGGCCCACTGGTTCGTGTTCGTCGGGTTCTACGGCCTGTTCCTCACCCTCGTCGAGGCGTTCGGGGAGGTGTGGAACCCGGCATGGCACCTGCCGCTCATCGGCGAGTGGAGCCTGTGGAACCTCTTCGCCGACCTGATCGGCACCGCGACGATCCTCGGGATCCTGTACCTGATCGTGCGCCGCCAGCTCGACCACCCGCGCCGCAAGGGCCGGGACAGCCGGTTCGCCGGGTCCAACGAGGGCCGCGGCTACTTCGTCGAGGCCGTCGTCCTGACCATCGGCATCTGCATCCTGCTGATCCGCGCGATCAAGGTCGCCGCCGACCTCACCGACGCACCGGCCTGGTCGCACCCGGTCTCCGGGCTGCTGGCGAACGTCGTCCCGGCCAGCCCCGACCTGCTGTCGGTCGTCGCGTTCGTCAAGATCGTGGTGAGTCTGGGCTGGCTGATCACCATCTCCCGGGTGCTCAACATGGGCGTCGCCTGGCACCGGTTCAGCGCGTTCTTCAACATCTACTTCAAGCGTGAGGACGACGGCGGCCAGGCGCTCGGCCCGCTGCCGGCGATGACGTCCGGTGGCAAGCCCATCGACTTCGAGGACCCCGGCGAGGACGACGTCTTCGGCCGCGGCAAGATCGAGGACTTCACCTGGAAGGGGATGCTGGACTTCACCACCTGCACCGAGTGCGGGCGGTGCCAGAGCCAGTGCCCGGCCTGGAACACCGGCAAGCCCCTGTCGCCGAAGATGGTGATCATGGACCTGCGGGACCACCTGTACGCCAAGGCCCCGTACCTGACCGGCGTGACCAAGGCCTCCGACGAGGCGCCTGACTTCGCCGACTTCACCACCCTGGAGCCCAGCGACGAGCAGGTCTGGGCCTCCGGCTACGCCCGGATCGAGGGCACCAACGACGCCCAGGCGCACCGCCCGCTGGTCGGCACGCTGGAGGAGGGCGGGGTCATCGACCCCGACGTGCTGTGGAGCTGCACCAACTGCGGCGCCTGCGTCGAGCAGTGCCCGGTCGACATCGAGCACGTCGACCACATCATGGACATGCGCCGCTACCAGACGCTGATCGAGTCCAGCTTCCCCTCCGAGGCCGGCGTGATGATGCGCAACCTGGAGAACCGCGGGAACCCGTGGGGCGTGGGCGGCAACGTCCGCGAGGAGTGGATGAAGGACCTCGACTTCGAGGTCCGGCAGGTCGAGGGGGCGATCGACGACGACGTCGAGTACCTGTTCTGGGTCGGCTGCGCCGGGGCCATCGACGACCGCGCCAAGAAGGTCACCAAGGCCGTCGCCGAGCTGCTGCACATCGCCGGCGTGGAGTTCGCCGTCCTGGGCAACGGGGAGACCTGCTCGGGCGACCCGGCCCGCCGGATGGGCAACGAGTTCCTGTTCCAGCAGCTGGCCCAGGAGAACGTCGAGACGCTCAACGCCGTCTTCGAGGAGCGCCCGGCCGGCCGGCGGAAGATCGTCGCCACCTGCCCGCACTGCTTCAACTCCATCGGCCGGGAGTACCCGCAGCTGGGCGGTGACTACGACGTCGTCCACCACACCCAGCTGTTGGGCCAGCTGGTCGAGGAGGGGCGGCTGACCCCGGTCACCCCGGTCGACCGCAAGGTCACCTACCACGACCCGTGCTTCCTGGGCCGGCACAACAAGGTCTACACGCCCCCGCGGGAGATCCTCGACTCCGTGCAGGGCCTGTCCACCCAGGAGATGCACCGCTGCAAGGACCGCGGCTTCTGCTGCGGCGCGGGCGGCGCGCGGATGTGGATGGAGGAGAAGATCGGCAAGCGGATCAACGTGGAGCGCACCGAGGAGGCGCTCGACCTCGACCCGGACGTCATCTCCACCGCCTGCCCGTTCTGCATCACCATGCTCAGCGACGCGGTGACCAGCAAGCAGCAGGCCGGCGAGGCCAAGGACCACGTCGAGGTCCTGGACGTCAGCCAGATCCTGCTGCGGTCGATGGCCCCGGCGGGTGCGCCGGGCACGGCGTCCGGACCCGGCGTGGGCACCGAGCCCGACGACCCGGCCGGCACCGGCTCGGCCGCCACCGAGCACTCCTGAGCCGCCGCCCAGCGGTGACCAGCGGACCTGACCACCGGCCGCCGGGGACACTGGCGGCGTGAGCTTCATCTTCGGGGGCGTCCGCGGACGCGAGGACCCCGAGCTGGCGGCGGGCAACCGGCGCACCCGGCTGCACTTCGCCCGGGACGTCAACGACGAGCGGGCGCTCGCCGACGACCGGCCCCCGGCGCAGCGCAACCGCGGCTGGGCCTGGCTGGCCGTCGCGACGGTCGTGCTCGCGGTGCTCGCGCTGGTCGGCACCCGCGGGGCCGGGGACGTCCCGCTCGCCGCGGACTGCGACACCCCGGCGATCGCGGTGGCCAGCAGCGTCGTCGCCCCGGGAGCGGTGCTCCGCTACCGGCTCACCGGCGCCGACGGCGTCGACTACGTGGCCACGCTGGACGGCGCCCCGGTGCAGGGCGACGCCGGCAGCACGGTCAGCTACATCCCGACCGCCGCCGGGCCCGCGCTGCAGCTGCGCCAGTGCCTCAGCCCGACGCTGGCGATCGCCGCCCCCGCCGGGGACGGGCCGCACGAGCTGGCGATGCTGCGGGTGGCGGCCGACGGCAGCACCGAGCAGGTCGCGGCGGTGATCGTCACCGTCGACGGCGTCCGGTAGTGGGAGGACCACCCTGCCCCCCGCCACTCGCAGGCTAGCGGCGGGACCCTGCAGAGTGGCCTGATGCTGCTGCACCTGCGGATCTCCGTGCCGGTCGACCGGACGGCGGCCGTCCTCGACCTGATCGACGACTGCCCGGGGGTGGCCCACCTGGCGGTGCTCCCCGGTGGGTCGCTGCGCCCGGCCGGTGACCTGTTCCTGGTCGACGTCGCCCGCGAGTCCGCCGACGCCCTCCTCACCGGGCTCCGCCGGCTGCACGTCGACACCGACGGCGGCATCGCGATGGAGGCGGTCGACGCCGCGGTGTCCCGCCGGGCCGAGGAGGCCGAGCGGCTGGCCCCGGGCGACGGCGCGGACGCCGTGGTCTGGGAGCAGGTGGTGCGC
Organism: Modestobacter roseus; assembly: GCF_007994135.1. Classification (NCBI taxonomy): domain Bacteria; kingdom Bacillati; phylum Actinomycetota; class Actinomycetes; order Geodermatophilales; family Geodermatophilaceae; genus Modestobacter; species Modestobacter roseus. The sequence goes on from NZ_VLKF01000001.1 coordinate 3,286,611, forward strand.
AACACCGACACCGACGCCGCCCTGTCGGTGTCCTACCTGGCCTTCCTCACCATCGCCACGCTGCTGGCCGCGGTGGCGATCGTGAACGACTCGGCGGTGCTGCTGATCGGCGCGATGGTGCTGGGCCCGGAGTTCGGCCCGCTGGCCGCCGTCGCGGTCGCCGTCGTGCACCGCCGCCGGCTGCTCGCCCGCCGGGCGGTGACGGCGCTCGCCGTGGGGTTCGCCGTGGCCATCGCGGTCACCACGGTCGCGGTGCTGGCCGCGCGTGGGCTGGACTGGTTCGGGCCCGAACTGCTCGCCGAGGCCCGCCCGGCCACCGGGTTCATCACCCAGCCCGACCGCTGGTCGGTGGTGGTCGCGGTGCTCGCGGGGGTGGCCGGGGTGCTGTCGCTGACCTCCGCCCGCTCGGGCGCGCTCGTCGGGGTGTTCATCTCGGTGACCACCGTGCCGGCCGCCGCGGACATGGCGGTGGCGGTGGCGCTGGGTGGCGGCACCGAGTTCCGCGAGGCGGCGACCCAGCTGGGCATCAACCTGGTCGGCATCCTGGTCGCCGCGCTGCTCACCCTGCTGGTGCAGCGCGCACTGTGGCACCGCGTCCCGGCCGCCGTCCCCCGGCTGCAGCGGGTGGGGCGCACCCGCGCCTGACCGCCCCGGTCCGCCCGGGCGGGGAGGGCAGGAGGAAGATGTGGGCACGTGACCCGCTCCGCCCCCGACGCGCCGGCCGCCCCCGCCGGCCCGGCCTCCTACGGCGCCGTCCTGGTCGGCACCGCGATCGTGCTCACCGGCTTCAACCTGCGCACCGCGATCAACAGCGTCGGGCCCGTGCTCGCCGAGATCGAGCGTGGCCTGGGGATCTCCTCGGGGCTGGCCGGCCTGATCACCAGCCTCCCGCTGCTGTGCTTCGCCGTGATCGGCTTCGCCGGCCCGCCGCTGGCCGCCCGGTTCCGGGACGGGCACGTGCTGGCCGCCGCCCTGCTCATCATGGTCGTCGGTCTGCTGGTCCGGGTGTCGACCGACAGCGTGTGGGTCTTCCTGCCCGGCACGGTGGCCACGATGGTCGGCGGCGCGCTGGGCAACGTCCTGCTCCCGGGCCTGGTCAAGCGCTGGTTCCCCGGCCGCACCGGGCTGCTGGTCGGCGCCTACAGCACGGCGATGGCGATCGGCGGCGCCGTGGCCAGCTTCTCCGCCGCGCCGATCGCCGCGGCCGCCGGAGCCGACGGCTGGCGCTGGGCGCTGGGCATCTGGGCGGTGTTCGCCCTGGTGGCCGCCCTCCCCTGGCTGCTCGTGCCGGTGCGGCCCGGCGCCTCGCGGAGCACGCACACCGCGGTCCCGCTGCGGGCGCTCACCCGCAGCCCGTTGGCCTGGACGATGGCCGCCTTCTTCGGCCTGCAGGCGATGCAGGCCTACGTGATCATCGGCTGGACCGCCCAGTACCTGCGCGACCAGGGCATGTCCGCCGCGGTCGCTGGTTCGCTGGTCGGGCTGAACACGCTCGTCGTCATCCCGCTCAACGCCCTCATCCCGCTGGGGGCGGTGCGCCAGCGGCTGCAGCGGCCGCTGCTGCTCGGCTTCCTGGCCTGCTACCTGACCGGCTGGACCGGGCTGCTGCTCGCCCCGCTGACCGTGCCGTGGTTGTGGGTCTCCCTGCTCGGCGTGGGCATGGGCAGCTTCGCCCTGGTGCTGGCGTTGTTCGGCCTGCGCGGCCGCACCCCGGAGTCGGTCTCGGCGCTGTCGACGATGGCACAGGGCTGGGGGTATGCGCTGGCCGGCGTCGGGCCGCTGCTCGTCGGGCTGTTCCGCGGGCTCACCGGCGGCTACACCGGCATGTTCGTGCTGGTCTACACCGGCGTCGCCCTGCTGGGGGTCACGGGGTGGGCGATCTGCCGGGAGCGCTACGTGGACGACGAGCTGCCCGGCCCGCCGCCGCGGGACACCGGCCTCGCGGCGGAGGTGGAGGTCGCCGGGGCGGAGCCGCCGATCGCCGTCCCCCGGGCCCCTCGCTAGACCGGCAGCTGCAGGGCCCGCAGCAGCTCCACCGCCCGGTCCCGGCGGAGCTCGGGCGAGCGGGTGAGCAGGGCGACCGCGACGACGTACTCGTCCTCACCCGCCCAGCCGCGTCCCTCCGCGGTGAGCCGCGAGATGTGTTCACGCACCTTCGGCTCGCGGCTGTACACGCCGAACTCCAGGCCCATGGCGAGGAAGTTCGCCACCCGGAAGCCCTGCTCCGCGGCCACGGCCAGGGTGCCGGCCGGGTCGGAGTAGCTGGGCAGGGCCACCAGCAGGTGGTCGAAACCGGCCTTGAGCAGCCGCAGGGCGAGGTCGTTGCCGTACCACCCGCCCCACAGCTCGGGCATGAGCAGCTCGCCGTCGGGCGCCGGGAGGTAGGGCGGGTTGGCGATCACCGTGCTGACCCGCTCGCCCCCGGCGGAGTCGGCCCAGGCGAAGAAGTCGCCGTGCTCGACGGTGTAGCGGTCGGCCACGCCGACCCCCTCGATCGTCTCCCGGGCGCGGGCCACCGACGACCCGCTGATGTCCGTGCCGTGCACCCGCAGGGCCGGCACGGCGCGGACGACGTGGGCGATGGCGCGCGCGTCGCCGCTGCCGAGCTCGGCCACGCCCTCCCGCTCCCAGGGCACCAGGGAGGCGTACTGGGTCAGCAGCAGCTGCACCCCGAAGGCGTAGTGCGCCGACTCCTCGGCGCAGTCGAAGAAGCCGTCCGTCACGCGGTCGTCAGAGGCCGGCGGCAGCAGAACGGCAGTGTCCCGGGGGTCCATGGCGGCCTCCCTACCCCGCAGGGCGGGCCGTCACCCCATCGCGGACGACTGTTCACCCACCGGTCGCGAACGAGGTCAGGCCAGCGGGGCGGCGTCGGGCCGCCGGGTCTCGGTCCGGCTGAAGTTGCGGAACGAGCGGGACGGCGTGGGGCCGCGCTGGTCCTGGTAGCGGGAGCCGTAGACCGACGAGCCGTAGGGGTGCTCGGCCGGTGAGGTCAGCTGGAACAGGCAGAGCTGGCCGATCTTCATCCCCGGCCAGAGCGTGATCGGCAGGTTGGCCACGTTCGACAGCTCGAGGGTGATGTGCCCGGAGAACCCCGGGTCGACGAAGCCGGCGGTGGAGTGGGTGAGCAGGCCCAGCCGGCCCAGCGAGGACTTGCCCTCCAGCCGGGCGGCGAGGTCGTCGGGGATGCTCACCACCTCGAGGGTGCTGCCGAGCACGAACTCCCCGGGGTGCAGCACGAACGGGTCCTCGCCGGTCGGCTCGACCAGCGTGGTCAGGTCGTCCTGCTGCTGGGCCGGGTCGATGTGGGTGTACCGGGCGTTGTTGAACACCCGGAAGTACCGGTCCAGCCGGACGTCGATGCTGGAGGGCTGCACCATCGCGTCGTCGTAGGGCTCGATGGCCAGCCGGCGGTCGGCCAGCGCGGCCCGGATGTCGCGGTCGGACAGCAGCATGCCGCGGAGTCTAGGGACCGCGTGCCGGCTCGGGACCTTGGTCCCGAGCCGACGCCTTCGGTTCAACACCGATTGCGCACTGCCGATGTACGCCTGACACGACGGAGTGCCGGAACGGCACTTGGATGGAAGCAGGCGGCGTGGTCATGACACGTCCGGCGCCCAGCGCGCCGAGGACCGCACGGACGGCGGTGCGCCCGACGGGGGTCGAACGCACCTTCGCCGAGGACGAGCTGATCGTCTCCAAGACGGACGCCCGAGGGGTGATCACCTACGCCAACGACGTCTTCCTGCGGGTCGGCGCGTACTCCCTGGACGAGGTGATCGGCCAGCCGCACAACCTGATCCGCCACCCCGACATGCCCAAGGCCGTGTTCAAGCTGCTCTGGGACACCCTGGCCAGCGGCAACGAGCTGTTCGCGTACATCAACAACCTGGCCGCGGACGGGGCCAACTACTGGGTGCTCGCGCACGTGACGCCCTCCCGCGACGCCGCCGGCCGGGTCGTCGGCTACCACTCCAACCGCCGCCGCCCGGCGCCCGGCGGCATCGCCGCCGTCCGCCCGCTCTACGAGCAGCTGCTCGCCGAGGAGCGGCGGCACCCGAACGGCCGGGCCGCGGTCGAGGCCTCCTCGGCGCTGCTGGGCCGGCTGGTCGCCGAGCAGGCCGCGAGCTACGAGGACTTCATCTGGTCGGTCATCTGCGAGAAGGGCCGCTGACCATGGGACGACGGGGCAACCGCGACGAGGCCGGGGAGCTGGCCGTGTACCGCGCGTTCGTGCAGTCGCTGACCGAGGTGTGCGACGCCGCCGCCCGGGGCGACCTGGAGTCCCGCGCGCGGCCGGTGCCCGGGTCCGACGACGTCCCGGAGCTGGTGGCGCTGCAGCACGCGGTCAACCGGGCGCTGGACGTCTCCGACGCGTTCGTGCGGGAGTCGAGCGCCGCGCTGACCTCGGCCGCCGACGGTCGCTTCCACCGCCAGGTGCTGCTCACCGGGCTCTCCGGCGCGTACCGGAACGGCGCCGCGGACATCAACTCCGCGCGGGAGGCCATGGCCGCGACCCAGGGCCGGGTGCACGAGGCCCGCGACTCCCGGCTGAAGCTGGCCGACGACTTCGAGTCCGTCGTCCTGGCGATGAGCGAGGGTGTGGCCACCGCCGCCACCGAGCTGAGCGCCAGCGCCGCCGGGCTGACCGGCGCCGCGGGCGCGGCCAGCGCGGAGGTCGGGCGGGCCCGGGAGACGATCGTCTCGCTCAACCGGTCCTCGACCGAGATCCAGCAGGTGATCGCGCTGATCGAGACGGTGGCCGACCAGACGCGGCTGCTCGCCCTCAACGCCACCATCGAGGCGGCGCGGGCCGGCGAGCTCGGCAAGGGCTTCGCCGTCGTCGCCTCGGAGGTCAAGGACCTCGCCGACCAGACCGCCCGGGCCACCGAGCGGGTGACCACCCAGGTCGCGTCGGTGCGGGTGGCCTGCGACGACGTCGCGACCGTCATGACCAACGTCGGCAACACCGTGGACGAGATGACCGGCCTGGTCGACGGGATCTCCGCGGCGGTGGACGGGTCGTCGTCGCTCGGGCCGGCCGGCACGGACACCACCGGGCTGTCGCGGATGGCGGAGACGCTGCGGTCGGAGATGACCGGATTCCTGGGCGTCATGCGGGGCTGACCGGGGGGCTGACGCGGCACCACGAGCGCTTGCTACGCTCGTGGTGCAGGGCGTGAGCCCCGCTGCGGGTGTAGTTCAATGGTAGAACATCAGCTTCCCAAGCTGACAGTGCGAGTTCGATTCTCGTCACCCGCTCTCCTCTCCCCCCGGGCGCCCGGGCTGCGCCTCCTGGCCCGGTCCGCTTGGCTGGGTCGGTGACTTCCCCCGACGTCCGGCTGCGCACCGCCCCGACGGCGGACCTCTCCGGCACCGAGCTGCGCGACCTGCGCCGCTTCCTCGACACCGCCTTCGCGCACTTCGACGAGGAGCACTGGGGCCACGCGCGGGGCGGGCTGCACGTGCTGGCCACCGTCGGCGGGGAGCTCGCCGGCCACGCCGCCGTCGTCGGCCGCCAGCTGATCGCCGGGGCGACGACGCTGCGCACCGGCTACGTCGAGGCGGTCGCCACCGCGGCGGCGTTCCGCCGCCGGGGCGTGGGGACGGCGGTGATGGCCGAGGTCGAGCGGCTGATCGCCGGCGGCTCCGAGATCGGCGCCCTGGGTGCCAGCCCGGCCGGCGCGGCGCTGTACACCGCCCGCGGCTGGCTGGACTGGGCCGGGCCGACCGCCGCGCTCACCCCCGACGGGGTGCGGAACACCACCGGCGAGCGCGTCTTCGTGCTGCCCACGCCCTCGACCCCGGCCGGCCTGGACCCGGGCGCCCGGCTGGTCTGCGACTGGCGTCGCGGTGATCTCTGGTGAGTCAGGCGGGCAGCAGCAGCGTGGCGTAGAGCGTCAGGCCCGGCCCGAACGCCATCGCCACCACCGGCCCGTCGACGTCGGCGAGCTCCTCGAGCACGAGCAGCACGGTGGCCGACGAGCAGTTGCCGTGCTCGGCGAGGACCCGCCGGGACGCGCTCATCTGCTCCTCGGCGAGCCCGAGCTGGTCGCGGACGACGTCGAGGATCCGCGGTCCGCCGGGGTGCACCGCCCAGCCGGCGACGTCCTCGATCCGCAGGCCCGCCCCGGTCAGCAGCTCGTCGACCACCCCGCCCACGTGCCGGGAGAGCACGTCGGGCACCCGCGGGGACAACCCCATCCGGAAGCCGAGGTCGGTGACGTCCCAGGTCATGTGGTCGGCGGTGGCGTAGTCGGTGCGCGCCACCGTGGCCGCGATCCGCCGACCGCGCGGCGCCCCCGGTTCCACGACGACGGCCGCGGCCGCGTCGCTGAACAGCGAGTGGTTGACCACCTGCTCCAGCTCCGGGACGGCCGGCTGCACGTGCAGGCTGGTCAGCTCCAGGCACAGCAGCACCGCGGGCCGCGACCGGGCGCTGACGTAGTCACCGACCGCGCCCAGCCCGGGCAGCGCCGCGTAGCAGCCCATGTGCCCGACGAGCAGCCGCTGGAGCCCGGCGGGCATGCCGAGGTCCTGGGCGAGCCGGATGTCCAGCCCCGGGGTGACGTACCCGGTGCACGAGGCGACGGCGAACAGGCCGACGTCGCCCGGCGCCAGCCCCGCGGCGTCCAGCGCCCCGGCCACCGCCTGCTTGCCCAGCGGCATCGCCTCGGCGACGTAGCGGAGCATCCGGGCCTCGGTGCCGGCATCCGCGAGGTCCTCGTCGCCGGGGTAGACCACCGCGTGCCGGGTGGTCACCCCGGCGGCCATGAAGACCCGCTCGGCGGCGCGCACCCCCTCGTAGCGGGGGGCGAAGTACTCGCGCCAGACGGCGGACTGCTCGTAGGTGGCCGGCAGCGCCCGACCGGCGCCGGTGACGACCGCGCTCACGGCAGGGGGCGGCTTCCGTCGGACCAGCTCATGACCCGACCGTACGTCCGGGGGCGGGCTTCCGCCCGCCGCGCTTGACCCCGTAGCCGGCGAACACCACCGCCGTGGACCGCACCTGCTTCATCCGCACGACCGCCCGCCGTCCCCGGCGCCAGGCCAGCCAGTCGCGCACGGACGGCCGGAGCCCGACCAGGCGGAGGTCCAGCCCGCACCGGTCGGCGGTCGCGAGCAGCCGCTCCCGGTCGACGAAGAGCGCCGGGTCGTGGATGCCGGGCGGCGGCCCGCCGGGCACGTGTTCCCCGATGCGCACCAGCAGCAGCTCGGCCAGCCGGGTGTCGGGCAGGGCGTCGATGACGAGGGTGCCGCCCGGCCGCAGCAGCCGGGCGCACTCGGCCACCACCCGGTCGTGGTCGGCCACGTGCTCGAGCACCTCGCCGGCGACGACGACGTCGGCGCACCCGTCGGCCAGCGGCACGGCCAGCACCGACCCCCGCACCGGCGCGACCCCGTGCTCCCGGGCCACCCGCAGCCCGGCCAGCCCGAGGTCGACCCCGACGTGCCGGTAGCCCAGCCGGGCGACGTGCGGCGCCATCAGCCCGCCGCCGCACGCGAGATCGACCAGGACGGCGTCCGGCCCGGCCGCCGGCGGCACGTGCTCGGCGCGCGAGGCGGCCAGCCAGTGCAGCGCCGCGAACCCGCCGTTGCCCTCCCACCACTGGTCGGCGAGCTCGTCGTACTGCGCCGGGTCGTTTCGGGAGAGGTCGGTGCGGGAGAGGTCGGTGCGCGGCAGCGGGATCACTCCTTCAGCGGGTCGTGGCCCCAGTTCATCAGGCTGTACCGCCACTTCGACGTCCCGACGTCCTCCTTCTTCGGCTGCTGCGCCAGGTGCCGCTGCACGTAACCGTGCACCTTCCGCATGTGTGCGAGGTCGTCGTCGGTCAGGTCGGCCTTCTTCGTGTGCAGCAGCGCGACGATCCGTCGCCCGGACTCGTGCCCGGTCGACTCCCCCGAGCCGCCGTCCTTCTGCCCCACCGACTGCGACTCCTCGGTGCCCAGCCAGCGCTCGAGCTCGCCGGCGGTCATGTTCACCGCCTCGCCGAACTCGCGGCGAACCGTGTCGGCGTCGTCCTGGTGCTGCGCCACGTGCGTCTCCCGGGTGTTGATCGACTGCGCCTGCGGTACCGCGCGGACGTGGCAGAGAAACGGATCGAGGCCGAGCGGGCGGACGCCCAGCGGACGGCGCAGGCGCGCGGCGAGACGCCCGACGAGGTGCTGGACCGCAACGTCAGCGAGGCCCTGCAGGAGATCCGGGTCACCATCACCGCGGTCCAGGTGCTGTTCGCCTTCCTGCTGACCCTCCCGTTCCAGTCCCGCTTCACCGACCTGGGCACGTTCGGGACGACGGTCTACGCGATCACGATGATCAGCACCGCGCTGTCCACCGTGGTGCTGGTCGCGCCGGTCTCCTTCCACCGGATGCTGTTCCGGCGGCGGCAGAAGGCGGCGATCGTCGCGTTCGCCGACCGGTCGCTCGTGGGCGGGCTGACCCTGCTGCTGATCGGCATCGGCAGCGCGGTGCTGCTGGTGCTGGACGTGGTGCTCGGCCGGGGCCCGGCGATCGCGGCGTGCGCGGTGATCGGCACCCTCGGGCTGGTGACGTGGTACCTCCTGCCCCTGCGGCTGCGCCAGCGCCGGTCCGCCGACCCCGACTCCTAGGCTGCCCCCGTGGTGATCACCGGGAGGCCCGCGTGTCCGTGACCGTCGTCGGCAGCCTCAACGAGGACCTGGTGGTGACCGTCGACCGGCTCCCCGGTCGCGGCGAGACCGTCGTCGGCTCGGCGGTGGCGCTGCTGCCCGGCGGCAAGGGCGCCAACCAGGCCTCGGCGGCCGGCCGGCTCGGCCGTGGCGTGCACATGGTCGGGCGGGTGGGCGACGACCCCGCGGCCGGCCGCCAGCTGGCCGCCCTGGCCGACTGCGGGGTGAACGTCGGGCGGGTGCAGCGCACCCCCGGCGCACCGACCGGGTCGGCCACGATCCCGGTGGAGGCCCGGGGCGGGGAGAACCTGATCGTCGTCGTGCCCGGGGCCAACGCCGCCCTCACCCCGGCCGACGTCGACGTCGAGTCGGTGCACCGGGCCGGCGTGCTGCTCCTCCAGCTGGAGACCCCGCTCGAGACGGTGCGCGCGGCCGTGGCGGCCACCGGGGGGACGGTGGTGCTCAACCCGGCACCGCCGCAGCCGCTGCCGGCCGAGCTGCTCGCCGAGGTCGACGTGCTGGTGCCCAACGAGCCGGAGCTGCGCGCACTGTCCGGCGTGCCCGACGGGGACGACTCCCCGGCCGCCCTCGTCGCGCTGGCCCGGGCAGTGGGCAGCGGTGACGTGGTGGTCACCCTGGGCGGGCGCGGCGCGCTGGTCGTGCCGGCCGGCGGCCCGGCGCTGCTGCAGGCGCCGCCCCCGGTCGACGCCGTGGACACCACCGGTGCCGGTGACTGCTTCTGCGGCGCACTGAGCAGCGCACTGGACCGCGGCGCGGACCTCGCGGCGGCGGTCCGCTACGCGGTGACCGCCGCGGCGCTGTCGACCACCGGCCCCGGCGCCCGGGGCGCGCTGCCCGACGACGACGCCGTCCAGGCCCTGCTGGACCGCACGCCGCCGGCCGAGCCGGTCGCCTGAGCGGTGGGTTTCCGCACCGGCCGGCCGGGCATCCGCCCAGGCATGACCGAGAGCGCACCCCAGCACAGCAGCGAGCCTGCCGAGGGCTCCGACCCCGCCGTCGACCAGGAGGGTGGCCGGACGCCACACGCCAGCGAGCCCGCGGAGGGGTCGGAGGCGGCCGCCGAGGACGGGGTCGACCCGGAGAACCGCATCAGCGGCGCCTGACCCCGCCGGCGGCTGGCCCGGCGGGACCGGTTCAGCCGCGCGGCAGGTCCTCCTCGACCGGCTCCGCCCGCTCGGGCTCCGGAGGCGGCGGGGCCGGAGCCCGCGGAGCCCGGCGCGGTGGCGCGGTGGGCGGACGCACGGACGACCGGCGGTCCGGTGACAGCGGCACGGGGTCCTCCTCCAGCGGGGCCCTCCGGCCGACCCGGACGACCGTCGCTGCCCATGATGGCCGTCACAGCCGGGGACCGGAGTCGACCGCACGGCACCGCACGGGTGATACTGGGTCTGAGAGTCATTCCCACCAGGTATCCACGTGAGGACCCGCCGTGCCCCGCCCTGCCCCGCTCCGCCGCCCCGCGCTCGCCGCGCTGGCCGCCACCGCCACGCTGACCCTCGCCGCCTGCGGCACCTCCGGCGGCGCCGGCACCACGACCGCCGAGGCCGATGCGGGCAACTGCCCCGGCGAGGTGCTCGACGTCGTCGTCTCGGTGAGCCAGTGGGGCGACGTAGTCGAGCAGCTGGCCGGGGACTGCGCCACCGTCACCACCGTGCTCGCCTCCTCCGCGGTCGACCCGCACGACTACGAGGCCACCTCCGCCGACATCGCCGCCTTCACCGACGCCGAGCTGGTCGTGGTGAACGGGGCCGACTACGACCACTGGGCGGAGGACGCGATCGCCTCGCTCGACACCGCCCCCGCCGTCGTCGACGCGGCGGAGGTCGTCGGGGTCGAGACCGAGGAGCACGCGGAGGAGGAGCACGCCGAGGAGGAGCACGCGGACGGCGAGGAAGGGCACGCCCACGGCGGGGTCAACCCGCACCTGTGGTACTCCCCCGAGTACGTCCAGGCCGTGGCCACCGCGGTGACCGAGCAGCTCACCGAGCTGTCGCCGGACGCCGCCGACCACTTCACCGAGCAGGCCGAGGCGTGGGAGGCCGACCTGCAGGCCTACCTGGACGAGCTCAGCGCGCTGCAGTCCGCCGCGGCCGGGCGCAGCTACGCCGCCACGGAGAGCGTGTTCGAGTACACCGCCGAGGCGATCGGCCTCACCGACGCCACCCCCGAGGGCTACCGCGAGGCGGCGAGCAACGAGGCCGAGCCGGCGCCCGGCGACGTCGCCGCGTTCGAGGCCGCGCTCTCCGACGGCTCGGTCGACGTGCTGGTGTACAACTCCCAGACCGAGGGCAGCATCCCCGAGCAGCTGCGCGCCTCCGCCGAGGCGGCTGACGTGCCGGTGGTCGAGGTGACAGAGTCGGTGCCGGACGACGAGTCGTCGTTCATCGCCTGGCAGCTGTCCCAGCTGGAGCAGCTCTCCGATGCACTCGGTGGGGGTCAGTGACCGACGTCAGAACGGCCGACCCGGCACCCGCGGCACCTCCGGCGCTCGTCCTCGACGACGTCTCGGTGGTGCGCGGCGGCCGGACCGTCTGGTCGCAGGGCACCCTCACCGTGCCCACGGGCGCGGTCGTCGGGGTGATCGGCCCCAACGGGGCCGGCAAGACCACGCTGTTCCAGCTGGCCCTCGGGCTGCTGCCCCCGGCCACCGGCCGGATCGAGGTGCTCGGCCGCACCCCCAGCCGGGGTGACCGCCGGATCGGCTACGTGCCGCAGAACTACACCGCCGCGCTCGGCGAGACGGTGCGCGCCCGCGACCTGGTCATGCTCGGCCTCACCGGCGGCCGCTTCGGACTGCGCCGCGCCTCCGCCGAGGAGCGGGCGCGGGTCGACGGGGCCCTGGCCCGGGTCGGCGCGTCCGGCTACGCCGACCGGCGGATGTCGGAGCTCTCCGGCGGCCAGCAGCAGCGGGTCGCCATCGCGCAGGCGATCGTCGACGACGCCGAGCTGCTGCTGCTCGACGAACCCCTGGCCAACCTCGACCTGCGCAACCAGCACGAGGTGGTGACGCTGCTCGGCGAGCTCACCCGCTCGCGACAGGTGACCATCATGGTCGTGGTGCACGACCTCAACCCCCTGCTGCCGGTGCTCACCGACGCCGTCTACCTGCTCGACGGGCACCCGCACCACGACCCGATCGACGCCGTCGTCACCGAGGACCTGCTCACCCACCTGTACGGCACCCCGGTCCGGGTGGTGCGCACCGCGCAGGGCGATCTCTTCACCCGGGGCGGCTGAACCGTGGTCACCTTCCAGGAGAACTGGCTGCAGGTGCTGCAGACCACGTTCATGCAGCACGCCCTGATCGGCGGTTCGATGGTCGCGCTGGCCGCCGGGCTGATGGGCTGGTTCGTCGTCACCCGGCAGAACGCCTTCGCCGCGCACGCGCTGGCCCACATCGGCTTCCCGGGCGCCACCGGCGCCATCCTGGTCGGCGCCCCGGTGACCCTGGGCCTGGCGGTGTTCTGCGTCGGCGGCGGGCTGCTGATCGGCCTGCTCGGCAAGCGGGTGGCCGACCGCGAGGTCGCCACCGGCACGATCCTCGCCTTCGCCACCGGCCTCGGGGTGCTGTTCGCCTCGCTCGCCACCGCCAACGCGAGCAGCACCACCACGGTGCTGTTCGGCAACCTGCTGGCGATCTCCACCGACCAGCTGTGGGTCTTCGGCGGCTTCACGCTGCTCGTCGTCGGGGCGCTCGCGGTGATCGCCCGCCCGCTGGTCTTCGCCTCCGTCGACCCGGCGGTGGCCGAGGCGCGGGGCGTGCCGGTGCGCGCCCTGGGGGTGGCGTTCATCGTGCTGCTCGCCCTGACCGTCACGATGGCCGTGCAGGTCGTCGGCACGCTGCTGCTGTTCGCGCTCGTGGTCACCCCGGCCGCCGCGGCCCTGCGGATGACCGCCCGGCCCGGGATGGTCGCCGCGCTCGCCGTGGCCATCGCACTGGGCAGCGTCTGGCTCGGCCTGGTGCTCTCCGCGATGGTCAACCTGCCGCCCAGCTTCTTCGTGACCACCCTCGCCGTCCTCACCTGGGTGCTCACCCTGCTGGTCACCCGCGACCGGACGCCCCGCGGCGCCGCCGTTCCGGTGGCCGACCCGGCGCCGCTCGCCGCCCACCCCGCCGGCTGACCACCGCCCGCGGCGCCGGCCGCTGGGTGATCGACGTCTCAGCCCCCGAACGGGTTCTCCTGGCCCCGGGGCTGTTTTGCCGTGCCGGGTGCGGGGGAAGCTCGGCGACATGCCGAACAACGACACCGACCAGCAGCGGCTGGACCAGAACGCCCCCGGCGGCACCGACGAGGCGCGCGCCGAGCAGCAGCCGCTGGTGCGCATGCTGGCCAACCCGCGCCGCATCCGCCGGGCCTGACCCACCCCGCCTCAACCGCACCCGATCGCATCGCCGCGACGGGTGCGGCGTCGTCCCACGAGCCTCACCGGACCCCTGTCGTCCCGGCTGGTGCCGTGTGCCACGATGGCACTGCGTGAGCGCCTGAACACGTCGGCGTGCCGCGAACTGCTCCGTCACGGGGTGCTGCACGATCGCTGACGTGACTGCCGCAGCCCTCCCCCTGCACACGGCCGACGACGGCTCGGCACCCGTCCGTCGATCCCGCGCGGAGCGCCAGGAGATCGTCCTGGACACCGCCGAGCGACTGTTCTCGGCGCGCAGCTCGCGCAGTGTGGGCATGGACGAACTGGTCCGCGAGACCGGGCTGGGCAAGATGACGGTCTACCGGCTCTTCAAGAGCAAGGACGACCTGGTCGGCGCCTACCTGGCGCGCAAGGCGGCCACGGTGCTGTCCTACATCGACGCCGAGCTGATCCGGCTGGAGGGCGACCCCCGGGCCGCCCTGCTCTCGGTGGTCGACGCGGTGGAGAAGGACGTCACCCGCACCGGCTTCCGCGGCTGCCCGTTCACCAACGTCAGCAGCGAGTACGACGACCCGCAGCACCCCGCCCGCAGCGCCGCCGCCGACTACAAGTTCGAGCTGCACATGCGGCTGGAGCGGCTGGCCGCCGAGGTGGTGCCCGGCGGCGGGGAGGACCTCGCCGCCCAGGTGCACCTGATCATCGACGGGATGTACCTCTCCGGCGGGCTGCTGGGCCCCGACGGGCCGGCCTCCCACGGCCGCCGGCTCGCCCAGAAGCTGATCGACGCCGCCGTCCGGGACGCCACCGCCTGAACGGGCGGCCGGGCGCGGGAAGCCGCAGGATCGGCTCATGACCGACCGCTCGCGCCCTGACCTCGACGACGACACCGTCACCGCCGTCGGCAAGCTCTCGGAGGCCCTCGAGGCCGTCGAGCACGCCCGGGGCATGCTCTACGGCTTCCACCAGCTCACCGGCCGCGCCGACCTGCTCCTGCAGGACGCCGTCGACCTGTTCCGCCAGGCGGGCCACGGCGAATTCGCCGACGACCTGGACCGGGACCTGGTCGGCCGCAACGTCATCGCCGACCGGTGGACCTTCCAGATCGTCGAGGACTACGACGCGAACTACTGGTCCACCTTCCGCTCCTTCGACCAGCGGGCCCGCGAGGCCTTCACCGACGGCGAGCGGCACGTCCACGAGGCGCGGATGAAGCAGCGCGAACGCACCCACGGCCACCCGCACCACGAGGCCGGCCCGGTGCTCGACGAGAACGCCGCCGGGGACGACTGAGCCACGGGCGCGGTGGGTCCTTGTGCCGGTCACCGGTCGGCCCTAGCGTTGGTTACCAGCCAGTAACCCGCGCCGTCCGGCCCCGCACCCAGGAGCGCTCCGCAGATGAGCCACTACACGGCCAACCTCCGCGACCTCGAGTTCAACCTCTTCGAGTTCCAGAGCACCAAGGACCGGTTCGGCACCGGGCCGTTCGCGCAGATGGACGCCGAGACCGCCCGCGGGGTGCTGGCCGAGGTCCGCCGGCTGGCCGAGGGGCCGCTGGCCGCATCCTTCGCCGACGCCGACCGGAACCCGCCGGTGTTCGACCCGGCGACGCACACGGTGACGCTGCCGGAGTCGTTCCGGGAGTCGGTCCGCGCGGTGGAGGCCGGCGAGTGGTGGCGGCTGGACCTGCCCGAGGAGCTCGGCGGCTTCGGCGCACCGTTCAGCTTGCGCTGGGCGGCGTTCGAGATGATCCTCGGCGCCAACCCGGCGGTGTTCATGTACGGCTCGGGCGCGACGTTCGCGGCGATCCTGCACTCGCTCGGCACCCCGGACCAGCAGCGGCTGGCCGAGCTGATGATCGAGCACCTCTGGGGCGCGACGATGGTGCTCACCGAACCCGACGCGGGCTCCGACGTCGGCGCCGGGCGGGCCCGGGCCGTGCAGCAGCCCGACGGCTCCTGGCACATCACCGGCGTCAAGCGCTTCATCTCCTCGGCCGAGCACGACCTGAGCGACAACATCGTGCACCTGGTGCTCGCCCGCCCGGAGGGGGCCGGGCCGGGCACCAAGGGGCTGTCGCTGTTCGTCGTCCCCAAGTTCCACGTCGACCTGGCCACCGGCGAGCTCGGCGAGCGCAACGGCGTGTACGTGACCAACCTCGAGAAGAAGATGGGCCTGAAGGTCTCCACCACCTGCGAGCTCACCTTCGGGGACGGACCGGTCCCGGCCCGGGGCTGGCTGGTCGGCGACGTGCACGACGGCATCGCCCAGATGTTCCGGGTCATCGAGTACGCGCGGATGTTCGTCGGCACCAAGGCGATCGCCACCCTGTCGGCCGGCTACCAGGTGGCCCTGGAGTACGCGAAGACGCGGGTGCAGGGCGCCGACCTCACCGCCACCGCCAAGGACGCCCCGCGGGTGCCGATCACCCACCACCCCGACGTCCGGCGCTCGCTGATGCTGCAGAAGGCCTACGCCGAGGGCATGCGCGCCCTCTACCTCTACACCGCCACCTTCCGCGACCAGGTGATGGAGGCCCAGGCCGCGGGCACCACCGACAGCCCGGAGGCCGTGCTCGCGGCGAAGCTGAACGACCTCCTGCTGCCCGTGGTCAAGGGCTTCGGCTCCGAGCGGGCCACCCAGCTGCTCACCAGCGAGTCGCTGCAGACCCTGGGCGGCTCGGGCTACCTGCAGGACTACCCGGTCGAGCAGTACGTCCGGGACTCCAAGATCGACACCCTCTACGAGGGGACGACGGCGATCCAGGGCCAGGACTTCTTCTTCCGGAAGATCGTCCGGGACGGCGGGGTGGCGCTGACCTGGCTGGCGGAGCAGGTCCAGGCCACCGTCACCGCGGAGGCGGGCAACGGCCGGCTCAAGGTCGAGCGCGCGCTGCTCGGCACCGCGCTGGGCGACGTGCAGGGGATGCTGACCGCGATGTTCGGCCAGCTGACCGCCGCGACCGAGGACCGCACCAAGCTCTACGCGGTCGGCCAGAACACCAGCCGGCTGCTGCTGGCGGTCGGCGACCTGGTCACCGGGTGGCTCCTGGTCCGCCAGGCGGAGGTGGCGCTCGCCGCGCTGGCCGGCGACGTGGGCGAGCGGGACCGGCACTTCTACGAGGGCAAGCTCGCCGCGACCCGGTTCTTCTGCAGCCAGGTGCTGCCGAAGCTGACCAGCGAGCGGTACCTCGTCGAGCACACCGACAACGCGCTGATGGAGGTCGACGAGGCCGCGTTCTGAGTAGCCGCGCCACCGCCGGGCATGCACGGGTCATGACCGAACCCAGCGACAGCGGCTACCACGACTCCCCCGCCACCTCCGACCCCGACGGCGACCTGGTCGACGGCACCCCCGGCCACGACCGCGGGGACGGCGGCGAGAAGGACACCGTGCTGCTCACCGACGACGAGGCGCAGCGCGAGGACTCGGTCGCCCGCCCCGCCAACGACTGACGAAGGACCCCTCTGCCCCTTCCCCGGCTCCCTCGCAGGGGCCCGCGCGGAGCGTGCGAGGCGTGGGGGGGCGAGGGGGTCCTCCTCAGATCCAGCCGTGCCGGCGCGCGGCCTCCACGGCCGCGTGCCGGTTCGACGCGCCCAGCTTCGCCGCGGCCGCCGACAGGTAGTTGCGCACGGTGCCCGGCGACAGGTGGGCGCGGACGGCGATCTCCTCGACCGGGGCGCCGCTCGCGGCGAGCTCGAGGACATCGGCCTCCCGCGGGGTCAGCGGGCTGTCCCCGGCGCTGATCGCCTCCGCGGCGAGCTCGGGGTCGACGTAGCGCCCACCCCGGTGCACCGTGCGCACGACGTCGCCCAGCACGGCCGCCCCCACCGTCTTGGGCAGGAAGCCCCGGACCCCGGCCTCCAGCGCCCGCTTGAGGTGCCCGGGCCGGCCGTGGCCGGTGACGATGACCAGCCCGCAGCCGGGCAGCACCGTGGTCAGCTCCCCCGCGACGCTGATCCCGTCCCGGTCGGGCATCTGCAGGTCCAGCACGGCGACGTCCGGCGTGTGCAAGCGGGCCATGGCCAGCGCCTCGGCGCCGGAGGACGCCTGGGCGACCACCTCGAGGTCGTCCTCCAGCCCGAGCAGGGCGGCGAACGCCGAGCGGACCAGGTTCTCGTCGTCGGCCAGCAGCACGCGGATCATGCGGCACCTCCGGTGGGCAGGGTGGCGGTCAGGGTGAAGCGGTCGCCGTCACGGGAGGCGTCCAGCGACCCGCCGGCCCCGGCCAGCCGCTCGCGGAGGCCGGTCAGGCCGTTGCCGGTGCCCGGCTCGCCGGTCACCCCGTCGTTGGTCACCGTCAGGGCGACCTCCCCCTCACCGCGCTCCAGCCCGATCCAGCAGTCGGCGGCGTCGCTGTGCCGCAGCACGTTGGTCACGGCCTCCCGCACCACCCAGCCCAGCGCCACCTGCACCGGCTCGGGCAGCCCGACCGCCGCGTCCTCGCCGTGCACCGTGCAGGCCACCCCGGCGGCGCGCAGCACCGACCGGGCGCCGGCCAGCTCGCCGGCCAGGTCGGTGCGGCGGTACCCGCGGACCACCTCGCGCACCTCCCGGAGCGACTCCTCGGCGATCCGGCTGATGTCGGCGACCTCGTCGGCGGCCTCCGGCCGGTCCCGGCGCACCAGCTCGCCGGCCAGCTGGCTCTTGACCGCGATCGCCGAGAGGTTGCGGCCCATCACGTCGTGCAGGTCCCGCGCGAAGCGGAGCCGCTCCTCGGCCACCGCCAGCTGGAGCTCCACGCCCCGGGTGCGCTCCATCTCCAGCACCACGTCGAGCACCCACACGGTGAACCGGAAGGCGAGCACCACGAACAGGACCGTGACGGCCAGCACGACCCCCTGCGCGACGGCCGCGACCGGGTGCGCGCCGGCCAGCGCGGCGGCGACGCCGCTGACCACGCCGACGCCCACCGCGTACGGGGTGAGCTGCCGGGTCGCCCAGACCGTCGAGCAGGCGATGAGCACGGCGGCGAGGGGCAGGCTGACCGACCACGGGACGGCGCCGGCGGAGTCGGACCCGGCGAACGCCCACGCGCCCCCGACCGCCGTCGCCCCGGCCGCCGCGAACGCCGCGATCGTCAGGCCCCCGGGGAGCTGACGACCCTCCCGGTGCGCCGCCAGTCCCCGACGGCTGAGCTGGACCGCCGCCACCCCGGTGACGGCCGAGCCGGCCAGGAACACCAGCCCGCCGCCCCCCGGGGCCGCGCCATCGACCCCGGCGCCGAGCACCGCCAGCGCGAGGACCGGCAGCGCGGCCAGGAAGGAGTAGAAGGACCAGCGCGTGTACAGGTCGATCCGCTGGGGCGCCGTCCGGCTGTTCCACCAGCGCGAGACGGTCGGCACGGCGGTCATGCTGCCGTACCGACCGTGCCGCGGCGGTGTGGCCTCACCGGCGGGGAGCCCACCGGAACCCGCGCCGGGCGGCGACCGCGCCCACCACCAGCCACCCGGCGAGCACCGCCAGCGGCATGCCGGCGTGCGGCCAGACGCTCCCGTCGACCAGCTCGCCGTCCCAGGTCTGGCCGGCCAGGCCCAGCTGCAGCAGCTCCACGACGGGGGTGAGCGGCAGGAACCGGGCGATCTCGCCCAGCGTCTCGGGCAGCACGGACAGCGGGTAGAAGACCCCGGAGAGCCCGGTGGAGACGACGATGATCGGCAGCGTGGTGATCTGCGCGGACTCCGGCGTGCGGGTGAAGCTGGTGCTCGCCGCGGCCAGCACGACCATCAGCAGCGTCCCGGCGAGCAGGGCGAGCAGCGGCAGGACGACGTCGGCGGGGGCCGACCACTCACCGAGCAGCGCCACGCCCGCGGCGATGACCACCACCTGGCCGAGGGTGACGAACACGGTCGGCGCGGCGGTGCCGGCCAGCACCTC
The DNA here is from genome assembly GCF_007994135.1 of Modestobacter roseus. NCBI lineage: Bacteria > Bacillati > Actinomycetota > Actinomycetes > Geodermatophilales > Geodermatophilaceae > Modestobacter > Modestobacter roseus. Next base: position 3,305,517 of record NZ_VLKF01000001.1, read on the forward strand.
GACGTCGGTCAGCTCCCCGGTGCGCATCCGCTGCAGCACCAGGTCCTCCCGGCGGGCGACGTAGGTGGTGACCAGGTTGTAGTAGGTCAGCATCACCAGGGTGATGCCGGCGGCGGTCACCAGCAGCCGGGCGCCGATGGGGAACTCCCCGTCGTCCAGGCCCAGGGCCGGCACGACCGCGACGAACAGCAGCGGCAGGACCACCGAGTTCACCAGGGCGGTGCGGTTGCGGCCCAGTAGCCGGGTCTCGGCGGAGGCCAGGGACCAGACCCGGGACAGCCGGCCCGGTCCGCTCGTGGGGCGGTCGAGGGTGCTGCGATCGGTGGTCGGGGCGCTCATCGGTTCTCCTCCTGCGTCGTGCGGGGGTCGGTGCCGTCGGCGACGGCGAGGAAGGCCTGCTCGAGGGAGCCCGCGCGGGCCAGCAGCGTCCGCAGCACGACGCCGTGCTCGGCGGCCCAGGCCAGCAGCTCGGCCAGCACCGGTTGCAGCGCGCGGGTGTGCCACTCGACCCGCCGGCCCTGGCCGACCACCTGCACGCCCGTGGGCACGGGTGGCTGCGGGGCGTCGTCGTCGAGGGTGAAGCGGATGGTGGCCGGCTGGGTCTCGGCGATCTCGGCCTGGGTGCCGGACAGCACGATCTGGCCGCCGCGCATGATCGCGACCCGGTCGGCGAGCTCCTCGGCCTCCTCCAGGTGGTGGGTGGTCAGCAGGACCGCGGCGCCGTCGGCCACCAGCCCCTTCACCAGCTCCCAGACCTGCCGGCGGGACTCCGGGTCGAGTCCGGTGGTCGGCTCGTCCAGCACGACGACGGCGGGCCGGCCGAGCAGCGACAGCGCGAGGTCCAGCCGGCGGCGCTCACCGCCGGAGAGGCTGCGCACCCGGACGTCGGCGCGGTCGGCCAGCTGCACCTGGGCCAGCGCCTCGGGCACCGGCCGCGGACCGGTCAGCGTGCCCGCCCAGGCGCGCAGGGTCTCGGCGACCGTCAGGTCGCCGGGCAGGCCGCTGGTCTGCAGGAGCACCCCCAGGTGCGGCCGCACCCGGGCCCGGTCACGCACCGGGTCGGCGCCGAGCACCCGCACCGCGCCGGCCGCGGGCGGGGCCAGGCCCTCGAGCACCTCCAGCGCGGAGGTCTTGCCCGCCCCGTTGACGCCGAGCAGGGCGAACACCTCACCGGGCTGCACCTCGAACGAGATGCCGCGCACCGCCTCGAAGTCGCCGTAGCTGCGGCGCAGGTCGGTGACCTCGATCGCCGGGGCCGCCGTCGGTGCGATGGACGGTGAGCGGGTGGGGGTGGGGTGCACGTCGACCTCCTCGGTGCGCCGCCGGCCGCCGTCGGGCCGGGCTGTCGGACGCACCCCTCACGTTGCCGCCCGGACCCGGCTGGCACAGGTGCCGCCGTGCACCTCTTCGCGGCCTCGGCGCACGGGTGGGGCATGACACGTGTCATGGGCGCGCGATGCGCCCGGTGCGCGGTGCCTCGGGTGCGCGGTGCCTCGGGTGCGCGGTGCCTCGGGTGCGCGGTGCCTCGGGTGCGCGGTGCCTCGGGTGCGCGGTGCCTCGGGTGCGCGGTGCCTCGGGTGCGCGCACCCGACCTACCCTGGCCCGGTGCCCCCGCTGCTCTCCACCGCGCCGACGGTGCTGCCCGAGCGGGAGTGGCGTGCCCGGGAGGCGGACCACCAGGCCCGGATGGAGACCTGGCTGGGACCCCACCGCGCACGCCGGCAGGCCGGCGCCACCCACCCGGTGCTGGACTTCCTGTTCACCTACTACTCCGAGCCCCCCGGCCGGCTGCGGCGCTGGCACCCCGGCGTCGGCACCGTGCTGGCCGGTGCGGCGGCCAGCGAGCGGCTGAACTGGCCGTTCTACGCGGCCACCGCCGACGGCGTCGGCCTGGACCGGGCCGCGTTCCTGGACAAGCGGCGCAGCGCCGTCGGCTGGATCGAGGGCCTGCTGGGCGGCACCGCGTCCCGGCCCGGCCAGTTCGGCTGCTTCGGGCTGCACGAGTGGGCGATGCTCTACCGCCCCGAGGACGGCGAGGTGCGCCACCCGCTGCCCTTGCGGTTGGGGCAGGCCGGCACCGACGCGGTGGTGGAGTCGCACCGGGTGCAGTGCAGCCACATCGACGCCTACCGGTTCTTCACCCGCGCCGGCGCACCGCGGAACACCCTGCGGCCCACCCGGGAGACCCAGCCCGCGATGGACCAGCCCGGCTGCCTGCACGCGACGATGGACCTCTACAAGTGGGCGTACAAGCTCAGCCCGGCCGTCCCCGGCGAGCTGCTGGCCGACTGCTTCGCGCTCGCCGCCGACGTCCGGGAGCTGGACATGCGTGCCTCGCCCTACGACCTGAGCGCGCACGGGTACTCCCCGGTGGCGATCGAGACGCCGGAGGGCAAGGCCGAGTACGTGGCCGCCCAGCGCGGCTTCGCCGCCCGCGGCGGGGTGCTCCGCGAGCGACTGCTGACCGTCTGCCGGGAGCTGCTGGACGGCGCGTAGCGGCGCCGTGCCGCTGGCGCTCGGCGCCGTCCCGCGGGCTACGGGACCGCGTCGGCGGGTACCGCCTGCGGCAGCGTCCGGCGATCGTGGCGCTGATCACCGGACGCCTGGTCCCGGCCGGACGTCTTCGCCGCGTACAGGGCCGCGTCGGCGGCCGCGTAGAGCGCCACCCGGTCCCCGTCGTCGGAGGTGGCCACGCCGACGCTGATGCTCAGCGGCAGGGAGATGCCCGCGGGCAGGACCAGCGGCGCCGTCCGGACGGCGCGCACGAGCTCCTCGGCCCGCTCCAGGGCCACCGGCTGGGCGCAGCCCACGAGCAGGACGCCCAGCTCGTCGCCCCCGAGGCGACCGACGAGGCCACCGAAGCGGCGCACCGCGGCCTCGACCAGGCCGCCCACGTGCCGCAGTGCGGCGTCGCCGGCCGGGTGGCCGAACCCGTCGTTGACCGACTTGAAGCGGTCCAGGTCGACCAGCAGCAGACTGCACGGCGCCGACGACCGCTGCAGGGCGTCGTCCAGACCGGCCTCGAAGGCCCGCCGCGAGAGGAGGCCGGTCAGGCCGTCGACGTCGGCCGCATGGGCGAGCCTCGCCACCAGCAGGTCCTGCTCGTCCGCGGCCCGCGCCAGGGTGACGTGCACGAGGAGCAGCACCCCGCCGA